>JAMXLL010000280.1 GCA_024281015.1 Candidatus Binataceae bacterium
GAGCAGTTGATCCGGCCGACCGGACTGATTGACCCGGAAATCGAGGTACGCAAAGCGGGCACCCAAGTCGACGACTTATTGGAAGAGATTCGCAAGCGCGTGGCCGCCAACGAGCGGGTCCTCGTCACCTGCCTGACCAAGAAAATGGCCGAGGACTTGACCGATTATTACCATGACCTTGGGGTGCGGGTGCGGTATCTGCACTCGGATATCGAAACTATCGAACGCGTCGAAATAATTCGCAGCTTGCGCAAAGGTGAGTTCGACGTATTGGTTGGAATCAATCTGCTGCGCGAGGGACTCGATCTGCCTGAGGTTTCGTTGGTCGCGATTCTCGATGCGGACAAGGAGGGCTATCTTCGCTCGGCGCGGTCTTTGATCCAGACCATCGGGCGTGCGGCGCGCAACGTTAACGGTAAGGTACTGATGTATGCAGACCTGACGACGCAATCGATGCGGATGGCGATCGACGAGACCAATCGCCGGCGGGCCAAGCAACTCGCCTACAATGAAGCTAATGGCATTACTCCCAGGACCATTGTCAAAAACATCGATGCCTCGCTAGTCGAGATGTACTCGCCTGAGTGGGCAGTGGTGCCGGAAGTCGAGGCGCCGGCGAAATCCGATCATGACGACGAGTTGCTTCCCGCGCTTGAATTGGCCGATCGAATAAGCGATCTACGCCGGCAGATGATGGACGCTGCGGAGAGGCTCGAATACGAACGCGCAGCGGAGTTGCGCGACCGGATCAAACGTTTGGAACGGCGGATTTTCGGCTTTGATCCCGCCGAGCCAGCCGCGGCCGGCCCCGCAAATCCCCCGAACACGCGTCCGTCAACTGAGAAGGGCAGCGCGGAAGGCGCTCGCTCCAACAGCAAATCGAAGGCACCTGCCGTCACGACCGCCATTGCCGGTCAGCGGCGGTCTCGTGGAGCGAACGGTGGCAGGAGAACGCGGCGTCAAGACGTCACGCCGGCGCCGAAGCAGGGTCGCCTCAAGCTCATCCCGGATGCGGATGACTAACGCGAGTGGTAGACCAAACTATGAGTGGCTTCAAGCAATTCTTGTTACGCGGCAATGTGGTGGACATGGCGGTCGGAATCGTGATCGGCGCGGCTTTTGGCACGGTAATTACCTCGTTCGTCAAGGACCTGCTGACGCCACTCATCGCCGCTATTATTCATGCGCCGGATTTTTCAAGAATAGCCTTCGTCCTGAACGGCAGTAAGTTCCTGATTGGTGACTTTATTAATGCGCTGATATCGTTCTTGATAATTGCGACCGCAGTCTACTTCGCGGTTGTTTTACCGATTAATGCACTAGTGGCTCGTATGCGACGGCAGCCTCCCGCCGATCCAACCACAAAAAAATGTCCAGAGTGCATCAGCGAAATACCGATCCAGGCGAAGAGATGCGCGTTCTGCACTGCAGTATTGCCAGCCTGATCCGAAGATCTTCTGGTGTCGCTAGTGCTACCATCCGGTCAGGAAGATAAGGCGGTGCGCTTATGACGCCGGATTCCTGAGAACTAGTCGTTCCCGCAAAGCTGTGCGCTATTCAGTCTGCGGCGCGCAGCAGATATCGCCTCTCCCCGAAGGTCATAAGGTACGCAAAGATCACATTCGCAGTTGCCAACCCCGGCGCAGGCGATGTGCTCGGACCGGTCGCATGCCTGACACCAACCGTCCTGACTCATTTCTGCAGTCCCACAGCCAACTGCCTGAGTTCTTCATCGAGGACAGTAACCTCGTTACCCCAAGGCTTAATACGAAGGGTCGAGCTCGTTGACGTCGTGTCAATGATCTCGAACTCCAGTTTGGACGCTATGAGCTGACCGTATGCCCCCTTGGTACACGACAGACTGACCATCATTTCTACTCCCCCTCTTCGCCAGGCTAGTCAAAACTCATTAAAGAGCCTGAACACATCCGACCTGGAAAGACGCTCGGCTCGGTTCGCTTGTGTACAGGCTCGAAAGTCAAAGTAACGGGTCCCGACCCCATGTATCGCCCGATCATGTCAGCTAACTATTGGCACGTTGTGAAGCCTAAATTCGCCTCTTCCCCGGACGAATCAAGACGATATTCTGTGAGTATTATTAAGGCAATTCGATGACTTGCAAATTTGCACAATGCTTCGACACCTGGTTGTGGATACAATTCACCCTGTTGCGTAAACGTGAGGTCTGTTAACCGATCGATAACTTTGCCCGATAACGAGGGACTGTCTGAATTGGCGGAATTTCGAAAGGCCGGGCCCCGAGGCGCGGAACCTTCGCGGCAGCCCGCGTAACGCCCGACATTTCGCGCAATCACGCCGTTATCTTCAGACTCAGAACACTAGCGATCAGGCGAATGCTGAGGCAAAGGTTTCGCCGCCTCACCTTGCGCACGGTTGTTGGATGAGGCTGGCGGCGAGGCTTTGGTTGTGTCGGAATGCAGCCGGTTGACGGTATTATCCAGGTCGTTTGCGGCTTGCAGTGGAATCTCATAGACGGCCCGATCCGAACCGGTAGTCGCATAAGCGAAATGCTGCTTCTTAGGCTTCGCCGAGTTCGGGTCTGCCGGATTCGGGTTGGTCGGTTCCAGAATCACCTCCATCGTGGACACATGGAGTAAACCCAATTCTTTGCCATCCTTGGTGTAGGCGGTTAGCGTCAGGGTCGGCTTGACCATTCCGTAACGGTCGGGATGGGTGATCGGATCCTCAACAATCCTGGTGGCCTTTAAGTCGTGCAGTTGGTCGAGCAGGCTTTCGACTACCAGCGTCTCTGCAGCTGCGCTCCTGTCATTACTGTTGATGCTCCACTTGTTGCCCCCAGCTCGAGCGAGGGTTTCATCGAATTTTGGTGCGGCAATAACGAGGTGGTCGACCTTGGTCCGGTCAAGCCCCAGCACCGTCTTGTCGCGCAGATCATCGAAATTCTTGTTGATGTCATTCAGGACGTAACTGTCGACCGTTATGACTGGCTGATCGCTGCCTTCGCCCCGGCGGGCATACAAGCCGCCCTTCTCGGGTTGCGGTTGCTTAAAGCCGAACAGCAGCGACTCCTCGGAATTGGCCTTACCGGCGGACAGAGTCAGCTCGAATGACGGATTGGCCAAACCGTATTTAGACAAATCAGAGGGGTTGTCATCGACAAATTCTGCGATTCGAGCGTTGCTGATGGTTTCGAGCAATTGTTGCACCGCACCGTTATCTGCGGGATAGATTTTTGGTTGAGTAATACTCCATTGGTCGCCCTTCTTGGTTAAATCGAGGGCCGGGCCGTTGCTGCTATGGAGTCGGACTTCACGGATTTGGGCGGGCTTCAACCCGACCAAGGTACGCGGCCGGAGGTCGTCGAGCGATTTTTCTACCTGCGACGGGAAACTATTTGCGACCAATAAGATCCCGGGCCGCTCCTCGCTTTTGATATATGACGAATTCCCCACCGGGGTGTCCCTTCCCACCATTATGGTTGGAAGCACGCGATGGCCCTTGGTGGTTACGATGACTTTGACCGACGGCGGTTGCAGTCCGAACGGAGCAAGATCACTTGGACTCTCGTTGATTGTACCCGTGATCTCTAAATCCGCGATTGAATCGGCCATTGCGTCGGCCGTACTGCGGTCTGCTTCTCCCTGAATTGGCTTGATGAAACGCCAACCATCCTTCGTGCGCTCGACCATTATGTCGCGTGTGGGGGAGCGCAGTTCTATTCTCTGAATATCACTGCCAGCAATCTGGTTAAGCTTAGGCGTCTTTTCCGTGGACTGGCGCGACAGGTAATAGGCGTAGCCGCCAATGATAACCAGTAAAACGACTACTATAATGGTTTTGCCGGTCTGCAAGACCTCCAACCTCACCCTGACCCTCTCTCGCCGGTTACCTGCACATCATCTCTCCCGCAAAACGGGCCGGAGCGTTACAGGCAGGCGGGTGAGGGGCCGAGAAGCTGTCTTTTATGTGCGCCGCTCCCACCAGACAGCAATCCCAATGATCAGCAACAGTTCCGGGAGCAACAGCACCGACAATACGAAGACCGCATCGAATTCGCTGATTGTCAGGCTGAAGCGAGAGGCGCGGAGCGTGCGCGGGCGAATCGAGATTGCGTTCGCCTGACCGGCCAGCCAGTCAATACTGTTCATGATGAAATCGCGGTTGAAAAAATTCTCAAGGTATTGATTGCCGGCGAAATCCGTATCGCCGAACACCACTAAGCGCGCCGTGCCTTTGCCGCGCTTGAGTTGATCAAGATTGGCCTCGACGGCGACGGCGACTGTCACTGGCCCCTTGATATCGCCGTGTCCGAACTTGGCGGCCTGTTTTTGAAAAATTCCCACCAAATCAGTTTCCGCCCATGAGGTGTCGGAGGTTCGTGCCAACGGGGTGACGACGAGCCCAGGCTTGGGTGAGGCAACCGGATCGAGGGAGCGCGTCATCGGAAAGACAGTTTGCTTGTCGAAGGCGGCGGTGATTGGGTGCGGCGGATACGAAGTCACCATCGGGTTGAGTCCCAGCGCCGGACCGGCGAACAGGCGCACCACCTGGTCGACTACGACGTCGTTGCCGGCCGTCACCCCCCAATCGGTGATCAGATTCTGCAGCGCGGCCTGATTGACGGAGCCGTCAGGACGCGACGGTTGAAACATCACCAACATACGGCCACCGTGATCGAGGTAGCCATTTATGACTTCGACCAGATGCGGGACCAGCGGCCGGGTGGGTCCGGCAACCACGAGTACCGTGCACTCGGCGGGAACGCTGGCTTCGGTCACGAGGTTTATCTTCTTGACCCCGTAGTTTTCACCCTCGAGCGCCTTTTTAAATTCAGCAAAGCCGTTGGGGTTCTCCGCATCATCAGGGTCGGCTTCGCCTTCACCAGTGGTGAAGCAAACTTGCTTTGAGCCCGTGCTGGTCAACTTGAGAATACCGTTGGTAAGCGCCTCTTCGTTGAGGTCGGTGACGTTAGTGCCTTCACCATTGGCCCCGCCGTATTGCAGATGCGTGGTGTTCATAGTGGTGACTTTGAAGCGCTCTGCAATTTCCGGGTGACGATTGGGGTCGACCAACTCGTAACTGACTTTGGGCGAGGCGTAGGCGTATTCCTGGTAGAGGGCCTCGGCCGTGGGGCTGCGGCCCTCTTGCACAAAGCCATAGAACTTGAGCGGCTGCTTAAGATTCTTTACGACGGTTAAGGATTGCGGCGAGAGGCTGAACACCTTCTCTGCCGTCAAATCGAACTGGCGGGGATAGCGAGCGGCGACGTAGTTGATAGCGATCAGGAGTCCTATGAAAGCCGCTGAATAAAGTATCGCATTAGCGCCGTAGCGGGTGCTGCGGCTGCCCGTCAATTCACCTAGCCTGCCCCAACTCGTCGTCAGCCAACCGATAAGGGTGAAAGCACCACCTATCAGGTTCACGAGGATAAAAAGCCGCGCCACGCCGCCACTGGTTAGGGCGTAGCCGATGATGCCAAAAGCCAACAGGACTAGACCGAGCAGGCCGGTCAGTGCCGATGTCCGTCTCATCTTTATTTCTGCCGAGGCTTCTTCAACGCCAGCGCGCCGATTCAACCGAACGCTGCGTCAGGAACAGCGCCACGATCGTGACGCTCAAGAAAAATACGATGTCGCTGGAATCGATCACGCCGCGCACCATCGTCGAGAAATGATCGGGCAGCGACAGATACTTGAGCAATGCCCAAATCGCACCACCACCGGCTTCGGCTGGCCATGAGATCACAAAAAGCAGGATGAGCAAGCCGAACGAGCTGATTGCGGCGATTATCTGGTTTTGGGTGAGCGAACTCGTGAACAGGCCAACCGCCACGAAGGAAATCGCCAGCAATGCCAGCGCCAGGTACCCAGAAAACATCACGCCCACTTCCGGATTCCCAAACACCATCAGGATCAGCGGAAAGATCCACGCAAGCCCAATCATGATAAGCGTAAAGCACGCCGCCGCGATGAATTTGCCCGCCACGATCTCGCCGGTCCGCACGGGCGCGGTCAGCAACAACTCGTAGGTGCCGGTCCGCTTTTCCTCCGCGAAGATCCGCATCGTCAGGGCAGGCATGACGATGACCAGGACGATCGACAAATCGTGCAGAAGCGGATCGATAACGCGCGTGTTCAGGTTCATGCTCTGGAGCTGCTGCGCCTGACCCATCATCTGGACGAGCTGGACCATCTCGTCAAACTGGCGTAACAGGGCAAAGAAGAACCATCCCGCCAGTAGCAGGAATACGGTGAGCACGACATAGGCAACCGGCTGGACGAAATACCCTTGCAATTCCTTGCCAGCAATAACGAGCGTATTTCTCATCGAGTTAAATCTGAGTGGAATGGCCGGCGCCCACTTCCTCGAGCGTCTCTTCCGCGCTCAGGGCTCCGCTGGTGGTTTCTTTTGCAATCGCTTGCAGGAAAACCTCTTCGAGAGAAGTGCCAGCCGGGATTTCGGAAAGTTGTTCTTCGAGCACCAGGCGACCGTCGTTGATTATCACGACGCGGTCGCAGATTTGCGAGACCTCAGGGAGGATATGCGTTGACAGTACGATGGTCCGTTTACCGGCAAGGCCGCGAATAAGCTCACGGATTTCATGAATTTGCCGCGGGTCAAGCCCGATTGTCGGTTCGTCTAGCACCAGCACCGGCGGATCGTGAATCAATGCTTGCGCGAGTCCAACCCGCTGGCGGTAACCCTTGGACAGCTGTCCGCAGATGCGTCCCGCCATTGAGGTCAGTCCGCACACCTCCATCACATGGTCGACCGCATCGTCGACGACGGCGCGCTTGACATTGCGGAGTTTCGCGACGAAGCGGAGATAAGCCTCGATCCGCATATCCGGGTAAAGCGGCGGGATTTCGGGCAGGTAACCAATTCGCCGCCGTGCCTCGAGGGAATTGGTAAAAATATCCAGCCCATCGATGATTACGGTCCCGGAACTCGCCGGCATGTAGCCGGTGATGATGCGCATCGTAGTAGTCTTGCCGGCACCGTTGGGGCCAAGAAAGCCCAAAATTTGCCCATTCTCAGCCCTGAACGAGATGTTCGAGACAGCGAGGAAGCTGCCGTAGCTCTTTGAGAGATCCTTGACCTCAATCATTTGCCTGGTGCACGCTGCCGCCGGTTTGCGCAACCCAATGTTGGTGACGATCCGGCCTTGCTTTTATTCACTGACCGACCTAGTTAAACGACGGTCCCCGAGCGTGTCAATATAATTTCCCGCGTTGCAAGGCCGACTGTCCACGGCACGCTGCTCTCGGCGACCCCCGCTTTCGCATATGCACCGCATTGGTTACTGTGAATACCAGCGTTCCGCTGCTCCAGCAAAACCTGACGGGAGAAGTGGGCGGGGCAACTATGGCGGAAGAACGGCGGACACTGTACCTGGTCGACGGCTCCGGTTACATCTTCCGGGCATTCTTCGCGCTGCCGCGGCTGAATAATTCACGAGGCCTGCCGACGAATGCGACCTATGGCTTCATCCGTATGTTGTTGAAGCTGCTCAAGGAGGCCCGCCCTACCCATATCGCGGTAGTCTTTGATTCAGCGCGCAAGACTTTCCGGGACGACTTGTTCGAATCTTACAAGGCCAATCGCGTCCAGACCCCCAGCGACTTGCTGCAGCAAATTCCGTTTATCTATCAGGCAGTCGACCAGTTCCGGATCCCGCGTCTCGTGATTGATGGCTACGAAGCCGATGACGTGATCGCCACGCTTGCAGTTCGTGCTACTCGCGACGGCTTCAATGCGGTTATTGTCACCGGGGATAAAGATTTCATGCAGCTGGTATCGCCGAGCATCACGCTATGGGACACGATGTTCGGCAAGCGTACGGGGGTGCGGGAAGTACGCGAGCGTTTTGGGGTCGAGCCGCGCGCGCTGGTAGACGTGATGGCCTTGATGGGCGATTCGATTGATAACATCAAAGGTGTTCCCGGCGTCGGCGAAAAAACCGCGAGTGCCCTGATTCAGAACTATGGATCTATCGAGTCGCTGTTCGCAGGACTTGACAAGCTGGACCAGACGAAGGTCCGTGGCGCGAAGAAGCTTGCCGGTCTGCTGGCGGCCCATCAAGGCGAGGTCGAACTGGCGCGCAAGCTGGTCCGCGTGGATTCCGATGTGCCAGTTGATTTCGCCCCCATCGACTTGTCCTGGCCCGGGATCGATGAAAAAGGCGTGGCTGACCTGCTCCGCGAACTCGAATTCGATTCGCTCTTGAACGAGCTGACGCCTTCGGCCCAAGAATTGCCCCAGGCCGAGATAACCGAAGAAGTTCGCGGGGATGGCGATGCATTACCTGCCACGCTCGAAACCTTGGGGAAGGCATCGCTGGTAGCAATGCATTTTGGCGGCGATCGGGCGGGTGCGCTTGTGCTCAAAATTAAGCCCGCAGAAGAATCCCGGGTATATCTGCTTGGGCCTGAATCGATCCACGCCGCAGCGGGATCGCTCGCAGCCTCGGCTCCGCCCAAGGCGTGTCACGACCTTAAGCGCCATATTGGTTTGCTGCGACGGTATGGCGTCGAGTTGGGAGGTATTGATTTCGATTCGATGCTGGCCGGCTTTCTGATCAATCCGGGTAAACCTGAACCATCGATAGTTGATCTCTACCATCAGCATTTGGCTCCGCTGGGCGGAGATACTGCGGTCGGTTCGGAGCCGGCGGTAATTGAGGCCCTGAGGCAAACACTCAAGCGCAAACTCCGCGACGACAAACTTGAGTCGTTGTTTAATGAAATTGAACTGCCCGTCGCACGGGTGCTTGCCGATATGGAAGCCGCCGGTATCGGGATCGACGGGGACGCACTAAAGGCGATGTCGGCGGAATTCGCCGGACAGTTAAGTCGTTTGGAGCATGAATGCTACGAGCTGGCCGGGCGCGAGTTCAATCTCAACTCACCGATTCAGCTGCGCGAGATCCTGTTCAGCCACCTCGGGCTTTCAGTCAAAGGGCTTAAAAAAACCAAGAGCGGCTATTCGACCGACGCCGATAGTCTCGAGAAGCTGGCGGCGGTCCATCCAATGCCGCAGAAACTCCTCGAATATCGCGCTATTGCCAAGCTCAAATCGACATATAGCGACGCGCTACCCGAACTCATCGAAGCTTCCACGGGTCGTATTCATACTTCCTTTCATCAGGCACTCACTTCGACAGGCCGTCTTAGCTCCAGCGACCCGAATCTACAGAATATTCCGACTCGCACCGAAGAGGGGCGGCGCATTCGCCGCGCCTTCGTGGCGGCGCCAGGATTCGTGCTTTTGTCGGCGGACTACTCGCAAATTGAGCTGCGGGTATTGGCGCATCTGTCCGGTGAGCCGACCTTGATTGATGCGTTCGCTCGTCAGGAAGACATTCACACCCGCACTGCACGGGAAATATTGGGTGACAACAGGCCGCTGGACGCGGAAGCCCGCCGGCTAGCCAAGGTCATTAATTTCGGCATCATCTATGGGATGGGTCCGCAGCGGCTAGCTGGAGAACTCGGTATCCCGTTTTCGCAGGCGGGAAATTACATCCAGCGATATTTTGAGCGATTACCCGCAGTGCGAAGCTATGTTGAGCAGACGGTCACTAATGCGCGCGAATGTGGATACGTAACGACAATGTACGGCCGCAGACGTTATCTACCTGAGTTGAACGGCCCCGACGGAGGAGCACGCGCTCAGGCGGAACGTATCGCGGTAAATACTCCCATCCAGGGAAGTGCGGCTGACCTGATAAAGCTAGCGATGGTGCGCCTCCACACGACCCTGGCTCAACAGCGGCTTCCGGCAAGGATCGTGCTGCAGGTCCATGATGAATTATTGCTGGAGGTGGAAAAGGCGAGCCTGGAGGTGGTCAGGAAAGTGTTGTGCGCCGAAATGGAGGGGGCTGCGGAATTGCGCGTGCCGCTGCGAGTCGAACTGAAGAATGGTGCCAACTGGGGCGATTTGCAGGCGCTGGGCGGCAGAGGTTCGGGCTCACTTCAGCCTGAACATTCCGAAGCACTCGAATAGCAACTTAGGCATCGTCCTTTGAATTTCTCCATTTCGCTACCGTCCAATCCTTTTGAGTAAAGCATCCGGGCCAGCGGCCGACGAAACTGAACTTATTCGTAAGGCAATACGAGGAGATCGCGAGGCCTTCGGCATCTTGGTTGAGCGCTATCATCGGCGCGTGGTGGGAGTGGCTCTGGCCGTGGTTCACAACCCCGAAGATGCGCTGGAACTGGCACAGGAGACATTCGTCAGGGCTTTCGAAAACCTCCGCACTTTCGAGTCGCGTTCGAGCTTTTCGACTTGGCTGTACCGTATTGCAGCCAATCTGGCGATCGATTTGCGCCGGCGTGAGGGGCGCCATACTTTCGTCAGGGGGGAAGAGGGCGAAAATGAGATTGACCGGATGCCCAATTCTGTCCCCGACAGCTTCGCCGAGTTTTCTCGCGGCGAACTCAATCGGCGGCTCCGTGCAGCACTCGATGAATTGACGCCCGAGCATCGGGCAGTGATACTGCTGCGAGAGGTAGAAGGACTATCGTACGACGAGATCAGCGACATGTTGCAGTGTCCTCGCGGTACCGTAATGAGCCGCTTGCATTACGCTCGCAACCGGCTGCGTGCGCTTCTCAAGACCGCTGAGGAGAACTGAAAGCCATGGCTGCGTGCGACCAGGTAAAGCTTCTACTAGGCCCCTTCGAAGACGGCGAGCTCGAACCTCACGAGATGGAGGATGTCGCGCTCCATATCGTAACGTGCCACGGTTGCAAAGACGCCCTCGACGACTATCGATCATTGGCTGTAGCGCTACGTGATTGCCTGCCTCAACCGGCCCTTGAAGGGTTTGCTGCGGGGGTGCTGGCGCGAATCGAAGAAATTCCGCAGCCATTTCGGCTGCGTTGGCGATCTTACCTTGAGGCCCTTAGCGAACCACTGAGCGCCGCCACCCTGGTGGCGGCCGGAGCCTTTGTTGCGCTGGTGACTGCGTGGCTGGTGACGCCCTATGCACACCTGCTACTGCATCATCCGTCAAATCTCAATCAAGTCGCATCAGTTCAGAATGATTCGACGACGACTGCTCAGCGAATGAACGCAGCGGGACACGACGCCCCTCTCGATCAGCCGCAACCCTCGGTGCTTGCGCTTTCGAACGATCCGACCACCACCGTAATCTGGTTGCCCAACCAACCATAAGTATGAGCCGTCCGAACTCGATTTCCGTCTTGCTTTGCGCGATAGCTTTACTATCCCCGGCGGCACACGGTAGAGCGGACGCCCAATGCGATACGCCGGTGTTGAGCATCCATGTTGACTCGATATTCGCGGGCGAGGCAGGTAGCGAAATCGATCAAAGGTTAAAGTCCGAAACCGGACGCCTGCAAGCTCTGTTCGACTATAGTTCGTACCGGTTGCTGAGAACCGATGAGGCTGACACGGCGTGCGGACAGGAGGTGGCGTTCATCCTACCGGTTGAACGTATTCTTCACGTGCGGCCATTGGCAACTCACCGCAATGCGGTCGTCCTGGACCTGGCTTTATTTGCTGGAGCACGGGCACTGATGAGGACTCAGTTGAAGGTCTCGCGCGGGGGCTTGCTGCTGTTAGTCGGCGAGCACAGTCCGCAAGAGGCCTATATCACGACACTCACAATCGGTACTCCTGGGAGTCTGCCCGCGAGCGGGCCGCTAGGAGCAGCGACCGCGATCGCCACCCCGTTACCGTCGGCAAAAACTTCAATCAGCGGCAGGTAAACACCGGCCGTCCCGATGTAGCAATCCTGCTCAGTTTTCCGCGATTACGTGGGCAATCGCCAACGTTGCCGTATGGCTGATGCTGAGATGGAAACGGACAAAATTGCGTTGACGCGCGAGTTCGGCCGCTTTGCCATTTAGGACAATCGTGGGTGCCTGGCCGCGCGAACGTACCACCTCGATCGCCGCCCACCCGACATTACGGTTCCATCCTGTGCCCAAGGCTTTCATCATGGCTTCTTTGGCGGCGAATCGCGCCGCATAGCTCTCATAACGCGAGCGCCCTCGCGATTCGCAATAGGCAACTTCTTTTTCGGTGAACACACGCTGGCGAAAACGACTTCCCGTAGTCGGCCGCGTCAGCGCGCGTTCAACGCGTTCCACTTCGACCATATCGACGCCAGTTCCGACGATAGCCATAAAATGCCCGATTATTCGGCGATGCCCCGTCCGGCTGTTCGCCGGGCATGGGCACCACCGACTATCCATTTAGCCCTGGTTTCGCGGTCCTCGTTTATCGAGACTACCTGTCTCTTGCGGCAGAACGCGAGGCGATTCTATTGTGCAGCAGGCGTCCGTTTTCGGAGGGTAATCAATGGCGCAGTTCAAAACGACCGTAAACAAGGCGAAATGTATCGCCAGTGAGGATTGCATTCAGACCGCTCCAGGGGTGTTCCAGCTCGACGATGAAGGCAAATCAGAGGCGTACAACCAGAGGGGGGCACCCGATAACGTGATCCTGGCCGCGGCTCGGGCATGTCCCGCCAAGGCGATTGTCGTGGTGGATGAAGAGACCGGCACTCAACTCTTTCCGCCGCCAAAAAAATAGCATACCCCAGGCGAGTGTAGCAGGTAGCAAATGCGTCTATGAGTGTGCGCACATTTTGCGCCTACCGGTACAAGAGGGTCCCGGCTAAGCGATACATGCAGTGACTGTCAGGACAAGAAAGATTCGACGCCGGCGCCTATCCGGTGAAGTCAGCATCGAGCAAAGCCACGATTCAGCCGCCATCGCTGCCATGCTGCACAGAGCGGCCATCACCATTGCGGCTGACGAAAGTGCCGGATGTTTCCTGCTAGCTTACCTGGGCGACGATCCAGTCGGCATCGCGTGCCTGGAAACCGAGGTTGACGCCGGCCTGCTGGGCGCGCTCTTTGTTGTAGAGCAAATGCGCCGGCAGGGGATAGGCGCCCAGCTGGTTTCGGCCGCCAAGCTTGCGGCGCACACGCGCGGTGCGCGGATGCTCTATGCTGCGGTCCCGCAGGAATTTGTCGTCTATCTTGCGCGATTTGGTTTTACCGAGACAGTTCCCGCCGAGGTAACCCGGACGATCGCAGAAGCATCGATGGTGCTGCCGATTAGGTCGGACGAAATGCGGCGATGCATCACGCTTCGCCTAGATCTCTCCGGCGAACCTTGGGGAATCGCCACAGCGTAAACATCGACTCGTCAGGTGCCGTGCAGAATTGCCAGCACACTCAGCACCAGCTGCCATGAGGCGATGATGAACCCGACTACGCCGATCAGGCCAGTCAGCCACAACGTCAGGCCATATTGAGGGGAGTGCACCATCCGCTCCAATGGAGCATCCTTATAGTTCAGGATTTGGCGGCGCATCCGCCGGTAAAAGACTAGACAGCTCACTGCCGCGTAGCCGAACAGCAGACAAGCCAAGAGTGAGGCAACCAATCTTCTTTCGGGATTCAAGTTTCGCCTCAGGTTCCAGCGTCAATTCCGTAATCGCCTCGCACAACGTGCAATGATAAACAACAAGTCTGACGCGAACGAGCAGCCAGATTTACGCTTAATTGTTCGGCAAAGAGGTTGTTATGAAAATTGGTGTTTTCCTTTTGGCTTCTGAGCAGTCGGCGGATCCCGCGATGGTGGCCAAACATGCTGAAGAACTAGGCTTTGGCTCGTTCTGGGTGCCCGAGCACCCTATTTTGCCAGTGCACTGCTCGTCGGGATATCCAGGCACCCCCGACGGGAGCATTCCGCCAGCAGTCGGCATCATCGCGGATCCCTTTGTCGCCCTGGCTCGGGCTTCCGCGCTGACGTCAACTATCCAGCTCGGAACCGGTGTTTGTCTTGTGCCTGAGCGTAATCCATTGCTGCTCGCTAAAGAAATCGCAACACTCGATTATTATTCGGGGGGTCGCTTTATCTTTGGCATAGGTGCCGGCTGGCTGAAGGAAGAAACTGAAATCATGGGTGGCGACTTCGCTCACCGCTGGACTCAAACTCGCGACGCCGTTCTCGCGATGAAAGAGCTTTGGACCAAACCCGAATCGGAGTACCACGGACGGTATTACGATTTTCCGGCGGTACGCTGCTTCCCCAAACCTGCAGCCAAGCCGCATCCGCCAGTGCTGCTCGGTGGAAGCTCAAAACACGTGTTCAAGCGCATTGTCGAATGGGGCGATGGCTGGTTACCAACAGGTGTTCCCCTCGAGGGCATTCAACGTGGCCGCGAGATGCTCAACCAGCTAGCAATGGGGGCAGGCCGCGATCCGCGCTCAATAAACATCATTGCCTTCGGGCAGCCCGGCCAATTCACCACCGCTAACGAGATCGAGGCCTTGGACAAGGCCGGCATCTCCCATGCAACTATTTGGCTCAGGCGCTCGAAACAGGACGACGTTATGCGCGAAATCGAGGACCTGGCGTCCCTGGTGCGCCGTTAGTGCAGGCGCCAGCCGGGGACGTGAGGCCGGCAGCCGAGACACCGGCCCTCGTGTGCGCCCGCAATCTGACGCGCGGGACCGTCGTGTGCTCTCGGGCGAAAGTGGCACGCGGCTTTAGCGACCGCAGGCGTGGTTTGTTAGGATACACTGAACTGAGCGCCGATGAGGGCATGTTATTCGACACCGAGCTCCTGATCCCGCTGATGTGGATGCATACGCTGTTCATGTCTTTCCCAATTGATATTGTGTTCCTCGGGCGAGGAGATCGAGTGATCAAAATCCAGACCTCACTCAAACCATGGCGTGTGTCAGCGATAGTCTTTGGTGCACGCAAGGCGCTTGAATTGGCTGCCGGTGTCGCGAGCAGAACAGAGACGGCAGTCGGCGACGTTATTTCGCTCGTGAGCTTGTAACCCGCGATTGTCAGCCGGAGGGATTCAAAATGCGAAGCTCAAGCTTTTACGAGGAGCGCAGGGAAGCACTGAAACAACAGTATCTGCCGCCCGGCGAGTCTGCGGGTGAACCCGTCCAGACGGTCGGGGTTGATCATCTCGCCCTGATTTGTTCGGAATTGGAACGGACCATAGAGTTCTATACAGAGGTTTTGGGGATGCGGCTGACGCGAATTGTTCAGAACCGTGACGAACCGACCTCTACCCATATTTTCCTCGATATGGGGGGTGGCAATCAGTTGGCGTTTTTCGATTTTCCTGAGAAAGGGCCTGACCGCACGATCCGCGGTGTCGGAAGTATGCATCATGTCGCGCTGAAGACCCGGCCGGACCAGATGCGCGCCGTTCTAGCAAGGCTCGACGAACGCCACATCGCGTACTCGATGCATGGCCGGCCTGAATCAGGCTCGATCTACGTACGCGACCCTGACGAAATCCTGGTGGAGCTAACCACTGGGTATTGACGCCTGGAGACAAAACGCCCGTGGCGAACGATCGACTCAGGCCGCCTCCGGCCACGCTGCGATAATGGCTAACGGGGGCTCTTGCCAGTTGCACTCGGTCCGGGCAAAGCCGGCGGCATGTAGCCATTCGCGATGGGTCGCTATTCCTCCTTCGACCAGACCGAAAAGATCGTAATCCAGAAAAATGCCGGTTCGAAGCAGCATTTCATAGATCGAACCATAGCACGCCCGCATCAGTGGCGATTCCCGCAGGTTATGGATCGCCAGCCCTGAAATAATCAGATCGAATGGAGCGGGCAGTTCCGAGGTCCATCCGGGATCGCGCAAATCAGATCGAACGTAGCTGATACGGCTGCTATGCAATTGCAGGCGGCGGCGAGCATGTTCAAACATCGGGGCTGAATAGTCCTGTAAGGTTAGACGCGCGCGTGGGAACATTCTCAGGACTTGCTCGCTGACCACTCCATAGCCGGCGCCAACGTCTAATACGTTAATTTCTGCCTCGGGCGCGAACGGCGCCAGCGTCAACATTTGCTGCAGCAACGGACGGCGCTCGTTATCGCGAGTAATGTCGCTTGCGATCCAGTGCTCAACGTACTCGCGCGAATGCCAGTCATGCTCACCAACCGGCCGGTTGCCATACTGACCAGGCATAATATCAGTATATCACAACCTGGACGACGACTGGCGTGCGTCAGCATCCTACCGCGATGTGCCTAAAACCAGATCAAGCGCCGCGCCGCGCAAGTAACTTCGTTAATTAAAGTGTCTGCATCATTCCCCGCGCCGCGCAGGTCAGCGATTCCCGCGCACCCGGGCCGCAGCACACTGATGACAGAATGGACGGATACAAATTCAACTAATTGCAGCACCATACTTACAGACCGGGAAGCTTCGGAGTTTTTTGCCACGCCGGCCGCGACCGGCACGCATCGAGATATCCCTGGACCTTCGGGAAACTTCTGTAGCTGAATCCAGCTTTTTCGATGACATTGAGCACCGGCGTGTAGCCACAATCTACCAACGAGAACTCATTGCCTAGCATCCATTTGCCGTTCGCAAGCTGGCTTTCGAGGATCCCGATGACGCCGGGCAAAGCCTTTTCGCCACGTGCAATTGCTTCCTCGTCGCCAGCAATTCCTAGCAACCTCACGGCAATGCGGTTGAACGCCAGATCTGTCGCCGACGGCGAAATGTGTGCAGCCAGGAAAAACAGCCAGCGCAAAGCGTCAGCCCGTCCAGCCGCCGTGGTGGACCAGAGCTTTCCGGACTTGTCGCCCAAATAGCAGAGGATCGCGTGCGAATCCCACAACGTCAGGTCGCCATCCACCAATACCGGCACGCGCCCGAAAGGGTTCATCGCGAGGAACTGGGGTCTACGCTGCTCGCCGTTACGCAAATCGACCGCGATGAGCTCACATTCGAGCCCCAATTCGGCCAGCGCGAACGTGATTTTCTGGGGGTTCGGCGACGGAAAATGGTAAAGCTTCATTTCATCCTCCTTGGGTAATTTGCTGCCGCGGCTTCAGGGCAGCAGGGACAGCTTGCAGGACCGGAACAGTTGTAACCTGAGAGTTACATATCAGTCAAGAGCGGACGAGTGCTCCTCTTCCAAAGCGCCGGGAAGCGGACCTACAGTCCGAATGCGCGCGGCGAGGGAGGTCGACAATGGCAAGCTTTGCAGCCGGCATCGTGATCGCCCTGATCACGGAAAGCGCGTTGATGTTGTGCGGCTGTGCAGACGTGAAACATGATCCGCTCCCCGCTGAAGGCACGGCGGCCAATTTGCTGGGCGTGTGGAATGGGATCACTGTGAACGATTGCAGTCCGGTCCAATTCGATCCTGCGCGTTGCCGGGCGGTGGAACGAATCAGCCTCACGATGCTTGAACCGAGTAAGACCTCCTGGGGCTTTTATCGATGCGCGGCCGGCACGGTACCCTGCTACGATTATGTGGACCGCGGCGAGATCAAATATCTGGCATTAACAGGACGGATGTTGTGGCTTCGCGTGATGCGCGACGATCATTCAAGTTGTCTGTTCGACACTATTCCCGGTCCTGATCGTATGCGCGGCAAATTTTGGTGTTTTCAGGGCGCTACGCTGATAGAGCGCGGCTCGTGGCAGGTCGACCGCGCTTACTAACTCAACTGTAATTTATTGCCTGATTCGGGCGTATAGCAGCGAGTCGGCGACTCGCCCATCTTTGAAGATGCTGCGACGCAGTCGAGCCTCAAGCAGGTAGCCGGCCTTTTCAAGCACGCGCGCCGAACCCGGGTTCCATTCGAAGACGGTCGCTTCGACACGTTCGAGCGGAAAACTCTGAAACGCGCCATCGGTGGCCTGCTTCAGCGCTGCCGTCGCAATTCCGCGTCCCCAAAACGGCTCACCCAGCCAATAGCCAATTATCGCCGTTTTGCAATTGACGTCGTCGAGTAAACGGTAACCAATACTGCCGACCGCTTCACCCTGCAATTCGATGGCAAAGTTAGTTGTTGGCCCGCGGCTCGACTCGCAGATGGCGATCCATTTCTCGGCGTGCGCGCGCGTGTAGGGATGGGGAAAGATATCACGCAAGTTGAGCCAGATTTTACGGTTGTTGGCATAACGGACGAGTGCCGGGACGTCCGTTCTGGCCCAGGGCCGCAATTTGATTTGCTCAGCGTCGCTCATGACTGAGATGCCGCACGCGATCACGGGCAGCCGGAATCATTAAATACTGCGGGGTTTCAAAGCAAGTTAATTAAAAATCTTGCCGGGCAGATGAGGCGGGAAGGATATTTACAGATGGACGCGCATTGCGGGTGCAACCTGAAGTGAGCTTCACGTTGCTCGGTCCGCCGCCGCATTCCCGGTAAACGCGGACAACCAGGCTCGAGAGGAGCGGCGCTCCGCGGTGTTCCTCTCGAGTGCTCTGAGCCTGGTCTTTACTCATCAGAATCGCGGCGCCTTATTAAAAGCGGTCATCGTGATGATGTCCGTGGGCGTGCTCCTTATGCTCTTCGTGTTCCCATTGCTCGCCATGTCCGCGGTAGGGGTGCGGTCTGGCCACGTAAGGGCGAGGATTGTAGACATAGTAGCGCGGAGCCGGCCGATTATAAGGGACCGGTACATATTCCGGATAGTACTGCGGAGAAGCATAAGCCGGCCGGTTGTACCCATAGCGCGGATAGGAAGTTTCCTCGAAGCACGCCGACAGTGAACCTAACGCGAGAATGAAACCCATCACACCGATTACTCGGAAGATTATCGCTTTCATGATCCATTGACCTCAACATGAGGTTGGGTGCATCCCCCATGCCACGGTAAAATTACCTTGATTTCTGGCGTAGATGCAGAAGCCGGCAACCGTAATCGTCGGGCGTGCACCAAAAGCGCAAGCCGTGTTTGCCGCAGCAGAAAGGTTGTTGGCCGTGAAGGCGCTCACGCTGTAAAAAAGGCCGGCCTCAACGAAATCCATCAAGAAGCGGCTCAAACGGAGGAGCATTGAAGCTATCTATTATCGATCAGTCGCCAGTGCCGGCGGGCTTCACAGCCGCCGACGCGCTGCGAAACACGATAGAGCTGGCCCAAATCGGTGAACGGCTGGGTTACGAGCGATACTGGATCGCGGAGCATCATGCGATCGATGCCTTAGCGAGTCCCGCTCCGGAAGTCCTGATTGCGCGCCTGGGAGCTGAAACGTCCCAGATCCGGATTGGCTCAGGTGGCGTGATGTTGCCTCATTATAGTCCGATGAAGGTGGCAGAGGTGTTCAGGGTGCTTCATGCTCTCTATCCTGATCGCGTCGACCTTGGAGTAGGGCGGGCCCCCGGCGGCACCCCGCTGGAGTCCTACGCCTTATGGCGGACGCGCGGAGAGCATCCGCAATCCGACGATTTCGGCCAACAGATGGTAGAGCTACTCGCTTTCCTGAACCGCACGTTTCCGGCAAATCATCCGTTTAACCGCATCAAGCTTTCGCCGGCAATGCCCGGCGGCCCTGAGGTATGGTTGCTCGGTTCGAGTATGTGGAGCGCCTCTGCGGCAGCGCAGCTTGGTTTGCCATATGCGTTCGCGCATTTTATTGATCCGAACCCGACCCGCCTTGCGATCGAGCATTATCGTTCGCATTTCAAGTCCCGCGAGAACGGATTATCGGAACCGCGAACCATACTGGCAGTAGGTGCGTTGTGCGCGGATACGGAGGAGGAAGCGGAGCGCCTGATTTCGAGCGCCAGGCTATTTCGGCGCCGCATCAGGCGAGGCGAATTGGGTCCGATTCCGACACCCGAAGAAGCGGTAGGCGAGTTGGGCGATGAACAGAGTCGGGCTGGAGAGTCCGAATTCCCGCGGTATTTCGTCGGCGCTCCCGACAGCGTCCGCGATAAGCTAGTCGATATGGCGAGCATCCTTCACGTTGATGAGCTCATGATCGTCACGGTTATGCATGGCCATCGCGAGCGAAAATATTCATATCAGCTCCTGGCTGATGCGTTCGGTCTCAAGCCCCGCTAGCATCGTGTACCGCAAGTAGCTTAATCAGTGGGATTATTCTTGTGTCATCCGGGAGTTAAGGAACAGCACGAACGCAGTCCAGGCGCGCTCTTCCGCGCCGTCCTACGCGCAGCGAAGAGGTCGTTGCATTGACCGGTTCCATTTCCGGCCTTGGACGCGTTAAGACATGGAATGAAGCCGTGGCGCATTAGATCCGCAACGCACTTTGACCTGGAAGCGACGCCGCCGGCTGCGTACGAGAATTGTCGGTGAAGAGAATGGACGATAAGTCTTTGATCCCAGAACCCTTCGGTCCGCTGCAGGGTGTGCGAATTATCTCGACCGGCACCCTCATTGCCCAGCCCTTTGCCGGCGAACTGGCCGCCGAAATGGGAGCGGAGGTTATCCAGGTTGAACGCCCTGGCGCGGGCGACGTTGGATGGCGCAAGCTCGGAGTGTGCCTGGAAACCAACGATGGCTCCGGTCCGATCGCAACCAATTGGGTGCAGGAACGTCGCAACGTATTTTGCGTCACTCTGGACTTTTCCAGGCCCCGCGGCCGCGAAATCTTTCTGCAGCTTCTGCCGTTTTGCGATATCTGGATGGAAAGCTCCAAGCCGGGCACGTACCCGCGATGGGGCCTCGACGATGAAACGGCGTTGAACGCAAATCCCAAGCTTGTCATAACGCACGTTTCGGGTTATGGCCAGGATGGTGCTCCAGGTTATTCGTCGCGCACCTCTTATGACGTTGTTGGCCAAGCTTTCGGCGGGACGATGTACCAGACTGGCTACCCGGACCACCCGCCCTCGCGGGCAGCTCCATGGACGGGTGATTATCTCACTGCCCTGTTCACCTTGTGGTCATCGCTTGCCGGTCTCACCTACGCGCGCCAGTTCGGCAAAGGGCAGGTGATCGATCTTGCACAGTACGAGGCCATCCATAGAACGATCGGCGGCACGATGGTCGAATATTTTCAAAAAGGTCTGGTGCGCGAACGGTCTGGCAACAAAGCGCAAGGTTTCCAGCCGCTCGACAGCTTTGAGACCAGCGACGGGTGGGTCGTGATGGGAGCCTTGAGCGAGGTGTACAAGCGGCTGCTACAAGCTATCGGGCTGGACCCCAACGATCCAAAATGGGATAGCGCACGTGTGAATCTGGAATCGATCGAAGGAATCGAATTCGACGCCATTTTGCGCGGATGGATCGCCGAGCGAACCACCGCTGAGGTCGTCCGCCTCCTGAACCAGGCGCAGGTGCCATGCGCACCCATCATGACGGCAAAGGACATGGCCGAGAATCAGCACTACCGCGAGCGCAAGATGCATATCGAATGGGAAGACCTGCAAGCTGGCTCCGTCAAGGGGATTGGCGTGGTGCCGAAGTTTTCGTTGACCCCCGGCAAGATCTGGCGCGGCTCCCCTGGCGTCGGCCATGACAACCAGCGGATCTACGGCGGCTTGCTCGGACTTGATGCTGGAGAGTTGCAGGTCCTCAAAAGAGACTCGGTGATTTAAGGCTCTTGTCCCGCAAATACCTGAGAAACGGCCGGACTTTAAACGAGTGAGGAGCGAAACGTAATAGGAGGCTCTCCGACAGCCGCCCAGCTAGCGAGGCGTCTTGAGGATCAACGGCACGACCGATCCCTTCACGCATAACCGTCAACCCCTACCGTCTCGCGGCCGCGAAGCGCTCGACCTCGTAATGGTATATTCGGGGCACGCCATATTCGCTTGCACGCAACAACGCCGCCGTCTCACGACGCCACCTTGCGCATAAACCACTCGGCTTGCACGGCGAATTCCCGTTCGCTGGGATACCGGCCGAGGTCGAGAATGAAGTAGGTTGCGCCGGCGTCGCGTTCCGCCTGTAATTTTGCCTTTGCCGCTCCTATGTCGTCGGCGCGCATAACTCTACGGACGACTATTTCAACCGCCGACTTGTTGTTCGCCGCCAGGTTTCGGTTCAACTCGACTACTGCAGGCTTGAGTTTGTCCGCCGCCAGCATGGGGTGCCATCCGTCGCCGAACTCCAAGACCCGCGACATCGCCTTTTCTCCGTTGCCGCCAATCCATAATGCCGGCGGGGCTGGCCGCGGCAAAAATACGAACGCCGGAAAGCGTACTATCTCGCCGTTAAAAGCCAAAGCCTCGTGCGCAAACAGATGACGAAGCACTCGCAACATCTCGTCCGTGAGTCGGCCGCGCTGGCGCTTGTCGACGCCCAGCGCGTCGAACTCGGGCTTCATCCAACCGACGCCCACGCCCAGGATCATGCGTTCACCCGAAAGCTCCTGGATGGTCGCGATCTGTTTGGCCGTCAACACTGCCGGCCGGTAGGGAACCACCAACACCGAAACGCCGAGCCGTATTCGCTCTGTTGCCCCCGCCAGGTAAGCGAGCGTTGTGAGCACGTCGAGGTATCGACCGCCCGATCCCTCCGTTTGATCCGGAGGAATACATAAATGATCTGATACGAACAGTGCATCATATCCTAGCGACTCGGCTGTTGCGGCACAGGCCCGAAGAGTGGCGCGGGTCGCCTGTGGACCCATATTGCGAATAGCAACTCCGTATTTCACGATACAGCTCCCATGCGGCTCGCTGACTTTGCATCCTTTGGAGGCCGATAATCAGAGAATCCCGATGCCCAGCGCGTTCTCGTACTTGTATCGGCCCTTAATATCGATGCTGTATGCGCGGATATATCCCCTGACACGTATACGATACATCCCATCCGCACCGAGTGCCTGCGAGGGCGGATTGCGCGACCATAAACCTTGCTTGCATGAATCGATAATGATTTGGTCGACCTGATGATCGCCCGAGTGCGACTCTATCGCAATTTCGGTCAGGCGTCCCTGCGAATCCAGTACTGCGGTCAGAACGATCGGATCAATATCTTGTGGCAATTTGCGTCCTGCTAGCCGCTCCGACGCAATACTTTGGAGCGCGCTTAGAGTCTGGTTGAGCAGTTGGTAGGAAAACTCTGAAAATTCTCGTGCCTTGGCATTGAGCAACCCGGTGTTGCCGGAAGCGGGGGTGCGGCCCTCCTGGTAACGAAGATTGTTTACGTTCGCCACGAACATCCGTTCGATATTTTCTTGAACTCTCGCGTTCTGAGGCACTCCGCTTGGGGCGGAAGGGTTTGAGTTCAACCGGGGCGCCGGAGTGTGCACGGCCGCGGCCGATGAGATCTGGGACAGATCAGTTATAGTGCGAGGTTCGTCTATAGTGCGAGGTTCGTCAGAAGCTCGAGAGACTTGTACGGGCGATGACTGTGAATCGGCGGCGGGTTCTGACGACCGGGGCGCGCACCCGGCTGTTGCGGCGAGGATCGTAACCGCAATCGCGAACTTATCCACAAGGCTAAAATTGACTCGCATGTCGTGCGTTAAGAATTCGGGCTGCCGAGCATTTTAGTCGTCGGGCAACAATTCGAGCAATTCATCGCTGACCCTCGACTTCGCGCGTGGCGACAGAGAGAGCTTGCAACCTCGGATTGAGCACGAGAGCAGGGACAGGGGAAATGCTGCTGAAGACGTTCCGAGGATGCCAACTTCACGTCCGCTACGCTGCCGGCGCAAGCCGCTCTCCCACTGTCGGAGACCATAGCTTATGGCGTGATAATGATTAAATTAATGGCGTCATTGAGCCACCGGATACCCTTAATTGTGCCGGAACTCACGCGATGTTATTTTTGTTTACGTACCAAACGGCTGAAACAGGTAAATGAAAACTGCGACCCATCCTAGCTACCGTCGTTGCGTGGTGACCTGCGCGTGCGGTAACACCTTCGAAACCCGTTCTACGTTGCCGGAGATCCACGTCGAAGTTTGCTCTAATTGCCATCCTTTCTACACAGGGCAGCAGCGCCTCGTTGATACCGCCGGGCGCGTGGAGCGGTTTAAGCGCAAATACGGCATGAAATAGCTAAATGCGCCAAATCAGACTTGGCCGGCTGCTCCTCGCCGTAGTTAAAATGCTGCGCCATCCCGATAAAACCGCGAGCAGGCTAATCGGGAAATGACAACTCCCGGCGCCAACAGCATGCTTGATCGCCTCAAAGGAATTGAGCAGCGCTATCAGGAACTCGAGCAGCGGCTGAACGATCCGGCCGTCATCGCGAATACTCGCGAGTATGCACAGCTGGCCCGTGAACATTCACAACTGCAGGAAGTTGCCGGGGTAGTCCGCGAATACCGCCGCCAACTTGATGAGCTTGATGAGCACCGTTCAATTCTCGAAGGTGATGATGCCGAACTGCGCGAACTGGCCCGTGCGGAAATACCTTCTCTTCAGCGCAACCAGGCCAGACTCGAAGAACGGCTTAAAGACCTGCTGACTCCGCGTGATCCAAACGACGAAAAGAACGTATTGCTGGAAATCCGCGCGGGTACCGGGGGAGAAGAGGCTTCTTTGTTTGCCGGCGAGCTGTTCCGCATGTACACGCGTTATGCGGAGCGTCATCGGTGGAAAATCGAAACCCTAAGCCTGAGTACTACCGGGCTGGGCGGGATAAAGGAAGTTGTCGCGGCGATCACCGGGCGCGGTGCCTACAGCAGGCTTAAGTTCGAAGGCGGCGTCCATCGCGTCCAGCGGGTGCCCGCTACCGAGGCCTCGGGGCGCATTCATACTTCAGCCGTGACGGTCGCAGTACTGCCCGAAGCCGATGAAGTTGAGGTCAACATCAACGAGGAAAAAGACCTCCGCATTGACGTCATGCGTGCCTCGGGTCCCGGCGGTCAGAGCGTAAACACCACAGATTCAGCGGTTCGCATCACCCACATCCCGAGCGGAATTGTAATCGTCTGCCGCGACGAGAAATCGCAACACAAGAACAAAGCGCGCGCGCTCAAAATTCTGCGTGCCCGCCTCCTCGATATGGCCCGGGCAGAGCAGGATGCCAAAATTGCGGATGCGCGCCGCTCGATGGTCGGTACAGGGGATCGCTCGGAAAGGATTCGAACCTATAATTTTCCCCAATCGCGCGTTACCGACCATCGCGTGAATCTGACCCTTCATCAGCTCGACCAGGTCCTCGACGGTGGCCTCGAGCCGATTATCGATACGCTCACAACCAAAGAACAGGCCCAGGCGCTGAGTGCTTGAAACATTCGGCCATAGAGGGGGCAGGACGAGATTTCAAAGCAGCGATTGCGGGTTGCTAATCGCTGACGCAGCCGCACAACTTGCGTCCGCCGGAATCGAAAATGAGCGGCTTGACGCGGAAGTGATGCTGGCGGCGGCATGTGGTTGTCCGAGGGCTGCGATAGTCTGCGGGCTGGCCGAAATAGATAGCGCCGCTTGTGAGCGATACGCGGCGATGATCGCCCGACGCCTGCAGCGCGAGCCGCTTGCTTACATTCTAGGGCACAAAGAATTCTATTCGCTGGAATTCGAGGCGACACCGGCCGTGCTGATTCCCCGCCCCGAGACTGAAACCGTTGTGGCAGCGGCGCTCGAATTCACTGGCACCAACCCTGATGCGCGGATCTGCGATTTAGGAACAGGCTCCGGTGCCATCGCACTGGCAATTGCCGCCAACGCGCCTGATTCACAGATAACGGCAACCGATATTTCCCGGCAGGCGCTGGCGATTGCTCGCCGTAACGCTGACCGTCTTGAACTTGCGGCGCGCCTTCAATTCCGCCTCGCCGACGTCTTTGATCCGATTGGGACGATCGAGCCACTCGGCCGTTTCGACCTCATCGTCTCCAATCCTCCTTACGTCAGGGAAGATGAAGTCGTCACTCTAGCTCCCGAGATCAGTCGTTACGAGCCGCGCCTTGCGCTAGCAGGCGGACGCGACGGACTGGAGTTTTACCGGCGGATGGCCGCCCGATTGACGCAACATCTCCAAAAGAACGGTCGGGTGATCGTCGAGTTCGGTACGAACGAGGCAGATGCCGTCATCGCGGTTATGCGCGATGCGGGCGCCCTAAGCGCCAGGGTTATTTGCGATTTGGCAGACTTGCCACGTGTGGTCGTAGCACAGTTTCGCTGAGCTGCTGGGTTTTTTTGCCCAGGCTTAAGGCTGCCTTTACCAGCGCTGCGGAGGGGGTGAACCAAGCCTGCGCGGGCTTGAGGCGGGGATGGACAAAATAATCATTCACGGCGGCACGCCGTTGCGCGGTTCAATTGGCTTGAGTGGCAGCAAAAACGCGACGCTGCCCATCCTTATGGCCAGTCTGCTGACCGCTGAGCCGCTTGTCATCAGCAACGTTCCTCGCTTACGCGACGTCAACACCGCGATCGATTTGCTGGCCACACTGGGTGTAGATGTCCAGTGGTCTGGTGAGCATAGGCTGGAGTTGTGCGGCGCAAATGCCGCTTCATGGGAGGCGCCTTACGAACTTGTCAAAACCATGCGAGCGTCGTTCGTGGTGCTCGGTCCGCTCTTGGCGCGCCATGGGCGCGCTCGCGTCTCGACTCCGGGGGGCTGTGCAATTGGGGCGCGTCCCGTCAACTTGCATATGGCCGGAATTCGCGCGCTCGGTGCCAAGGTTCAGTTGCGTCACGGTTATGTCGAGGCGCACGCTGAGCGCCTCAGGGGCGCTCGCGTATGGCTCGACAATCCTTCAGTCGGGGCAACTGAGAACATCATGATGGCGGCAGTGCGGGCCCAAGGACAAACCGTTATCGAAAATGCGGCGCGTGAGCCGGAGGTGCAGGACCTGGCGCGAATGCTGACTGCAATGGGTGCGCAGATAGCCGGGGCTGGAACTCACGTCATCGAAATTGAAGGCGTCCAGCGGCTTCATGGCGCCGAACATCACGTTATTGCCGACCGCATCGAAGCCGGTTCGCTGATGGCGGCGGCGACAATTACCGGAGGCGATTTGACCATCGAAAATGCTCCCGTTGACCAACTCGACGCGGTGATGGTCAAGCTTGTCGAGGCTGGTGCCGAAGTGCACGCGCATAATGGTGCCCTGCGGGTCTGCCGCTCCGCCCCCCTGCACCCTATCGAACTGCGGACCCTGCCCTACCCCGGTTTTCCCACCGATCTGCAGGCGCAAATGATGGCAGTGCTGACGCAGGCGCACGGCACTTCAGTCATCACCGAAACAATTTTCGAAAACCGTTTCATGCATGCGCTAGAACTGCTCAGGATGGGAGCTGATGTTGTGATGAAAGGACCGACTGCGATCGTGCGCGGAAGCTCGCGCTTGAGTGGCGCACCTGTGATGGCGACCGACCTGCGCGCCTCAATGAGTTTGATTCTCGCCGGCCTGGTCGCGGAAAATACCACCGAGGTCAGCCGCATTTACCATCTCGACCGCGGCTACGAGGACATCGACGCGAAGCTCCGCGCGATTGGCGCACGGCTCGAACGGGTGCCCGATAAGGGTGAGTAAAGACCAGACATCCTCTAGCTGGTCCATCGCCTTAGAATGAATGACGGCGCACCCCTCTGAATCAGTTCAAGGGCGCTCTGCCTAATGCACAATTTAGCTGGATACTTATGCTGATCCGCTTGTTTGAATTCGGCTCGCCCGCGCTCGAGCGGTTTCTTGATTTCCTGGCACGACCCGCGGCCCAGAGCAGCGCAATAGATGCCGCCGTGGCAAAAATAATTGCGCAGGTGCGCCGTGGGGGAGACCGGGCACTGGTGCGCCTCACGCACCGATTCGATAGGGTGAAGTTAACTCCGGCTCGAATCCGCGTGAGCCGGCAGGAGATTGAAGCGGCGCCCCATATGCTGCCCACCGCCGAGCGCCGATCACTCGAAATCGCCGCTCGCCGTATAGCCGAGTATCATCAGCGGACGGTGGAGAGGCCGTTCAGCTATCGGGATGCGGTAGGTATGCGGCTGGGACAGCTTATCCGGCCGCTTGAAAGGGTGGGTATCTACGTTCCCGGCGGAAGCGGCGCGTACCCCTCATCTGTACTGATGAACGCAATACCGGCGTGCGTCGCGGGAGTGCGGCAAATCGTTATGACCTCCCCGGCATCAAGCACCGGTGACCGGACCGGAGTATTAGCGGCAGCCGCAATTTCCGGCGTAACGGAGGTTTATCGCGTGGGCGGTGCGCAAGCTATAGCTGCGCTCGCCTATGGCACTGAGTCCATCCAGGCGGTCGACAAAATCGTTGGTCCGGGTAATGCCTATGTTCAGGCGGCCAAAAGAATGGTTTACGGGACGGTCGATATAGACAAAATGGCTGGACCCAGCGAGGTGCTGATAATCGCCGACCAGCGCGCCAATCCTCAGTGGCTGGCCGCCGACCTAATCGCCCAGGCCGAACATGGCTCAGGCGACGAATCCGCCATTCTCATCACGCCATCAGCTCTACTGGCCAGGCAGGTCACGGAGGCGGTTGAAGTTGCATTGCGCGATTTGCCGAGGGCAGCGGAGGTTCGCCGGGCGCTGCACAGGCGTGGTGCGGCCATTCTAGTGCCGGCTCTCGACGAGGCAATCGAACTCGCCAACCGCATAGCTCCCGAACATCTGGAACTGGACATAGCTAGTCCCGCTCGGTGGCTGCCTAAAATCTCGGCAGCGGGTGCGGTGTTTATTGGATCGATGTCGCCGGCCCCGCTCGGCGACTATGTTGCCGGCCCTAATCACGTGCTGCCCACCGGGGGTTCGGCGCGTTTCGCGTCGCCATTGGGGGCCTACGACTTCTTGAAGCGGACCAGTATAATCATCGGGTCGAAAGCAGCGGCGGAGAAGCTTGGGCCGGAGGTCGCGCGCCTGGCACGCATGGAAGGCTTCGAAGGACACGCACGCTCAATGGAACTGCGGCTTACACCTCCGGCGGCCAGCGGCAAGCGAAAGATGGCCAACAATTTACCCGCCGAGGCGATTGCAGATAGGGATGCCAGAACACAGCAAACAGCACCACGCAGCAAACGCTGAGAATTCGATCAGCCACGAAGATCGGAATGTACCGGCGCCCCGGCGAGCCGAGATCAGCCGCCAAACCCGCGAGACCGAAATCGCCCTAGGACTTCGAATCGACGGTTCCGGGCAAAGCCAGATTCGCACCGGAGTGCCATTTCTGGACCACATGCTTCAGAGCTTTGCCCGCCATGGTTTTTTTGATCTGACCGTCGAAGCGAGTGGCGACCTCCATGTCGACGACCATCATACGGTTGAGGACGTGGGTATCGTGCTGGGCCGTGCATTTCGGCAGGCTCTTGGCGACCGTTCGGGTATCCGGCGTTTCGGCCAGGCAACGGTACCCTTAGATGAAGCTTTATGCAGTGCCATAGTAGACATAAGCGGGCGCGTCTATCTCTCCTATCAACTCGAAATCAGGCAGGAGCGCGTCGGCAATTTTCAGACAGTGCTCGTCCATGACTTCATGAAGGCGCTCGCTGACGAAACCGGCATGAACCTGCATATTAACCTGCACAGCGGCCGCAACCCGCACCACATTATCGAGGCGGCGTTTAAGGCGCTCGCACGAGCGATGGATCAGGCTACCGCCATCGAGCCGAGAGTCTCTGGCGCTTTGTCAACCAAGGGCACACTCGCCTGAAGTCGACACGACGCCAATGCGCAGCAATCTCGATTGCGCTTCGAGCGCCAAACGAATCGGCTGAAGCTTGGGGCATCTTTGTTCCGCTGACTACGGTCGCTTCCGCCTGGCGCCTCGGCGTCGCTCCGTTCGCGAGCAGGCCTCGTCGCCCCTGATTGCCGTTGGAGAGTAAATTTTCTATGCAGAAAGACGACTTCTTCAAAGAGGCGCGCTCCGACTTGAGCGGCCCGTTGCATGGAATCCGCGTGCTCGAAGCCACAACGAGCTGGGCAGGTCCGATGTGCGGCTGCATGCTGGCGGATTTGGGCGCTGATGTGATCAAAGTGGAAGCCCTCGACGGTGAAGTCGCTCGCAAATTGCCACCGTACCTGACCGGAGAGCCAGGACGGATCGGTTTTCTGCACGCCACAGTCAACCGCAATAAGCGCAGTCTGACGCTGGATCTGCGGCGCGATGAGGGTCGCGAGATTTTTCTGAAATTGACCGCGCGGGCCGATGTGATCGTGCAAAATTTCCGGCCGGGGACTTTCGACAAATGGGGTATCGGCTACGGTCATTGCCGGCAGGTCAAGCCTGATATCATCTACGTATCGATCAGCGGCTTTGGTCAGTTCGGCGCGAATTTCGATCGTGTTGGTTATGATCCACTGGCTGAGGCCGAATCCGGCTTCATGTCCCTCAACGGGGCACCAGATGGTTTGCCGACGAGATGTGCCACTTACTTGTGCGACGACTTGGCGGGACTGCACGGGGCCCTGAGCACGGTGGCGGCTTTACGCCACCGCGACCTCACAGGGGAGGGACAACACATCGACATTGCACTTCTGGACGCGGTGTTGTTTCAATCCAATGGTTTTCTGTCGCTCGCCGCACTCGGCCAGCCATTGCCCCGGCTGGGCAATCAATCGATGCTCTCAGCGCCGGTTGATGTGTTTGAGTGCCGAGACGGCCAAATCTACGTCGCCGTGCTGCTGGACTCACACTGGCGAGTGCTGGCCGAGATGCTCGGCTGTCCGGAACTGGGCGGGGATCCTCGTTTTGCTACAGCGACCGCGCGCTTGCAGCAGCGCGACGAATGTAATCGGCTGCTCCGCGCCTGGCTGCAATCGCAAACGGTGGCCGAGGCCATTACCAGCTTCAACCGCGCCAGCATCCCCGCCGCACCGGTTCGGACCTATCATCAGGCTGCCGCGGATCCGCATGTTCGGGAACGGGACATGCTTCAGCAAGTTGAGCAGGAGGATGGCAAAGTCGCCCCGCTCACCGGCCCAGCCGCGAAGTTTTCCCGCACACCTCTCCATATAAGACGGCGCGCTGCGGCCCTTGGTGAGCATAACGAGGAAATCTTGGCAGATCTCGGCTACGATGCCGTGGCGCGCCAACGGCTGCACTCAATTAAGGTAATTTAAATTGGCGTGACAGGCGAAGTGGCGCGCATGGCGCGCCCGCACTGGCGGAGCGAGCGCCACCGCTTATCGGACTTGTAAAGCGGCTCACAACTATACGTGGTAACCCTTTTGCCCGAAGCACTATTGAGTGTAGCCTTACTTGCTACTCCTCCGGACGTGAAGCGCTTGCGTGAGGAAGCTCTGGAGATGATGAAAGCTGCGCCGCTGGTATCAAGCTAGCGGCGACCAAAATGAGCCACACGGGTAAGAGCCCCAGACCGTTAGCCTAGCTACTCCAATTCCGAAATATGCTTCAGCTTCTTTGTGGACCCCCGTGTTGCGGGTGAAGCTGCTGCTGGCGATAAAACTTTGGCGCGCATCGTTCATTCACCGCATGCATCCTTCCGAATACAATACTGCCGTTGTCGACAGAAGAACGAATCGCGATAGTCGGCGCGACCGGGCCGAGACGCAATCCGCTCGGACATATTAATCCATGCCTCAGGGAGTACGTGAACTACCGTAGGATCAGGCCCGCGAGAATTGCCAGCGCAAATAAAATAAGGCTCACCGGCGACGTTAGTTGCCAGTGAGCCTAGTTCCTTTACAGGGTGGCGCGGCGCAGATGGCCACATCTTATTCGGTATCTTGGCCGTTTGCTCGCGTGGGATCAGACCGGGGCGAACGCTCAGTGATGGATGGGACGAGGCACCTGGCGGGAAACCGTGCTTTTCTGTCAACCGTAACGAACTGGCTAGCTATATTCCGTAAGCTAACTACTAAATCGTAAAACAACTTATGGAATATTGAACTCAAAAGGAGGGTGCAACGGCCCGAGACTTGTCCCGTCCGAGGACTTAACCCATGATCAGGGATGATACGAGAACGCGCCCTGGAGCGGGCCGACGAGAACGGGCCCGCGAGAATTAGCGGGAAAAATAAATAAGGCTCACCGCCAATGTTAGTCTTTCGACTGGCCGGTGAGCCTATTCCTTTACAGGCTGGCGCGGCTCAGATGGCCGCGTCTTACTCGGCATTTTAGCCGTCGGCTTGCCTTGGATTACATCGGAGGTGAGCGCTCGGTGATTAGTGGGAGGAACCACCAAGCGGGAAACAGGACTTTTTTGGTCATACCGTCCTGACCTCCCTTGGGGAGCCTGTGCCCATTCTGTGAACGGGCAGCCACGCCTCCCCTACCCTCATTCGTTGAGAGCAACTCTGTGAGAAATCGCGCGTTCCTCACCATCACTATTTAGCACTTCTGCGGCGTATGTAAAGACCCTCGCAATCCGCCGAGTTGCCTTGCAACGAGTGCTACGCAGACATCCGCGGTATGGCGGATGGGAAAGAAATGACTAGTACCATGAGTTTGAAATGCGATGCATAGATGATTGCGTGTCTTTGTTTGTCGCCCTCGCCTGGCTGTCGCGAAGGCCGGTCATCGTCGCATCACTTGTTAGCGATTCGCTCGCGCATCAGACAAATGTCGATGCGGGAATGACGCAGGTAGGACGGGAACATGGTCAACAATTCTTTAACGGTTTTCTACCCACAATATACTAAGTGCCTGGTTCCAACTTCTTTCAGGCCGCAGCACCTTACGACGGTGGCGCCTGCGTCGAGTCCATAGCAGTGTCACCGAAGTCGAACACCAACTTATCGCCGGCGAGGTCGACTTTCACCTTGCCGCCTTTGGTCAGCTTGCCGAACAGTACGTCGTCGGCCAGTACGCGCGCAATTTCGTTTTCGATCAATCTCCCCAGCGGGCGGGCTCCAAAACGCGTGTCATAACCATGTTCGGCGAGCCACTTCTTCGCTGCCGCGGACACCTCCAACGTGACTTTGCTGGCCGTGAGCCGCTGCTGCAACTCGGCCACAAATTTGTCAACTACTTGCTCGATGACCGGTGGTGGGAGCGGAGCAAACTCGATGGTGGCGGAGAGACGGTTGCGGAATTCCGGCGAGAACATTCGGTCGATTACTGCCTTAGGCGAGCCAGTGGTGATACCGGCGCCGAAGCCGATCATTGCACGTGCGAGTTCCTGGGCCCCGGCGTTAGTCGTCATGACGATGATTACGTTGCGGAAGTCGGCCTTGCGCCCGTTGTTATCGGTCAGGGTCGCATGGTCCATCACCTGCAACAGGATATTGAACAAGTCGGGATGGGCCTTCTCGATTTCGTCAAGGAGCAGCACGCTATGCGGTGTTTTGTTGATGGCGTCGGTCAGCAGGCCACCCTGATCGAAACCCACGTAGCCCGGTGGGGCCCCGATTAGCCGCGACACGGTGTGACGCTCCATGTACTCGGACATATCGAATCGGATGAATTCGACACCCATAACCTTGGCAAGCTGGCGAGCGACCTCGGTTTTACCAACGCCGGTGGGACCAGCGAAAAGAAAAGCTCCCACCGGGCGATCCGGATGCGCGAGGCCCGAGCGTGCAAGCTTAATAGCGCGGCAGACCGCCTCGATGGCGCTATCTTGGCCAAACACAACCTGCTTCAGTTCGAGCTCCAGGTTCTGCAGCCGCAACCGGTCCGACGACGAGACTGAACGCTCGGGAATCTTCGCCATTCGTGCGACGGTGCGTTCAGCATCACGCGCACCGACCGTGACGGTTTCGTCGTTTCGAGCGCGTAAATGACCTGCCACCCCTGCCTCGTCCATCACGTCGATTGCCTTGTCCGGCAAATAACGGTCGTTTATATAACGCGCAGACAGCTCCACTGCGGCGCGCAATGCGGCGACGGTATAGCGGACATTATGATGTTTCTCGTAATGAGACTTTAGTCCGACGAGAATCTGAATCGCCTCGTCCTGGGTAGGCTCAGCCACATCGATTCGTTGAAATCTGCGGCCCAGCGCCTTGTCGCGATCGAAAGAGCGTTTGTATTCCTGGTAGGTAGTCGAGCCAATGCAGCGCAGTTCACCGGAAGCCAGCGCGGGTTTCAGCAGATTCGACGCGTCCATGGTTGAGCCCGAGGCCGAGCCGGCGCCAACAATCGTGTGGATCTCGTCGATAAACAGAATGATGCGGCGATTGCCAGTTGCGGCTTTGATGACCGCTTTGAGGCGCTGCTCGAAATCGCCCCGAAAACGGGTACCAGCGAGCAACGCGCCCATGTCGAGCGCGAAGATCTGAACATCTTTCAACGCGGGCGGGACCCGTCCATCATGGACGGCCAATGCCAAGCCCTCGGCCAGTGCGGTTTTGCCGACGCCAGCCTCGCCGACGAAGACGGGATTATTCTTACGCCGGCGCAGCAGCACATGAATTGCCCGCTCGATCTCGTTCTTGCGCCCAATAAGCGGATCAATCTGGCCTTTGGCTGCACGCTCGGTGAGATTTATAGCGTAGGTCTTGAGCGCTTTGCCGGGCGATAATTTGGGAACTCCCTCCTCACCTTCCGGCTCGCCCTCCGCCTCTGCTTCTTCTTCATCACCGGCGCCATGGATCTCGCGGTCCTGATCGGCACCCGCCTTGGAGACTCCGTGGGAGATGAAATTGATTACGTCAAAACGGGTGACCCCTTGTTCCTGTAGCAGAAAGATCGCCTGCGAGTCCGCTTCGTGAAACATCGCGACCAGCACCTGCGAACCGTTGATCTCAGCGCGACCAGCCGATTGAGCATGAAGGGCAGCGCGTTGCAGGGCCCGCTGGACGCCGTTGGCATAGTGCGGTTGGAGTTGCTCGCCCTTGGGAATTCGCTCCAGCTCTTGATCGAGATACGCGAGCAGCTTTTTTTTCAGCAGTTCGAGGTCGGCGCCACAATGCTGAAGAATGTTGCTGGTGGTGACATCGTGCAGCATCGCGTAGAGCAGATGTTCGAGGCAGACATATTCGTGGCGGCGGTTGAGCGCTTCGGTCATCGCAAGCTGCAGAGTGATCTGCAATTCACGGCTTATCATCACGCCTGACGATGCCATCCGTCAGAGGCCTCCCGTTAAGCAGGTTGACACCTGTGCCACAACGGTTGCGAGTAAAATGCGCAACCCAGACCTTATTCTTTCTCCAGTACGCACTTAAGCGGATACTGACTTTCGCGCGCGAGTTCTTCGACAGTGCGCACCTTGGTTTCTGCGATCTCGTACGGATAAACTCCCGCAACCCCCATGCCGTTTTGATGAACGTGTAACATGATGCGGGTGGCTTCAGCATGCCCCTTATGAAAAACCTGCTTGAGGATCTCGACCACAAATTCCATGGGCGTGTAGTCGTCGTTGAGCAGGACACACTTGTAAAGCGGCGGCTTTTTGGTCCGGGTCTGCTCCTTGGTGCGCCGTTCGGTTACTATTTCGCCGTAGCGATCGTCACCGTTGCTACCGGCGTCGTCGCGTTTTCGTGAGTCGAGCCTTGCCAATTGAAATTGCTTCGGCATTATCGCCACCCGTCGCGGCAATTTCCTCTATGCGAAGTCTACCAGAATCAGCGCCAAGTCGCATGGCCGAAATGCGAGAGTTTTTGCTTCACTCCCTCCAGTTGCTTTGAATCGGCGCATGCGACGATTAAGCTCTAGGCGCGGAGCATTGATGATGGCGGCGACCAAGGAAGCTTCCGTTCGGTTAGAACTCACGGTGGTAGAACGGATACGCGACATTCCGTGCGACGCGTGGAACGCCTTGCTCGCTCCAGACGATTCGCCTTTCCTGGAATGGGAATGGCTGTGCGCGATGGAAGAATCGAAGAGTGCCGCACGCAAGACCGGTTGGGCGCCCTATCATTTCATCGTGCGCACTTCGCCGGGCGGCCGAATAGTCGCCGCCTGTCCAATGTATCTCAAATCGCACAGTATGGGCGAGTTCATCTTCGACCATGGCTGGGCTGATGCGGCCGAACGGGCGGGGATTCGGTATTTTCCCAAACTGCTGGTCGGTATTCCTTTTACACCGCACACTGGGCGACGTTTCCTGGTATGCCAGGATTTCGACCGCACCACGATGATTGCGCTATTCGCGCGGGCATTGACGGAATTTTGCAAGGACAACGAGCTTTCATCCGTACATGTGAATTTCTGCACACCGGAAGAGGCGGAGGCACTGAAAGGCCTCGGTTATCTGGAACGCCTCGGCTACCAGTATCATTGGCAAAATGGCGGCTTCGAAAACTTCGATGACTACCTCGGGCAGCTCAAGAGCAAACGGCGCTATGCTGTCCGCCATGAGCGGGCGGCCTTGCGCGAGCAGGATGTCTCGATCCGAGTACATGCCGGCGATGAAATCGGCGATGCGATGTTCGGCCCGATGTTCAAAATTTATTTATCGACCATTCAAAAGCTTTACTGGGGACGGCAATATCTCACGCGAGAGTTCTTTGAGTTGCTGCGCGCGAGCTTCAAACGGCATTTACGTTTTGTCTGCGCTTACCGGCGCGGCGAACTGATCGCCGGAACCATTAATCTGGAAAAGGCGGGGGTCTTTTACGGACGGTACTGGGGATGTTTCAGCGAGTTGCCCTTCCTCCACTTCAACGTTTGTTATTACGCTGCTATTGAACATTGTATCGAGCGCCGGATTAGCCGCTTTGAACCCGGCGCGGGTGGCGAATACAAATGGTTACGCGGCTTCGACCCGTCTCTCACTCGTAGTATGCACTTCATTGCCCATGCTGGCCTGCGCAAGGCAATAGCCAGTTTCCTCAGTCGCGAGCGCCGCGAGGTTGAGGCCTGGATTGCCGAAGGACGTGATCGTAGTCAGCTCAAGCCAGTACCACCATCAAACGTCGAAGCCGAGTAATTCGGCCGCTGTTTGAGCGGCCGTGCGGCCAGCCCGGAACTCCACTGGCTCGCCGTCGGGGCCTCAAACCCGGTTTGCTTCTGGTCCTTACAAGACTAGCCGCCAAAGGCAAGGCACTTACCAAAAGCAGTTATTATAATCTATGATGAAGTTTATCGCATAATCATCATGCGCTTTGCTATGAGGACGTTCTGGCCCATGGACGACGCGATTGATCGTCGTGAACTGTTCTTCAAAGCATTGGCGGGTCTGGTGGGCGGCGCGATTGGATGGGTTCCGGTCGAAATTGCCACTCACGGTCATTCGATAACTGAACACGAATCCCACTGGACCATCGTCGCCGGGATCGTCTCGGTCGCATTAGTGGCTGGAATGATTGGCGGAATGATTCTCGCTGCCGCGGACAATAGTCTCGAATTTACGCCCGCGGCAAAGCGCCGCTTTCTGCTCGGTTTCACGGTCTGCCTGGTGCTCGCCCTACCCGAGACTTATTACTCCGATGTGATTTTCAGTAAGATCCTCATCGCTGGCGGATGGGGCGTGGGCCATCAAGGTTCCGAGCTCTACCTGGTAACGGGACGGCTGATTGGTTGGACCTTTATGGGGTTGATGCTCGGTATTGGTGTGGGCCTCGCCAGCCTATCGCTACCCAATATGATCAAAGGCGGCGTTGGAGGGCTGCTCGGCGGATTGGTCGGCGGAGCAGGATTCGATGTTATCGGCTCGTTCAGCCGAAGCGGCTTGGCCTCGCGGTTGATGGGCTTTAGTGTCATCGGGCTCGCAATCGGTTTCTTCATCGGCCTGGTCCATCAATTAACCAAATCAGCGTGGCTTGCGGTGGAGGCTGGCCGTCTGAAGGGTCGCCAGTTCCGGGTTGAGGGTGCGATGGTGATGCTGGGACGGGCGGAAGAGAATGCAGTGGGTCTGTTCGGAGATCCAGGCGTGCAAGCACGGCATGCGGTTATCTCTCGTCAGGGGGATAGTTACATGCTGAAAAATCTGGCGGTACAGGCGGGAACGCTGGTCAACGGCAATCGCATCGAGACAGCGCAGTTACATGACGGGGATCGGGTGAAAATCAGCAGTTACGAATTGACTTTTCATTTGCGTGCCGATCAACGAACCGCTGCAGTGGGATTCCCCGGACCCGTCACACCGGGAGCTGTATCCGCCAACTCGAGCGATACGCAGCCGTCCCGGCCTGAACCAACGATTCCAACAAGCGTGCCTGCCAACGCCTATTTGCGCGACGCCAGCGGTCGGCAGTTCTTGCTGCGCTCAGGTGTACCTACGCGTATCGGCCGCGCTCTGGACAACGATATTGTCATCGGCGAAGCGTCGGTGTCGCGGCATCACGCGAGGATCGAATATCGCAATGGAAGTTTCATTGTGCAGGATTTGGGCAGCCAAAACGGCACATGGCTCGCTGGGCAGCGAGTGACCGAGGCGCCACTTGGCGGCGGTGAGGCGCTTCGGCTGGGTGACGCTCTATTCACTTTCCATGTCTGACCCACGGATGGAACGGCCGCGCTTCTGCGCGCAATGCGGCTCTCCGGTGGTCGTCTCCGACGCGCGCTTCTGCAAAAATTGTGGCGCGCCGCTGAGCTGGTTGAGCCGCGATATTTCATGGCGGCCGTTGATAGCCATGTTTCTCAGCGTTATTCCCGGCCTGGGCCAATTGTACAAAGGACAACCGGGCAGGGGATTCTTGTGGTTCATCTTTGTGCTGATGTTTTTACTATACGCACCGCCAATCGGCTTTCTGCTCTGGGTGATTTGCGCCGGCAACGCCGCATTAGCCGGTGCCGTGCGAGAAGAGGTTATTGTACAGCCGGCCAAGCGTCACACGCAGCCGCGTTCCCGCGGGCCGCGTTATCCAGTGCACCGGTCTGGACTGTAGCGTTTATATGATCGCTCCGCTCACCATAGTTGGCGGCCGCTATCGAGTCGTCAAAGCTCTAGGCGGCGGCGGTATGAAACTAGTGTACCTCGCCGAGGACTTGCGGCTGGCTGCGCGCAGATGTGCGCTGGCCGAGATGGTCGACAGCTTCACCAGTGCTGAGGCGCAGAAACAAGCAATAACTGCCTTCCAGCGCGAGGCCGATATGCTCGCGCAGCTCAGCAACGAGCATATTCCGCGTGTCTTCGACCGGTTTAGTGAGGGCAACCATCATTTCCTCGTAATGGAGTACATTGAGGGGTCGACGCTCGAGGAGCAAATCAAGCAGCACGGCGGCAAGCTCCCTGCCCAACAGGTGGTCGACGTCGCGCTGCAGCTCCTCGATACGCTCGATTATCTCCATCATCTGCAGCCGCCGGTCATTTATCGTGACTTGAAGCCGTCTAATATCATGGTAAGCGGCGGCGGAAACGCCAAGCTGATAGATTTCGGCATCGCCCGCCATTTCCAGCCGCTCTCCAATGCAACCATGATCGGTACCCAAGGCTACGCACCACCTGAACAATATAGGGGTAAAGTCGACACCCGCTCTGATATTTACGCCTTGGGAGCAACGATGCATCACGCAATCTCCGGTCGTGATCCGGCGCTCGAGGCACCGTTCAGCTTTCCACCGTTACTGAAACTTTGCCCGGACGCGGATGCCCGTCTTGCGGCGGTTATCGACCAGGCCCTCGCGTACGATGTCGCCAGCCGGGTGCCCGATGCTGCTGAATTCAAGTACCGGCTGCTCGAAACAAGGAACGGGGCCGCCCATACCAGTGTCGAAGCTCATGCCCAAAACAAACACGAGGCAAAGACTCAGCTCAGACTTCGCCTGGCCGAAGTTACACCCGATTCACCTGGGCAGCCCGCCAATCACAACCCCGGGCATTCTGGCGTAATAGCTTCAGGAGGGGTTGCGGGGGAGCCGACGGTACTGAGCCCGACGATTGAGGTGACGTGTCCCCAGTGTACCCGGCGGATTCCAGCCGATTCACTTTTCTGCTCATACTGTGCTTCCGACCTGCGCCTGCTCAGTCCCTTGTCCAGTACGGCGGCGGCCAACGATGAAACCGTCTTGCTGTCCGGGAGTCATTCACCGGAAAATGTGCGCAGCACGGTGCTGGGAACATATCCACCCCTAAACCCCTCGCGACCTCGGCGCCGTAACGGCCTCAGGCGTCCTTTCCTGGTATTGGCACTGATCTTTGCGGCAGGCTTTATTGCGGCTGAGCTGATCAAATCGATTTCGAAGACCGACAATCCCGTGCCGCCAGGCTATAGTACGGGATCTGATGGGGGTGTTCGAACAATACCGCCGGCCCGTGCCGGGATTCCGCCCGGTGAGTATTCGGGGTCAGACGACGATGGCTTTGTGCCAGAGCGTGCTCGGCTCGCTCAATTACGTGCGCGGCTCGACGGGCATGGCTATGCTGATGTCAAATTCCGTCTGGACGGAGACACTCTGATTCTTTATGGCACTGTGCCCTCGGATTATGATCGGTTGACGGTTCAGGCCATTTGCTTTGCGACGGTCGGGCTTACGCCCTTTAGCGATGAATTGACGGTCGCGGATGAGGACCCTGAGGATTAACCCGGCACAGAGTTCGAGGCAGCCGGGTGGCATTTGCTCATGTTGATCGATCTCCACGTCCATACCACGCTCTCTTCCGATTCCAATGTGTTGCCGGAAAGCTACCTGGAAGCGGCTTCGCAAGGGCCAACTCCGCTAGGAGCGATTTGCTTTACGGAGCATCGACTCTTCCCGACCGATCCTGACCTCGATCGTAATTATGCAGACCTCGCTGAGCGGTTCGGCGTGCGCATCTTCAAGGGCATCGAGGCTGATACCGACCTGGGACACCTCCTCATCTTTGGCGTAACCCGAGAACTTAGACGGCGATTCGATCTTGAAGCCCGGATGCATCGCGCGCAGTTGATGATCGAGATGGTGCACGGCGAGGGCGGCGTCGCCATCCCGGCACATCCCTTCCGTGACTCAGGCTATGGCTCAAGGCTGGACGATTTGCTGGCGCGGCTGGGACCCGCGCTAAGCGCCATCGAAGCTATCAATGGCCAGAATACGCATGAACAGAATGTTGCAGCGATAATGGCATGCGAGAAGCTCGGCCTCACCGCAGTTGCGGGAAGTGACGCCCATTTCGCCAGCACGAAATGGTTCATGACGTGTGCCACGCAGTTGGAGCGCGAGGTCGCAACCGTCGAGGAACTCTGCGCCGAATTGCGCGCCGGCCGCGCACGCCCGTTTCAATTCCATCATCCTTATCCCGCCCGCGCATAAACGCCAGCCGGTGAAGCACGTTCACGGTTGATAAGTCGCGCCGAAAAGGCGCACGCTCAACGGCGCAATCGCGGGTTGTCTTCCCCGCCCACCCAGTAAGCCAGCGGATGCCCACCGCCAGGAGGGTTCGACAATGAGATACGGTACGTTCATAACCAGCATGCGACCGGAAAAAATCGCTGCCAACCTGCGGCAGGCGGAAGACGCTGGTTTCGAATCGGCTTGGATCGGCGAGCACCTTATCATGCCGGTCAATTATCAATCGAAATATCCTTACACGCCGGATGGGCGTTTTCCCGCACCCCTCGACGTGCCGTTCCATGATCCCATGATGACGCTAACCTACGCGGCTGCGTTAACTAGCCGGATTCGGCTGGCGACCGGAATTTTCGTGGTACCGCTGCGCAATCCGATCACAACCGCTAAATCAGTCGTATCGCTCGATGTCCTGAGTAACGGACGGGTAATCTTCGGAGTTGGCATCGGTTGGTTCTCTGAGGAGTTCGAAGCTGCCGGAGTGGGCGCGCATTTTAAGGACCGTGCTCTCCGCACTCGCGAATATATTGAACTCATGAAAGCCCTGTGGACGCAGGAAGACCCGGTCTACACTGGTCGGACCTTCAGCGTCAGCGGTGTCCGCTTCAATCCCAAACCGGTGCAAAAGCCGCATCCCCCGATTGTCGTCGGCGGCACCAGCGAATTGGCGCTCAAGCGCACTGTGCGTTATGGCGATGGATGGTACGGAATCGCACGTAGTATGGATGAGGCGCAGATGCTCATCGCGAGGCTGCGCGAACTCGAACGAGGTGCAAGCCGTGCTCGTCAGGTCGAAATCACGTTGAGTTTGCGCACCGGCCATCCATTAACCACCGATGAGGTACGGCAGTTGCGCGATCTGGGAGTCGAGCGCATTCTGGCCGGATTACCGCTGCGCGCGCTCGAAGGCGACGAGCTATTGCGCTTCCGCGATGAGATGATGGCCAAGGTGTAGAGACGAACCGCATGCCGGTTGGGGGGCGCGGTATCGAAGAGAGTGCCGCAATTCGCACAGAATTGCGGCCTTCGCGATTATCGCTTTCGCATTTTCGAACAGCGCAGATTCTCCGGGTAAGCGGTTACGAGCTAAGGTGGTCGAGCAATGCTTTGGCGGCTTTCAGGTCAGCGGTGTCAAAGCCTTCGGTGAACCAGTTGTAGATTGCGGCTAGTCTTGGCCGCGCCTCATCATGACGGTTCTGCTGCGTAAGCAACCGAGCTAGGCTCGTACTCGCCCGGAGCTCCAGTGATTTATTACGATGCTGACGCGATGTCTCGATGGCCCGACAAAAGCATTCCTCCGCAGCCTCAGCATTATTGGTTGTACACAACTCGCCTCGAAGTCGATATATCTCGGGTTCGTAAAGACGTATTCCTTGCGCCGCCAACGTAGATGCTTCCTCTAACGTCACTTCAGCCTGTTCGCGTTGTCCCGCTTTGATATACTGTTCTGCGAGCACGGCAAGATGGTAAGCGGATGATGCCTTTTCTCCCGTTGCTTGCAAAGCGATCAGGCCCTGCTTCATCTGGGTGATGCCTTGTGCTGCGTATCCACGTTCGGCCACTGTCCAGCCGTGAAGGATATTTGCCCACGCCAGGTAGTCCGGAAGTTCATGTGCGGAGGAAATCGAAAGCAACGGTTGGATTAGGTTCTCAGTCTCCTCGACATCTCCTATACATTGATACAAATAGGCAGAAAAAGTCAGAGCATAGGCGTGACTATGTGGATGAGACAGCTCCTCGGCCAGCGCGAGCGCTTGGTGACTAAGCTTTTGCGCACTGGCCGGATAACCGACGTGCCACATTGTCCAAAGCAAGTACCCGAGACAGGCAATCCGTGGATCAAC
>JAMXLL010000281.1 GCA_024281015.1 Candidatus Binataceae bacterium
GCCGTCGAGGCGCGGCCCGAAACTATCGCGCAACGACTTCATGATAGGTCCAATTTGCGACATTCCGCCCGCAATCAGCGAATCGATTGCTGCCCTGACCTCGTCAGGGGTCAAGGCGGTTGGCAGATAGCCGTCGAGAACCTGGGCCTCGGCCTGATTTTGTTCCACCAGATCCTGACGCCCGCCCCGGCGCGCGAAGTCGAGGGCTTCGTCGCGGCGCGCCCGTTCGCGCTTCATGATTTGAATGACCTCGTCGTCATTTGCCTGGCGCCGCACATCTTTTTCCAATCGGGTGATTTCGGCCAGCACTCCACGCAAGGTCATGACACGCAGCTTTTCGCCGGCCTTCATTGCCAGCTTCAAGTCCTCCTGCAATTTGTGTTTCACGGCTTGGTTTCCCTCTCCTGTGCCAGATGCTTAAGCACTATCTCAAGTTACAGCTTAAAGCTCCTGTTAGTGGTTCGCGTTCGAGTGCCAAGCGGCTGCTCATTGAGCCCTGACGATTCTACTGAGAATACCGGGTAGCCGGGCGCGAAACGTCTGGATCGACCGCATTTCAGCGCGCCTGGCGGGCAGCATCGATGGGCCGGGTGCGGACTGATACCTACTCCCGAAATCCGGCAATTCTGCTATATGTCTAGCAATGCTGGCGCTGGTACTGCTGTACCCCCCGGTATAGAGCGAAGCTGCAGGTCGTCTAATTTGAAGCTGCAGCCGAGGGAGAAAACGCAATGAAGTTTACCTGGTTCCACCTCATGCCCTATCGCTTCCTGCCCGAGGATTTCAAGGAAACCTATCGCAGCGTTTGGGTTGATATCCCGCGTAATTTATACGACCCGAAGCTCGGCCATCGCCTCTATAACGATTACCTCGATCAGCTGGAATTCGCCGACCGAATGGGCTTTGACGGCTTGGGAGTTAATGAGCACCATCAAAATGCGTACGGCATGATGCCATCACCAAACATCATGGCTGCGGCGCTGGCAAGACGCACGGGCCACGCCAACCTGGTAGTGCTGGGCAACTCGATTGCGCTATACAACCCGCCGATTCGGGTTGCCGAGGAATTCGCGATGCTGGACGTGATCAGCGGTGGCCGTTTGGTCGCCGGATTCCCGGTTGGCACCTCGATGGACACCAACTTCTGCTATGGCGAAGTACCCGCTACTCTGCGCGAAAAATATTATGAGGCGCACGATCTAATCATCAAAGCATGGACCGAAGACCAGGTGTTTTCCTTCAACGGTAAATTCACCAAGCTGCGCTATGTCAATCTTTGGCCCAAGCCGCTGCAGAAACCGCATCCGCCGATCTGGATTCCAGGTGGCGGGTCTCTCGAGACATGGGACTTCTGCGCTGACCATGGCTATCAGTACAGCTTCCTCTCGTATTTCGGCTATAAAGCGGGCAAGAAAGTGGCGGACGGCTATTGGGACGTGATGTCGAAGAAAAACAAGCCGCTCAATCCGTACAGTCTCGGCTTCGCTCAAGTGGTAGCGGTTTCCGAAACCGACCAACAGGCCGAGCGCGACTATGCGCCGCACATGGATTACTTCTACAACCGCTGCCTGCATGTGTACGACGGCTTTGCCGATGCACCCGGGTATCGAACCCTCTCCACCATCAAGGCGGGCCTCTTAGGCCAGGTCGGAGCCCGTGCGGCACTCAGACGCGAGGGCCTCAAATGGAAGGACTTCCTGAATGACGGCTATGTGATCGCGGGTTCGCCAGCAACTGTCCGTGAACGGCTGCGCGAGGCGATGACGAGCCTCAACTGTGGTCACCTGATGATTCTCATTCAGCTCGGCTCGATGCCACCCGAACTGGTACGCAAGAGTACCGAACTGTTCGCGCGCGAAGTGATGCCGCACATGCATGATCTTTGGAGTGAGTGGGAGGATAAATGGTCGCCCCATAAACTGCCGGAGAATGAACGCGCCGTTCCGGCACCAATCGATTCCGACGAACTAGAAAGCAATTATGCGCGGGTTTCCTCAAGGGCCGGTGAAGCCCGAACGGCCAAATAGTGCAATAGGAATGAAGCGCCTTTACTACACATGCGGCTGGCGAACCCTGCCGCGGGCAGGAGGCATGCAATGAAGTTCACCGCTTTCCACTTGATGTCGTATCCGAACCTGCCAGCGGATTTCACTGATAAGTACCGCAGCGTATGGGTGGATATTCCTCGCTCGCTGTATGATCCACGGGTCGGCCATCACATCTACAATGATTATCTCGACCAACTCGAATTCGCTGACCGCTTGGGCTTCGATGGCGTGGGGGTCAACGAACATCACCAGAACGCCTACGGTCTGATGCCATCGCCCAACATCATGGCGGCCGCGCTCGCCCGCAGGACGAAACATGCGAGTCTGGTCGTGCTCGGCAATTCGATTGCGCTTTATAATCCGCCGATCCGTGTCGCGGAAGAGTTTGCCATGCTCGACGTGATCAGCGGCGGCCGCCTGGTCGCCGGTTTCCCGGTCGGCACTGCGATGGACACCAATTATTGCTATGGGGAGGTGCCGGCCACTCTACGTGAAAAGTATCGCGAAGCCCACGAGCTTATAATTCGCGCCTGGACTGAAGACGACGTTTTCACCTTTAACGGCAAATACAGCAAACTGCGGTACGTCAATCTGTGGCCAAAACCCCTTCAGCAGCCCCATCCGCCAATCTGGATCCCGGGTGGCGGTTCGGTTGAAACCTGGGATTTCTGTGCTGAACACGATTACCAGTACAGCTTTCTCTCGTTTTTCGGCTACATGGCCGCCAAAAAAGTGGCCGACGGCTATTGGGCAACCATGGCGAAAAAAGGCAAGCCGCTGAACCCCTACAGCATGGCCTTTGCCCAAGGCGTCGTGGTCGCACCTACCGATGAGCAGGCGGAACGCGATTTTGCTCAGCACGCCGATTATTTCTATAACCGCTGCCTGCATATCCATCCGAATTTTGCCGATGCCCCCGGTTATCGCACGCTCAATTCGGTCCGGGCCGCCCTGCAATCTGGATTGCCGGTCCAGCTGAAAAAGCATTACTCGTGGAAAGATCTGGTTGACGACGGGATCATTATTGCAGGTTCTCCTCGCACCGTACGTGAGCGCCTGCGGGAGGCGATGACAAGCCTCAACTGCGGCCATCTGATCACCGGCATTCACATGGGTTCGATGCCGCCCGAACTCGTGCGGCAGAGTACCGAATTGCTCGCCCGCGAAGTCATACCCTACTTGCGTGATATGTGGAGCGATTGGGAGGATAAGTGGTCGCCGCGCCCTCTCGCCCCAACCGAGCGCTCCGAACCAGCGGCAGTCGATTTTGGCAGCGGCGAAAGCGCGCACAATGGCGCTCCGTCGCTGAATCCGGGGGCAGAGGTGAGAACAGCGAAATGAAGACCCAACAGAAAATCGGCGCCGGACGATGGCAGGTTGAGATGCAGGTCTGCGGCAATGGCGACCCGCTATTGTATATGCACGGTGCCGGCGGCCTGCTCGGTGTTGATCCATTCCTCGACGAGTTGGGCAAGGATTTCAAAGTATTCGCACCGCATCTGCCCGGTTATGGCGAATCAACCGGCGGCGAATTGATCGAAGACGTGGTGGACGCCTGCCTCTTTTACCATCAGTTGATGGACGATCTCGGCATCACCAGTGCTCATGTAGTAGGGCATTCGATGGGCGGAATGCTCGCGGCGGAAATGGCGGCGCTCGATGTCCATCGCATAAAAAAGCTCGTACTGGTTTGCCCTGCGGGTTTCTGGCTCGAACGTCACCCTATTCCTGATCCCTTTGCGATGGATCTGCCGGACCTCGCCGCGCATTTGTTCCACGACCCGAACTCCCCGCTGGCGCGGATGTTTACAACCATCCCGTCTGACCCGAAACAGCTCGCCGAGATGTATGTCGAACGGACCAAGCGATTGACTCAGGCAAGCCGCTTTCTTTGGCCGATTCCGGACCGCGGGCTGAAAAAGCGCGCATGGCGCATCGCTGCCTCAACGCTCCTGGTCTGGGGTGAATCGGATCGCCTGATTCCTCCGGTCTATGCTGGCGAATTCGCCAGCCGCATCCGGAATTCACATACAGCCACAATTAAGCAAGCGGGGCACATGGTGATGTATGAGCGGCCGGAGGAATTCGTAAAGACAGTGCGGGATTTTCTCAAGGGTTGACCCTCGGCAGCTCAGTTAACAGCACCTGCTCTCCGGTTGGTATCAGGCCCGGGTCTTGTACAACTAGCGTTAGAGGCTTGACGCCAGTCCGCAAGTGTCATTTGGTTCGGGCGTACGCGCCTCCCAAAGTTCGGGAAGCGGACGACTCTGAGTACCCGGGCTTATAAAGCTGGTAGCACATCAAGTAAACAACCACACCGCTGATCGAGACGTAGATCCAAATCGGCCAGGTCCAGCGCGCAATTCGCCGATGGCGGCGGAAGCGGCCATTCAGTGCGCGCCACAATGTGATGAGCACGAGTGGCACGATCGCCGCCGCAAGCATCACGTGGCTCGCCAGAATCGTAAAATAGACCGGCCGTACCCATCCTATGCCCTGAAACCGGACGTCGCCGACATGGTAATGGTAGATGCTGTACGAGATGAAGAAGGCCGCCGAAACCGCGACCGCGCTGAGCATAAAGACTCGATGCAAACGGACCCATCTCCGGCGTATGCAATAGTATCCGGCCAGCAGCAGCATCGCCGCAGTCGCATTAAGCATCGAATTCAGCGGGGCTAACAAATGATAGTAATGCATTCTGGTACAACGGCTGGTGCGCCGGCCAGCAGTACATTTTATCTTATCAGCGGCATAGCGCCGCTCGACCTGTGGCCTGCAAAATGGTGATTCGCGATGTCATACGATGGGGCTCTTGCGGGCCGGGTGAGGCAGGGTCCGACCGGCCGCGCCGGCGTCATCGAGAGCCGGTGTTCGGCGGTGTGGCATTCATGGGTGGCCGGCAACATGTGCTGCCGACCTGATCCTCCAGCTCGATGCTCACACTGGCGCCAAAGACCTCGGCAGCTCTCATGCACGCGACTGGGATTTTATGAAGCGACCGATGCCCCGGACGATTGCGGTCGGCGTTCCCGCCTGCAACAGCCAGCGATCAGTCAATGACTGGGTAGGGCTGGCTTTGAAGCATGTGCTCTCGTTGCCGCCGAAGCTTAAGGCAGGGACTGCCAGGCTGTCGACGACGCGCCGCAAGCGCGCGAGAGATGGGCCAATTCACCTGCAGCGAAGGTTTAACACGCTCTAATCGGGGCACTAGTTCGGCGGCCTGCGAGTAGCTGAGCCCGCTCGCAGGCGCCTTGTTACTGTGGCCCGCTTAGCGAGCCGGCAACGTCGCGATTGCGCGCACTTCCACCGCCCCGGTACGGGCGCCAGGGATCCGCGTGGCGATATCAACCGCCTCCTCGAGGTCTTTAGCATCGACAATGTAATAACCGCCGAGCTGTTCCTTTGTTTCTGCGAACGGCCCGTCTGTTGTGACTGTCTTGCCGTTTCGTATTCTTACGGTGCGCGCCTCGGCACTGGGTTCCAGCCTGTCGCCTGCCTTGAACTTGCCTGATTTCACCAGATCCTGGGTGAAAGCCATGTACTCCTGCATCATCTGCGGCAACTCGGATGCCGGAACATTGTCAGCCTCATGATGAATGAGCAGCATATATTGCATCGTGGAATCCCTCCTCTAGATTTTAGCTGGCATAAGGTAGTCGAAGCGGGGTCGGCAGAATCGACAATTTTGTGCGCTTTTTTTTCCGCCCGGGTATTCGCGCCAACGCCTTACGCATCATGCGGCTATATTTCCGCGCGCCGGGTTTGATATTTAGATAGAGAGCATGGGACTTCCAAAGCAGGCAGAGGTAACGCCATGGCACCCCCATTGAACTTTGAGGGCCTCGTCCAGAACGAACGGGTCCACCGAAAAATCTACACGGACTCTGAAGTATTTGAAGCCGAGATGGAGCGGATTTTCGAGCGCACCTGGGTCTTCGTCGGGCATGAGAGCGAAGTGGCCGCCGCCGGCGATTACAAGACCGTCACCATCGGCGCTCAGCCCGCTATCATGACGCGTGACGAAGACGGCGGCGTGCATGTGCTGATGAACCGCTGTATGCATCGTGGTTCGACTATTTGCCAGGAGCAGCGCGGTAATTCCAGTTACTTTCGCTGCTGGTATCATGGCTGGACATACAGCAACCGTGGCCAATTAGTCGGCCTGCCTTACGCGGGCGGCTATGGTAAGACTTTCGATCGCAGCAAATTCAGCCTCAAACGTGCGCGGGTGGGAATATATCGGGGCCTGGTGTTTGCCAGCCTTAGCCCCGATGCGCCGGACCTTGCCGATCATCTCGGCCACGCCAAATACTATATTGACCTGTTCATGGATTTGTCGCCCGAGGGCGAGGTGGAGGCCCGTTGCGGCACTCATAAATACGGCTACGATGGCAACTGGAAATTCCAGATGGAGAACGGCGTCGACGGTTATCATCCTAATTTCGTTCACCAGTCGTTCTTTGAGGTGCAGGGCAAGAAGCTGGGCCGCAAGGTGATGAAGCTCTTCACCGAGGCATCGGCCTACCAAAGCAGGGATCTCGGCAACGGCCACTCAATTCTCGACATGGCTCCCCGACGCAAGTCGCATCGCCCTGTTAACAACATCTTGCGCGGTTCGACCTCCAAGGAGAGCAACGATCAATACGTCGACAGCCTCGTCCGCCGTTATGGAGAAGAGCGAACCAGTGAGATCCTTGGGGCTTCGAATGTAAATCTCGCCGTTTTCCCTAATCTCCTGATTATTGGAATCCAGTTCCGCAACGTCATTCCGATTAGCGTCAGCCGAACCGACGTTTTCCTGACACCCACAACCCTCAAGGGGGTGCCTGAGGAGATCAACGTCGCGCGTCTGCGGGCGCATGAGGCTTTCTATGGTTCCGCCGGCGGTGGCGCGCCCGACGATGTCGAGATGTTCAATCGCTGCACGGCAGGACTGCGAGTGAAGGACGCTGAATGGCTTGAGTTGTCACGTGGAGTCGAGCGGGAGCATACCGCCGATGATGGTTCAATCGTCGCTCATATCACCGACGAAGTACCACAGCGCGCCTTCTACCGGAAATGGCGGACTCTGATGTGCGGTGCTGCCGCGACTGTCGCGGCTTCCTACCCGCGCCCGGTCGCTGCACTCGACTAATTGCGTTGAACTATGCCTAGCCTGAGCCGGCAACAGGCAGAAGAGATTTTGTTCGAGGAAGCTCGAGTTCTCGATGGCCGCCACTATGATGAGTGGTTCGCGATGCTCACGGAGGACGCGATCTACTGGGTGCCGTGCAACGGTGAGGGGATTGATCCTAGTCGAGAAATCAGCCTCGTTTACGATGATTATGCCCGTTTGCGCGATCGCATCGACCGGCTTAACAGCGGGGTTGCGCATGCCCAAAGTCCGGCATCAAGAACCTGCAGGCTGATATCCAATGTCCAAATCGAGCAAACCTCCACGGATACAGCAGCAGTTACATCGGCCTTTTTTCTGTACGAATTACGCCAGTCGCGCCCCCGGATTTTTGCCGGCCGCTACCAGCATCGGCTGCGCCTGGAGAATGGCCGTTGGAAAATAGAATGGAAAAAAGCCGTGCTTGTTAATAATGACGAGGTGATCGACAATCTGACATTCATTGTCTGAAGGCATTAGCAATCGGCTCTGAACTGAAAAACCGCGACACCCATGCCGAAAGCCGGGTATTCGCGCGGACGACCAAACCGTTTCCGCATAATGCACTCGAGACAGGGCGGTGAAAAAAATGGCGAACGTGTCTCAACTAGGGTATCTGGGATTAAATGTGAGCGACCTTGATAAGTGGGAGCAGTTCGCCACTGAGTTGCTCGGCCTCGAAGTGGTCGACAAGACACCGCAGCGCTTTCTCATGCGAATGGACGAGTACCATCACCGGTTCATCGTCCAGCAGGGCAGCGAGGACGACGTCGCGTTCATCGGCTGGGAAGTTGCCGACCAAAACGCTTTGCAAGAACTGGATGAGCAATTAAAGCACGATGGCATCAAAACTACTCCGGGTTCAGCCGAAGAGGCCAGAATGCGCGGCGTGCTGGCATTCATGAAGTTCCAGGACCCCAGCGGGATTGCATCCGAAGCCTACTTTGGACCGCTGATGAATTTCCGCGAGCCCTTCAAATCACCACGTCCACTGTCGGGTTTCGAGACAGGCACTATGGGCATGGGCCACATCGTGATTAGAGCCGACTCCAGCTCGCAGAGCCTGCATTTTTATCGCGACGTGCTGGGCATGAGGATCAGCGATTTTATCGAACTGCCCAGGGGCCACCGGATGGGGAAGCAATTATCGCTGACCTTCATGCACTGCAATCCGCGTCACCATTCAGTGGCATTCGGCGAGATTCCAGTGGCGAAGCGTCTGTTGCATTTCATGCTCCAGGCGAAAACTTTGGACGACGTGTGCTCGACAATGTACCTCGCTCAGGACCGGGGCATTCCCATTTCCGGCTCGCTCGGCCGGCATACCAATGACCACATGGTATCGTTCTACATGCGCTCGCCGTCAGGCTTCGAAGTCGAGTATGGTTTCGGAGCGCGCACGATTGACGATACCACCTGGAAAGTCCAACAGCATTATTCCGGCAGTATCTGGGGCCATCGCGGCATGGGCTCGGCCCCGCCCCCGCAGAAAGCAGCCGAGTGATTCAACCCCTATAACTAAAATGTTCTTTGTAAATCCTGGTGTACGGACCGTCTGGGAATGCTCTACGGCAAATTATTCCTTGAATTTGCCGATGCCACAGGGGTACACATCTCGCGCTCAATCAACAGGGATCGGGCCCCGACGTCTCAAAGAACCCGCCTGTCGGACCGTCATCAGGCAGTAAAGCCAGGCGAACCGTCTCCGCTTCTCCTTGGGCGACCGTCTGGGTACCTCGATGCCCATTCGGAAGTCAGACAATCAGACTGGTGCACTTCAGGCCCGAGAGAGAATCCGTTGCTCGATTCGTCCGCGCGATTCTCGCCAACAATGAATTTGTGGCGCGGGTGCTCGGAAGGAAACTGAGACCTCCGACGCTGTGAACGGCTCCTGCCCAGCCAAAGGGTCGCGACCTCCTGCGGACGATACAACCGGTGGGTTTCAGATATTGCAGTTAGACAACCAAAGTACCTATAGTGGAGTTTCTGAAAGGACACCGGCCATGACCGCCCATCTGCTGCAATTTGTCGAACTCTCGGACCGGGATCGCAAGACGGCTCAGCCTCTCGGCAAGCTCGGCAAAAGCGATCAGGTGGAGGTCCGGATCCGGCGCAAGTCGGGGAAAGATCAGGTTGTCAGGCTGCCCGCGCAGGCCGCAACCCTGCTCGAATCTGCCCTGGACCATCTCCTTCAGGGGGAACGGGTCGCAGTCCTCGCCGACGATCAGGAGGTCAGCCCAAACGATGCGGCCAACATTCTGGGGATGTCCCGCCCGCTCGTCGTCTATCGGATGGAAATCGGCGATCTTCCGTTTCGATACGTTGGAAAGCATCGGCGGACGAAGCTGAAAGATGTGCTGATGCTGAAGACGAAAATCGACGCTCAGCAGGCGTCAATGGAAGCGCTGGCAGAGGACGCCGAGGACCTCCGGCAGCGCTATGGCGTGTGAGCCCTCGGTCGCGATCTTCGACGCCTGCATCCTTTGTCCCTTTTTCTCAGGAACGTGCTCGTCCAGGCCGCGGTGGACCGCCCGGTCGAAGCGCGCTGGACTGACGAGATCCACAATGAATGGATGCAAAACCTAGCGACCCGTGCGCCAACCGTTCCGATTGGGCGCCTGCAGAACACCCGACAGCTCATGAATGACGCTCTTCCGATGGCGATGGTCAGTGACTATGAGACCCATGTCCCGGAAGTGAACCTGCCAGACCCCAATGATCGCCATGTCGTCGCAGCGGCGATCGCCGCTCGCGCTTCCATCATTCTCACCTGGAACCTGCGCCATTTTCCTGCGAAGGAGCTGAAGAAATTCGGCTTGCGACGGAAGACGCCGGACACGTTGCTGTCGGGCTGTACGACAACGTCCCGGATTTGCTCATCAGCTCCCTCGCGAATGCCCGACGCAATCTGACCAAAACTCGCGCCTCGGCACGAGACTTCATCAACATTCTTCGGCCAAATGCTCATTGAGCTCGCGAAACGGGCGAGGAAACATTTGACCGAACTCTAAGATTGATCTCGGTCGGTGAGGACTCTGCCCCCTATTGTTCCCACTATGTAGCACACAATGTGCTCTCTGCTCGCCAGGTTCTTGCTCCCTAGTTAATAGATTAGGGCAGCGCGGGGTAGGGCATTTGCGACTGTCGGCCCCAGGCGCTGGAATCCCGCGCGAGCCGGTCGAGGAGTCGCACGGCTCTCCCCCACAAGCTCGCGCCTTCATTCGAGCAATGCCATTTGTTGTCATTTATTGATGGCCGGTGTTTTTGGTAAATTAAAAGCATGGAGACGGTGTCTCTTAATATTTCCCTACCCCGCGTTCTTAAGGATTATGTAGAGCAGCGCGTCGAAGAAGAGGCTTACAGCACGCCAAGCGAGTACGTGCGGGCGCTGATCCGCGAAGACCAAAAGCGGAGAGATCGGCAAAAGCTGAAGGGTGCACCTGTTGGTCGAGTACGCGCGCTTGCGAAGGTGAACGGAAAGCGCTCTAAACACTCGACCTGACCGACGAGGAATAGAATGGCCGAAAGAATACCAGCCGAAGTCCGCTTTGCGTCCATGGAATCCCGCGCGATCTATAGGAAACCGATCCTCCAGCTATGGAATCGGAATGGCGAAATCGCGCAGGCGGTTTTTCGCGCCTTACGTGAGTGGAATATATCGCTCGATCAGGTTTCTGAAACCCAGTTTGCTGCTAACCTTGGTCAGCTCGAAACCACCTTTCAGCTTCTGCAGGGCAGGTTCATCTTCCGCTTCGGACTTGGCGCGTCGGGCCTTACAGTGTGGAATCCAGTGTGGTCTGAAACGGATGTAATAGGGAAAATCTATTCCGCAGGGGTTGAGGCAGTGCGAACGTCTGTACCGACCGAGTTCGACCACCACGAACTGACCCTTGATATGCATGTCGCGCCAGCAGGTCGGACCGTCGTCGAACTAACAGAGGTTTTCGTGCCGTCGGTTTTGCAAAAGTGCGTCGGCAACGACCCACGCGGATACGGGTTCATTTTGCACAAAAGCGAGGGTCTATGGCATCTCGATTCTTCCGCGGCGTTTGCGGATTCTTTGTTTGTGAGAATTTTTCATCGGTTTCCTCCGGACGCCAGCAATTCCTTTGCATGTATTTTCGATATCCGCGGAGTAACTGACGCGACTGTTGGGCGCTGATAGTCGGGCTGCTTGATAAATTGCAGGCCGCGTAATCGTGGCTGAACCTGAGATATAGACTGAGTCGGAATAGACAACATTCTCCAATCGCCTCGTCAGGGAATCCCCGCTATGCTAATGCCGAGGAGTTCCAAAAAAGTCCCCTCTATCGGTGCGGATTGTTGCAGTCAGCGATCCGCATACCATCATTGATGGGTAGGCCGACCGATTCGAAGCTGCTCAGCGCCAAACGTCGGGAAAAGCTATTCGCCCTAATCAGCGCAGTCGCGGTTGCGATCGGCATTGGCCGTACAGAGGTGGAGGAAGTGGATCGGCTGAACGTCGTACTGGGCGGCAATGGAGGCGCGCCGGCGGGCGGTCGAGGCACTACCTAAAGCGCCAGCTCACATCCTGGTCGACGGCAAACGCCAAATTGCCGGCTGTCGCGTCCCACAGACGGCGGTGATAGATGGCGATGCGCTCAGCTCATCTATTGCTGCTGCCTCGATTATGGCCAAGGTGACCCGCGACTCAATCGTGGAAAAGTACGCGCAACTCTATCCTGAATACGGCTTCGAACGGCACAAAGGCTACGGCACTGCGGATCATATCGGTGCACTGATACGCTTTGGCCCGTTGCCCGTTCATCGTTGGTCATTCGCGCCGGTGTGGCGAGCGGGCAAATCAGAACCGCAGCTTCCATTATGGGCGATTAGCGGGCACAGCGGACCGGTAGCGGAAGTAAGATCCGCAACCCACTAAGCGATCATGGCTCCATGGATCGATTGCTCCAGAAGGATTCGCCTTGGATATATGACCCAACGCCTAGGCTGAGCCATTCACTTCGACTTTCCAACTTACGGCGGAGACGCTGGGTTCCAGACTTAAGCGACTTACCACCTGCTCAAGTAACGCGTCATTGCGGCCAGTCATAAAAAGGTTGGCCCGAACCCGAACCTTGTTGGTGGTGTCAAGATCTTCACTATCGAGTGCGCGCAGGGTCATAGCCGCGTTGTTCACTGCATATAGCAACAGTGACCGAACGTGAGCCTCATCATCGCTGCGGCACACAATGGAGCATGTATAATGAGTATCTACCTCGCTGTTCTGCAGGGGCTGGCTATTGATTTTCGTTGCCAAAGGGCGCAACAGCACGTTGGCGGCGACGATCGAAATGGCACCAATTGAAGCCTCCGGAAGATACCCCCATCCTGCGAGACAGCCGACGGCGGCAGCACACCATAAAGTCGCCGCGGTATTCAGTCCGCGTACGGTGAAGCCTTCACGCAAAATCACACCGCCGCCCAGGAATCCCACCCCCGAGACCACGTAGGACACAACTCGTGTGGGACTTTGTTCACCTGGAATCATGCTGCCGAGCATTACGAACAAAGCAGCGCCGGTGGATACCAGCGCATTCGTCCTCAGGCCCGCCATGCGCTGACGCCATTGTCGCTCGAGTCCTATGGCGGCGCCCAGAATCTGAGCCACGGCGAGGCGAACTACAAAGTGTATCCATATCATGGTCATCCAAGTTTCCTGTGTCTGTGTGGCGGTCATTTTCCAAAGACAGGTTTTCCGAAGAGCGAGGGCATCAAGTCGTCGAGAAAGAGCTCCAAACCCGCCGTCACACCCACTCCCCTGCCGCCTCGATTGTTGAGCGGAACGATCGCCTCGGCCGCGATCTGATAAACGATACCGACGTATGAGAGTCCTGGATTCATTGTAGCCGCGCTGATGAAATTACCGCCCGTGATAGTGGTGTCGACTGGAAACTCGATCAACGGCACCAATTGATTCAGCGGTTCTTCTTTTGGCGAGCCTCCAGTAAAGCGGCTGGTGAGATACAAGGTGCTGAACTCAACCGCGAAAGCCCAATGGAGGACGTCTTTATTGTGCACGTACCCATATCGCGATTGGCCTTCAGAAAGGCCATAGAGGATGGTCTTGGTTGGTGAGTTGATTGGAAACTCCAGAGCGATCGCGCCCGCGATCGCAAATGGCCACAGCCATCTGAGTTGGTCCGGCAGATCGCCGAAGCCCTTGCCGAAAGTGACGCTCGGCTGCAGCGTATACGGGCCTCCACTGCCGACACCCTTGCCTCCCAGCCCTCCAATTCCCGCAATGAAGCTGCCTGAGATGAGTGTCTCGTGAGGGTCGTTCTTGTACAGAAGGGTCTTCATCAGCACGTGGGTTGAACTTAGTCCATTTCGGGTGGAGAAGCCGTCACGTTGACGATGGATCCAGGTCGTATCTCCACCTATCTCAAGGGTCGGCGTGAGCAACCGCCCCACACTGACGGTCAGCGCGTCGTCTGTAGCGTCACCTCCCTCTGTCGTCGGATGCTCGAGCCGTGAGTAGATCGGGAGAAAGGCCTCGTCCGCAACTGCGGGATCATCGAAAGTCAACGTGCCGGGGAAATAGCGGTTGCCAGCAATGCCATGAGCCAGCGCTGCGGACGTGAAGGCAACCATCAGGATGACTGTCATGACAGCTTGCACTAACGAGCGCACCTCGTTTCGCCAATGATATTGAATGGCTCAGCCTGCTCCCGGTCGATATCTGGACAAGATGTACTCGATCATATACTATACCCCGTAGGGTACGACAATGGCTCACACGATCAAGGAAAAAGAAAAACTGCTGTCACGAGTCCGCCGCGTACGCGGTCAGGTCGAAGCCGTCGAGCGTGCTTTGCAGAACGAGAAGGGCTGTGCCGAGGTGCTGCAGCTGGTGACCGCCGCCCGCGGTGCGATGAACAGTCTCATGGCCGAAATCATCGAGGGCCATATCCGTATGCACGTTGTGGATCCGGCTCGCGAGCGCGATAGCAGCCGCGCCAAGGGCGCCGAGGAACTGATCGAAGTTGTGCAGTCATACCTTAAATGATCGCAGTTAAATTGAGGGAGGTGAAAACCATGCTGAGGCTCATTCTGCAGATGATTCTCGAACAGCTGCTGTTCACATTTGTAACTGCCTTGGTTGGGGCAGTTGCTTGACGGGAGCAGGTATGAACCAGCAAAAGTCCCTGGACGGTCCGGCGTCGGCCGAAGTTGAAGCCGCCCAAGCGGCGTCTTCGATTTCTGCCGAGGAGGAGACTACCCAGGCTCTCGGCTGGACCGAAGCAATCAGGATTGGTTTTGTTGCACTGGCCGCGCTCTCGGTGCGCTTCGGTCCGTGGGCGCCGCTCGATCACACAAGCTTTGTCGCCGGGTTTGGGCTGCTGATCGGCTGCTGGCCGATTTTAAAAGAGGCGGCAGAGAACGTGGCCGCGCGGCGGATGACAATGGAGCTGTCCATGAGCATCGCCATTGTCGCCGCTGCAGCGATTTCCGAGTTCTTTACTGCTCTCATCATCACCTTGTTTGTACTGGTTGCCGAGGTTCTCGAAAAAATGACGGTCTCGCGCGGGCGCCGGGCGATCCGGAACCTGCTCGAATTCTTGCCACATACGGTAACCCTCCGGAGCGCGGAAGGCATACGGCAAGCTTCCGCTGAGGAGATAAGAGTTGGCGATTCGGTATTGATCAATCCAGGGGGCCTGGTGCCAGTCGACGGCGTCGTGGTTAGTGGGCATTCATTCGTTGACCAGGCACGAATCACGGGCGAGTCCCTGCCCGCTGAGAAGGTGCCGGGCGGGATGGTCTATGCGGGGACGATCAATCAATCGGGTGCGCTCGAGGTTCGCGTCGAACGGATCGGTCGCGATACCACTTACGGTCGGATCATTGAATCGGTTGAAGAAGCGGAACACTCGCGCGCTCCCGTTCAGCAGCTGGCAGACCAGCTGGCTGGATACGTGGTCTACTTTGCACTCGCCGCAGCAGTGGCCACGTTCGTGATTACCCACGACACGCGTTCCACCATCTCCGTTGTGATCGTCGCAGGTGCGTGCGGCGTCGCCGCTGGCACGCCACTGGCCATTCTGGGTGGCATCGGCCGCGCGGCGCGTCTCGGCGCGATAAAGGGGGTCTCTATCTGGAAACCCTTGGCAGGGTAGATGCCCTTGTGCTGGACAAGACCGGTACGCTCACTTTCGGAGTAACCCGAGCCCAGTCGATCGCGCCAGTATCAGGGATTTCCGAAGCTGAGGTTCTTGACGCCGCAGCATCAGCCGAGATGCGCTCGGAGCATCCGTTAGGCAAAGCAATCGTCGAGCTCGCGCGGGAGAGAG
>JAMXLL010000282.1 GCA_024281015.1 Candidatus Binataceae bacterium
TTTGAACGGCGATGACATCCGCTTCCTCAACCAGCTCACCTCCAGGGTTAAGGATGGCGACGACATATCAATCGTCCCCGCAATCGCCGGCGGAGATTAGTGCCGAGCTGGCGCCCACTCCACGGGCCCGCAGTGTGTTGGAGCTGATCGGCAACACGCCGTTGTTGGAAATCACCCGTCTGACCGCTGGGCTGCTCCGGCCGCACGTGCATTTGTACGCCAAACTGGAAGGCTTCAATCCGGGCGGTTCCGTCAAAGACCGGGCAGTTCGCAAGATGATCGAGATTGCCCTGGCGCGGGGTGAACTCCGCCCAGGTAAAACAATTCTCGATTCCAGCTCCGGCAATACCGGAATCGCGCTGGCGATGGTCGGTAGCGTGATCGGCTATCCGGTGGAGATCGTGATACCCGGCAATGTCAGCCGCGAAAGGAAGCGCATCATTCAAGCCTTTGGCGCCAAAGCGATTTACTCTGACCCGATGGAGGGCTCCGACGGCGCAATCTTAATGGCGCGCAAAATACTCGCGACAGACCGCGGTCGCTATTTCAAGCCTGACCAGTACAACAATGAGGCTAACCCGCTGGCCCACTTCGAGTGGACCGGACCCGAAATCTGGCGACAGACCCACGGCCGCATCACTCATTTTCTGGCCGCCATCGGTACCGGCGGCACGATTATGGGAACAGGCAGGTACCTCAAGTCTCGGAATCCGGATGTCAGGGTTATTGCCATCGAACCGGACGACGCCATGCACGGACTCGAGGGACTCAAGCACATGGCCAGCTCGATCGTGCCCGGCATTTATCACGAAAATGAGATTGACGATAAGATCCAGGTCAGTACCGACGATGCCTACGAGATGGTCTACGGCTTGGGTGAAATAGAAGGCATCCTGGTTGGCCAATCTTCGGGGGCGGCGATGGTGGCGGCGCTGAAGTTGGCGCGCAGCCTGCGCGAGGGCTGCGTGGTTACGGTCTTCCCTGATTTCGGCGACAAGTATTTGTCGACCAACCTGTGGATCGGCTGGCAGGAATGGCGTCGCGAACGGATGCAGCGGTTTTTGGACAAATGGAACGTACCCGCGAGCGCTACTACCTGAGTTATCCCAGGGCCCTTATTAAGGAGCCAATCCTCTATCAGCTCGTCAAGAAATTTGACCTGGTGTTTAACATTCGCGGCGCCAGCGTTTCCGAGGATATGGGTCTGGTGGCGGTGGAGTTCGAGGGCACGCACCAGCAGATTGAGCGTGCGCTCGCCTGGCTCCGCCAAACCGGCATTACCGTCGAACCTATCGAAAAGAATATCATTGAGTAAGCGCTCGAACGCCTCCGTCTTTACTGTTCCGACTCGAGGTTCTCTTGCGCCGGTAATTTGGGCCTCACCGATCAACAAATCGAACGCTACGCGCGGCAAATAATTGTCCCCGGCTTCGGCGGTGCTGGACAGGAGCGACTGCTGTCGTCGCGGTTAATGCTGGCCGGGACGGCGAGGGACATTGCTTCCCCGTTGGCATACATGGTAGGGGCGGGGGTTGGTGAAATCCTGCTGCAGCTTCCGCCAAGTGACAGCGGTGAGCAGAACTCGTTGATCACGCTCGCGGCCCGGCTCAATTCCGAGGTAGTCGTCAAGCCAGCGCCGGAAGAGATAGCCCCCTTAAGCCTCATGCTTGCGATAGGTGCAGAATCCGGGAGCGGGGAACTGGTATCACGGCTACGGCTGGTCGCTACAGGCGTGCCGACGATCTTCTGCCGCGCAAATGAACCTGGTCGCGTCGCGATTCTTCCGGGCGCTCCACCGTGCCTGTTATGCGCCGATGCCGATTTGCTCGGGCCCCCGAAAGAACGGGGTAACAATGCTGGTTTTATTGCCATGGTCGCAACGACCGAAGCGTTTAAATTACTCGCCGGTTTGACCGCAGCAGCAGTCCCGATGCTGCTCGAATTCACGGGTTTTGCTTGCGTATCCCGCGAGTTGCGACAAAGAGAGTCTGGCCGGTCATGCGGATGCGGCAGGTGACGTGAGAGCGACTAGCGATTAGGGCTCCGGAAAGAGCCAGCGTTCTGTACGCGCACTGTTAACGTCTCTACCCGGCATCTTTGACTCGCCGCTATCACCGTCCGTTCGGGAATCTGAATCAGGCGGTAGTGGCTTACGTTGCGGGGAGAGCGCTACGCAGGAACTCCAGGACAATGCGGTTGAATTCGTCGGGCCGTTCAAAGTAGACCGAGTGGCCACAGCCCGGCACTGTGACGAAGCGCGCGTGCGGAATTCGACGCGCCATCAATTCCATTGTCTTGGCTGGCGTCAGTACGTCCTCATCTCCTACCAACAACATGGTCGGGATACGCCGGGCAATGAGCGGCTCGACCGGTTGCCGCGTGGCCATTAGTTTCGCGAGCAAATCTGTGCGCACATGCGCATTTAGCCCGGAAATCTGCTGATAGAGGAAACACCTGGCAGGCTCGCGTTGCGGAAATTGCTCTGAATACGCTCGCTGGAGTACGACCGCCAGGGGCCTCGCCATATCCGCTTGCAGCGCCCTCATCTGGCGCGCCACTTCCGCATCATCGATTCCGGCCGTTGTATCGCACAAGGCCAAAGCAGTCACTCGCTCGGGATGTTGGGCGGCGAAGCCGAGCGAAGTCCATCCACCCATCGATTGGGCCACCAATGCAGTGCGTTCGATCCCGAGAAGGTCGAGCAATTGCCGCAGATCCTCCACGAAGGCGTCAGCGCCCGGTCCCGCCGGGAGGTCGCGCGACGTGCCGAACCCACGATGATCAAATGTGACGCAACGGAAATGCTGCGAGAAATTAGGCACCTGCTGCCACCAGCTTAAATGGTTGCCACCGGCCCCGTGTGCCATTACCAGTGCCGGGCCTTCACCGTGAACTTCGTAGTAAAGCTCGATGCCATTAATCCGCGCCAACGGCATAACCTGCACCTCCTGACTGCAGTATGTTCACGCTGTCGTGCGCATTTACAAGGCTGTAGCTCATCGGCGAATGATGGAAGAGCTCGGTTTGTTTGTCATTGGGGAAGGCTCACGCGCTACGAATGTGGGTCTTCTGACCCGTCGTCAGTGTCTGAACTGGCGGGCTCGTCTGCATTGGTCGGCGAACACCCGCCCTCAGGCGGCATCATCTCTTGTTCGCGGGTCATAGCTTCATCTTCCGGGCAAGTTAGCGATTCCGGAACTGGCTCAGCGGACATGCCTGGCTGGGAGGG
>JAMXLL010000283.1 GCA_024281015.1 Candidatus Binataceae bacterium
TGGGCAGACTCGGCCGAATCGGCATTAGCGTCTATCCCTTCCCAATTTATCCAGGGCCTGTCACCCAGATATCTGGCGACGAGGTCTATACGGCGTTGACTGTCAGGGCAGGCTCCGCCCGGCGCGACGGCGCACTGCCAAGGCGCTGGTGGAATTGGCCCCAATTGGGGAAGGTCGAGGTACTTCGCCGCCTCGGTCAACACTTCCTTGCGAGGGGGTGTACCGTAGCCGCTCAGGATCATTTGCAGCATCACCCCGGGCGCGCCATAGGTCGGATTGTGCCACTGGCTTTGCTCAATACTCAGGTACTGATCGAGATAATGCACATAAAACGCGCTCATGTCGGCTTTCATCGCGCCGGTTTCTCCGGCGAGGGTCATCGGGTCGCCCACCCAGCACGCCTGAGTGCTGGTCTTGGAGGGACAGGTACCGTTCTCATCGACGATGCCCCTGCCAATCCCCCATCCGCCAGCGCTGCCGAAGCTCGAATAGTTCGATCTCCAGGCACTGTTGAGGGAGGCAATGTTGTTGCTGTAGCGGGCCGCGAGCCAATTACTAAGCTCGCGCTTTGTATAGACCGTCTTGTCGGAGTACGTCGCGTGCCAAGCCCTGTTGGAAGTCTGGGTTGGGGCGGTCACCAAGCTCACCCAGGCGGGATGAGCTTGCACGAAATGACCGGCCGGCATAGTCGGGAAATCCGGTCCGGCGGCCATAATTCCTCCGGTGTTGTCGCCCTCGTCAATTGTGGCATACAACAGATAGTCATTGTGAATTCCCGTAGCCATCTTATGGATAGTCGGGCCACCACCCTTATACTGAAGGATATTGGCGACACAAGTGCTGAAGTTAGGGTCGAAATAATCACCATAATGATAGCGCCAGCCGTGATAGGCCGACAAACTGACACCATTCATCAGTTCTTTGAGCGGCGAGGGCACTGCGCAGTTGACACCGTCGAGGAACGCATAACGCGTCAGGTTGAGAATATATGTGAACGGCAGCTTGAGCGGAATTGTACCGTCGGCGGTATTCCAGCGCGCATCGACGATGGTCGGCCAGGTATAGTCAACCGAGGCATCGGCAATTGTGTTGAAACCCCAGCTCTGGAGCCGCCGCGCCATCTCCAGCGCCCAGTTGAATTGAGGAACGCTGGCTGGACCCGGAATGTACTTGGTATTGTTCAGCGTGCGCTGTTCCCTGTTTTCATTATAGTTGACTGCCGCCACTCCTTTCATGAAGAAGGCGTTGCCGGCCGGATCACAGATCCACCAGCGGTCCCCAATCTTCTGCGTATAAAAGTGCGGCCGCGGTCCACTCGGACACGCCATGCTCATCAGTCCGCCGTAGCGGTCCAGCTCCGCTGCCGGCGTCACACCCTGATCCGCATAAACCGCGCGATCAGTCACAAGGACGGTGACGAGTGCCATAACAAACAGGGGAGCTATACAGGAGTGAGCTTTCATTCGTAAAACTACAACAATCGTCAAACGGAGTTAACGGGCTTATTAGGGTTGGGTCAGCGCAGTGGTTATGGAGCCACGCGCCACTCTACGCTTACCGCGGACGGCGGGTGTCCATGTGAATGCGTTGAGAAAAGAGCGAAACTAAACAACGAGCCTCAGGGCTAACAACCGCGCCACATTATTTCAGTGGCATCAGATTAGTGCAACCCGATAAGCCTAACGAGGAGCAACCTGTTAACGACCGCAAGATTGAATTCCGGCGGAGACCTTTAATGATGCGCGTCTGCCCGGCTCTATTAACCCCCTCGTGGCTCAAACGATTGATGCAAGAATAACCCTGCCGGGGCGTTTGCCTCGGGTGAATCGAGCTAAACATCGATCGCGCTGCTCGCTGCTTTGCTTGCTTCGACTTTTGAGCCGCTCGGCCTCCATGGGGCCATACGCTCGTACAGGACCCGCTTGCTCTTTTCGTCTACTTGGCACTTCCCGCAGACCCAGTCGTTGCCCAGGGCACGTGACTTTGCGACTGGGACATGCTCTGCGGGTCCGGGCTACTGGTCGCGGCGCTACGCGCTGACCGCGATGGCTGCCTTAACTGAGCCTACACGAGCCGACAATTTTCTCGACCTCGCGATGACCAAGCATCAGAAGGGCATATTCGGGATTGCGCCGTTGTTGGCGTCCGTTATGTCACTAAGCACGTCGCCGTAATTGGCGGTCTCGCCCCCCGTCGGATAGCCCCATTTATCAGTTCCGCATCCGGCGATAGAAGCCGAGCAGCCATCGTAAGCATTGTCGTTGACCGAGAGCAGACCCCAGTTGAGACCTTCCTTGTTCATGTCGAATTCGTCCCACCAGTAGAAACCGACGACATGGTAGCTGTTATAGATAGTATCCTTTGCACTGATTATGTTGCTGATCATCTGCTGGTACGCGGCGCCGCGGCCCTGTTGGGTATTGGAGATATTGGTCGACACCACGTGCTGCGACTCCGAAGAGTCAGGATTGGCATAGGATCCTTCCCACATGATCCACGGTCTGTCCCCGAGGTAATGGGTGGTGAAATCGATGCGCTGCTGGATATCGGTGCAGGTTGGGCACCAGACCGGGGCGAAGGTCACTTGGGGAAGATCAAGATAATGAGCTGCCTGTTGCAAGACCTCCCTGCGTGGCGGTGCACCCCAGCCGCCGACAGTCATTTGGATGAGTACTCCCGGTTCGTAAGTATGAAATGCATTGGTAACAGTGCTGTAATACTGATGGACAAAGTTGGTCAGATAGGCGCTCATGTCGGCCTGCATCGCGGCCGTCTCGCCGGTCAGGGTGGCGACATTGCCGATCCAACAAGGGTTCGTTCCTCGGCTCGGACAACTGCCATCCTCGTCGAGGAGACCAGTGCCGGCGCCCCAACTCGAATAGGTACCGGGTTGCAAGCAGCCGGAAAGGCTTGTGGAACAATTCGAATCCGAGGTGGAAAGCGTGGTGTAGTCTGAGCCCCACGCGAGATTTAGACGAGCCAACCCCTCGCCCATCTCGACCGCCCCAATGTAAGTGTCCCCCATGCACCAGGCTGGTAGCGGCGAGCCGGTGCAGGATGGATCAACTGAGCCGCCGGCCGCGGTGCCGCTCCCCGTACAGGCGGCAAATGGCGTGCTCGGGCCGGAACAGTCCGGTGCAGTATATTTGGTTGCCATCAGGTCAGCGAATCTGACCTTACTATAGACCTCGTGGTCAGAGTATGAAGCTACACTCCATTTGCTGTTGGAACTTTGTGTGGGGGCGGTACTAAGCGTAACCCACCCGGGGTGCGCCGCCGGGTTAACTGGTTTGTTGGGCATGCCCGCCGCATTGACGCTAACAAATTCCGGGCCCTGATCGGAAAAGCCCGCCTGGTCGCCTTCGTCGATAGTGATGTAAATCAGGTAATCATTGTGGGGACCCTGCGTTGCACTCTTCAGAACCGGGTCATTGGCCGGATTAGCCTGACCGTTGACGCAAGTTGCATAATCGGGATCAAAAAAATCGCCGAAATCATAATACACCAATGACTTATTAGTCGAAGTCAGGCCATTAAGCATGTCCTTGATGGGCGAAGTCAGGCCGCACCCTCCTTGGTTAGAAAACGCAGAGTGGCTAGTAGCTTTCTCCAAGGCAAAAGGCATTCTGAACTGAGCCGGGATAGTATGATCGGAGGTATTCCATCTAGTATCGACCCTGGTCGGCCATGTACCTGCATATGAGATCTCGGCGATGGTGTTGAAGCCCCACGACCTAAGCCGATTAATCTGCTCGATGATCCAATTAAATGTCCAGGAACCCGCATTGGTCTGCGCAGACGAAGTGAGATACGGGTTGGGTGGTATGTTAGCCCAGTATTTGCCTCCGCAGGTCGGCCCTGTTGCTACTCCCGTGCAACACGGGGCCGGTTGTCCGGCGCCTGAGCACGCCGCTGCCGGCACGTCGAGATTCGCCTGCGACACATTGACAGTTTGCGAGACATTCGTGACTGCCTTCATGAAAAAGCCATTACCGGCCGGGTCGCACATCCACCAGCGATCGCCGATCTTCTCCGTATAGAAATGAGGCCGGGGACCATTCGGACAGGTCACGTTCGTTACTCCCCCATACTGGTCGAAGCCCGCTACTGGTGTCGGGCTGGGAGCGGGCGTCGGGGTGGGGGTTGGGCTATTCGTTGGAGTAGGGGTCGGGATCGGAGTGGGAGTCGGGGTCGGCTGGCCATGTCCCTTGTTGAGTTTTTGCGAACTGGTGGCAATGACGGTATTGCTCCAGCCATACGCGCTCAGCGACAGGTTGTAAGAGCCGTCTGCTACCTTGCTCGAATTCCAGCTTGCCGCGCAGTTCTTACCGCCGCTGGACGCGATCCAACTCTCGTCGATATAAAAGTTCACCCACTTAACGTCAGGGGTTGCAGCACAGGAGATGGGAACGATACCAGAAACAGTAGTGTCCACCGAAGGCGCCGTGATTTGGATGACGTTGGCCCATGCCTGCATCTGAGACACTGGCGAACCCGCTATTATGCAAATAACGACTGCCGCGCACTGCAAAAAACGTCGCCTGCACTTGCCCATGAATCCCCCGGCGCACCGCGGCCTCCAGCCTAGGAAAACATTGCGGTGCGCGTTTGTTTAAAAGCGCGGCTCCAGGGCTGGATGGGGCGACCCATTTTGGGCCGCATGCTCGTGTTGACGAGCGCCTGGAGTTGCCGTGTTTTGTGCGGTCTACAGCTAGTTGCGTGCCGCTAAGCTAGAACCAAATCGGTCCTATAGCGTGCAAAACTGCATGAGAAAGGATGTTCGACGCACGACGGTTTGGCAAAACCGTAGCGTCTTTAACAAACGCGTGGCGAGGAAGCCAGTCGGTCTAATGGACAATTGCGTTTGAAATACGAGTACTGCTTATTATAGAAGGTACCTCTCCGTGACCCGGCGCTTCTCCCCTCTTGCGCAGCAGGTATCGGGAAGAACGACTAATGCTGTCACCTGTATCGTGCACTAGCTGTTTCAGGTAAGCGTTGCTAAGCGAGAGACACGCCGAATGGAGCATCAGGCATGAGCCTGAACATAAGGGCGCTGAGTTGGTGACTACTTGCAATCCTTGTATGAGTGGAGGCCCAAAGCTAAAGCCTCGCAAGTGTCACAGCCGGATGATTATCAGATACGCTTGCCTGACTAACGAGGATAGCCTGGCGTACCTTAGTCCATAACTGATTGGCCATCCACACGTCTTTTTCCGCGCATACTAGTTCGGGCGACCCTCATTTCTCAAAATAGCAGACTGCCGACGTGCAGTAGCGGCGAAAAAATGGCACTGCCGACAAAAGGAAATAGTCTATCCACCGCAATGAGATCGCCAACGGGCCAAAGCGTTTTCGGAGCCGGGCTGTCTTGGCTACAAAATTAAACGGGCGGATGAAGCCATTCCTGAAAAGCTGCTCAAGGGGGATAAAATCGTTCTGGCGGAGCGCCTCTTCGTGTTCCGTTTCTTCGACGCCTTTTATTCCATTGAGTTTGAGCCACACTCCTTTGAGAGCTCTCATTAGTGGCCCATACCTGAGTGGCTCACAGCACACCAATCTTCCTCCTGGTTTCAATACTCGATGAATTTCAGGTGCGACCTTAGCGATGTTCAGGTGATGGAGCACACCCTTGGCGACCACTACATCAAAGACTTCGTCGCGGAAGCCAATCGAATGAGCGTCCATCACCGCCAGACAGCCCCAAGTGGATCCCAGCTCTTTTAATTTGAGGCGCGTTGAAACGCAGCCTTCGACGGAAATATCGATAGCCGAGACGGACGCTCCCTTGGAGGCGAGTGATTCACTGACCCATCCGCTCCCGCAGCCCAGGTCGAGCACCGCCTTACCTTTGAGATCTCCGATGAGGTAAAAAGCGTACTCCAGGTAATCCAAGGGTCTTCGGCTGGGATTTTTGGCTTTTTCTAACCAAATCGCGCTGTTCCGATCCGGCGGTCGTGTTCGTATTTCCCGGTAGTACCGGTCGAAATGCTGTCTCTCGCTGCTGATGTCTTCTCTTGGTGCCTGAGAGCTAATCATGAATGTTTCCATTTTCATCTTTCGCGCCGAGCCGGAACGAGATTAGAGAATTGGAATTGGAGCGGATGCAGAATCGGAAATATGGAGCAGAGTCACCTGTGAAGACATGGGGCTGGCGGCTTCATCTACACCCCTGAGCTCGTCCCGGCGAAGTGCGCAACCTTGAGCGCCACTGCGGCGGCTCAGAAACTAAAAACCCATGGCTGAGGGCTATATTTTATCGATAGCATCAATGTGTCAGTCGAGTTGCCATTGACGCTCTGGGAGTTAGTCTGAAATCGAATGAACTGCGCCGACATCGAAATGCTTTTTGTTAACCTATGGATAATTCCACCGCCATAGGTGGTGCCGTAGCTGCTGTTGGAAGTGCGCGAAAACTGGTTAAAGCTACCGCTAATGAAGGCAGTGGTACGCCGGCTTAACAGGTAGGCCACACTCCCTCCTTCATATTGATTAACTGACGAGCCTGACGTACCAGCGCTGATGCTTGGCGCTCGGGCGCTGAAGAGCTCGAAGAGCCAACGCTCGCCCGTATAGGTGCTGCTCAGCGTGTACCCGAAATCGATGCTAGTTCCGGACGACGTTGACATTATTAACGGCCCGGCCGTGCCGTCTATACTCAGCTCCTCACTCCAGATCAGTTTAGCGCCTAATGAAGGCTGGTATGAATCAGCATGCGGCTCATTGGAAAACCGCATGTCATTGAATCTGAAATCTGGTCCAAGGGACAGACGTGCGTTCACCTTATAGTAAGCTGCAAGTTCGCCGCCCTGTTGGAACGATTCTGAAGTCTGACCGCTGGATGTTGAAAAAAACACCTGATGGACGTTCGCAAACGATGAGAATCGGTCGCTGAATCGGTGGTCCAACTGCAAGTCGAAGCCATTGGTGAGAACATTGTTTTGCACTAGTGCCTGGCTGAGCAGTGGTGTGGCGGCCGAAGAACCAATCAAGGTTTGAGCGAACCTCTCCTGCCCGCTAAAAAAAGTATCGTTAACGGACAAGTTGGTGGCGCCAGTCAACTGTTCATTATCGCGAAGTCCGACATATTGATTGTGAAAGGCCTCATTCAGGCTGGAATTGCGTGCATAAAGTTCGGCGTCTGTGACGTAGTCGAGATCCGAGGTGCGCTTGTCGGAATCGAGCGTGGCGCTTCCGCCCAGTGCGACTACGGTGATGGCATCGCCACCGCCACCCGAATTAGTCTCCTGGATGAGATTATCGGTAAGCATCTCGCCCAGACTGATTCTCGGCCAGAGTTCGAGCTGGTCAGCGGCGCGGGCCGGTGAGGTGAGGGAGATAATAACCGTTAATGCGATTCCTATTGCTGCGCGCCGCAAGATTATAAGGGTGTCACAGGTACACACGGTGCCCCCATTCACATCTTCTTTGCTGAGCATTAGAGCTTTAGCTCCGTCGCCCGGCAGCGCTTCGCGTTCAACAGCTACAGGTGCAGGCATTTTCAGCAGGTAAAGAAGACCCGGCGCGGTGCTGGTTGCAAGACTCCGGCGCTACCGAAAATTGCACTATATTGAATGAATCCCGCCAGCTTCAACCACACCGCGTCAGATAACGCATCCTACTTGGTCATATATAACCGAATTCTACCAATGGTTCGTGAAGATGTTCCGAAAACCCGGTTCAAAACCGTTAAGAGCCTCGAATCAGAACCGACAAGGCGAATCGATTTTACTTCGGAGGGCGGGGCGCGCCATGATGGAAGCGACGGAGCCAGCCGCGCGATGGACGTGCCCGCAAAGATCGGCCTGCGCCCTGAAAAACAACCGCCTGAACTTTGTCCCGAGGATTTTTGCTACGGCGTTGACCCGGACCGCGGCCTGCACCGCGATTTCCGGCGAGTCGCAAATACTGAGGCGGTGATCTATCACGTTCCCACGAAAATCGCTTTCGAGATCGTCTACGACCCCGATCAAGCCATCCTAGGAGGCATCACGATCTTCGGCTTTGCCGCCCACATTAGCGAAGCCCATAGCGCCGCAGGACCGCCGGCCGATGCCGACGAAATTGAGGCGATCGGCCACGACGCCATCATGGCTTTTCTCAACCATGCAGCTCAATCCTTGGGTGTTCCAGCATCTCAGGATCGCGCGCAGGGCAGCTCAAAGACCGACATACGTGAGCATCGTGGGCTTCTGGCTGCGGCTAAACTAAAGCGAGGCCGCCTGAGAATTCCGGCCACGTTCCGTCAATTTCTGCGCGGCGTGGACCGTGTCTGGATCAGCAACTTCATCATCAACAATCGACGCTGTCTCGTGCTTTATACGCCGGATGAATGGGGCAAATATGCGGCCAGGCTCGCCCGAGCCAGTCCGACGGATAAAGACGCAGCGCTTTTCCACTCCTTTCTCATCGGCGGGGGGGCCGAACTCCTCATCGACCGCGAAGGGCGTGTCCGGCTTCCGCTGCTCCTGCGGAAATTCGTAAACCACGACCCTGTCTTACCTCCATGGACACCGCGAACGGTCGTGCTGTCCCGGCCCGATCCGCGCTGGATGCTGTGATGTCTCCCCAGCTTAATTCAAGAGCATCCCGTGCCTAGAACAGGCCGGACGCTTGAATCTCCTCCAGGGTTCCCAGCGGACTCGCAGCGTGCGAGTCTGGGGCATGGGAACGGCACCTTGATCTAAAGGATGTGAGACCATGCCGAAGATCGAAGTCACCGATCTGCCGTTCGTCGCGCGCGGCGGCTATCCGCCGCCGCACGACAAGCTGGTCGCCGGTCGTTCGCGCAAGCGTCTCGGCGATCAAGCCGGCCTGACTCAGTTCGGCGTCAACCTGACGATGCTCACCCCCGGTGCCTTTTCATCGCTGCGCCATTGGCACGAGAACCAGGACGAGTTCGTCTTTGTTATTGAAGGCGAGCTAACGCTGATCGAGGACGAAGGCGAGACCGTGCTGCGGCCGGGCGACGCGGCCGGCTTCAAGGCGGGCGTTACCAACGGCCACCATCTGGTAAACCGCTCCAACGGCGATGCCGTCTATCTCGAGATCGGAACGCGCACGCTGCGCGAACGCGCGCACTTTTCCGACGTTGACCTCATCGCGAACGCCGGCGAGGCCGGCGTCCGCTACAGCCGCAAGGATGGGGGGCGGCTGTGAACGCCCTGTCGCGGCCCGGCCGATGATCGAGCCGGGCTCCGCTTCGCACGGATCCGGTCACAATTTAGCCCCTACGCTTCGCATCTATAATAAGGGCCACTTGCCACTTCTACCGTCGCAACGGTGCCCTATCCCTCTTCACACAAGCAATATCGGAAGGCGATCGGGGCCGAGGGTGTCAGCCAGACGGCGTTGGAATTTTCAACGAAAGGTTGCATTGTGTAGAGAGTTGTTGGGTAAGCTCGACGGAATTAGAACTTCCGAAGCCCTCCCCCGGAGTCAGATTTCACACACGATCGACTTCGGGGTGGCTGAGAGCGCATGACGAGGATGGCAGCACTTCCCTGGAGCTCACTACGTAAAATCATTCCAGCGATCCTGGAATCGGCACGACGGTCAAGCCGCACGCGCCGCAACAAGGCTTCGAATGGTCGCAGAGAGTTCGGCCAAATCGACCGGCTTAACAACGTGGCTGTCAAAACCGCTGGCTAGGATCTTGATCTTGTCCTCAACGCGGCCATAGGCGGTGAGCGCTATTAGAGGCACGCGAACGCGGATCTCTCGGTCTCGATGCTGCTCCCGATTGCGCAATTCACGTGCAAAAAAGAACCCGTCGAGAACGGGCATTTCAATATCCGCGATAACTGCGTCGGGAAGAGAGCCATCGAGCGTGCGAAGCGCACCCTGCGCCGAATCTTCCGCCGATACCCTTGCCCCAAGAGAGCCAAGAAGCTTTGTCAGCGCTTCGCAGGCCTCAGGATCATCATCGACGACTAATACTGAAAGTCCGTCGAGCCGCGATGCTGCGGCAATATCGCCCGTCGGAGAAACAGTGGGATGGCGCCGTGCCTCTAGCAACGGCGCCGTCGCCGGCGGCAATGGAAGCCGCACTGTGAATGTGCTTCCTTTTCCGATGCCTTCGCTATGGGCCGTCACTGTGCCGCCGTGCAGCGCCACCAATTCTTTGACTATCGACAGACCCAGGCCTGTACCCGCCTTGCTCTCGCCGGTATCTGCAGCTTGCCAGAAACGATCGAACACGTAGGGGACGGACGAGGAGGGAATCCCTTGTCCATTGTCAGTAACGATGATCTCCACGTGCGAGTTTATTCTCTCCAGCCGCACCTGAATCTTGCCGCCTTTGGGTGTGAACTTGATGGCGTTGGAGAGCAGGTTCCAGACTACTTGTTCCAGACGTCTGGGATCGCCGGCCATACGAGTGACGTTGGTATCTATGATCTCCGTCAGTGTTATCGATTTTGCTTCTGCTGCCAGTCGCATGGAGTCCACCGCGGCAGCTACTACTTTCGGAAGATCGGTGGATTGCACATCCAGTCTCATGCGACCGCTCTCGATTCGCGACACATCCAACAGATCCTCGATCAGCTGAGCCTGAGTACGTGCCGCACGTTCGATGGCTTTGAGTCGCTGGCGAACCTCACCGTCAATCTTCTGGTTGGAAAGGACTATGCTGGCCAGCAGCATTATCGAATTCAGCGGATTGCGCAGCTCGTGCGAAACAGTGGCGAGGAAATAATCTTTCGCCCGATTGGCTTCGGCTTCCTTGGTGACCGCCGTCGCGAATTGATCGCTGGCGCGTTGGATCTCACGCCATCCGAAATAGCTGAGCGCCACCGCCACGAGGAGCGATAACAGCGGAACCAACACAAATATGAATCGATCCGCTTCGTGCTGCCGGGAGAGTCTCTGTTGCAGCAGCCTATCTTCTTCATCAACAATTTGCTCCAGAACATCTGAAGCATCCTGAAACCGGGCATCGAGCTGTTCGAGCCGAGGCGCGGCGAAGCGTCCAGCATTGGGTTCCGCCATTAGCGTCTGGAGTGTGTCAATCCACGCGCCCTTTAGATCGCTAATGTCCAGTAGACGTCGTCCTTGCGGAGGATTATCGCTAACCAGCGCCGCGATTGCTTCAAGTTCCGCTTTAAGCCGCCGATCGCTGTCCTGAAAACTGATCAAGTACCTTTTGTCGGAGGACAGCCAATATGACCTGATCTTGATTGCCAGGTCGCGCAAAAGAAGCTGTGCGTCCTTAGCGCGCCGGATTACCTGGTCTGTGTGTTCAACCCAGTCAACGCTCGTTACCTGAGCCTGGACGCGCCACAACACTACAGCCGCTAGCAGACCCATAGCGATAAGTGGTGCGAAATAAATCCACCGCATTTCCCGTCTAAAGCGCGCCGGCAAATTAAAAAACTCCTTAGGATAAAGCGAAGCCCTAAAGGCTATTCGAATCGGTGAGATTTGCCACTGGCATCTTCAACGGCCAATATTCTTACATCAGCCCGCGTGTAACTTTAAGCATTCAATCCACGGTTTGAATGACCGGAGGAAATGTTCGCTCTGTCCGTAGTGGACCACGCACTGTTCGTGCATTGCTTCAGTTTGATCACGAATCTGCTCGCGCGTGACACGGCGGTCTCCGGAGAGAGCGCAGCAGGCGAAGGAAAAATGCAATCCTAATTACTCTGGGCGAGGCGCGCTACGATGCCGAATGCGGAGCACCCGCTCAGCAATACCGATCGATCAGAGCCAATAGTCTCTCAATGTCTACAGGTTTGGCCAACTGGTGCACGGCCCCAGCTGGCCGGCCGGAACCGGACAATACAATCGTAGGAATATCGGCGATCAATGGGTCGGCCGATTTGCGCTGTAGAAATTCCCAGCCATTCATTCGAGGCATCATCAAGTCGAGGAGGATTAGGCACGGGCGCGAAATTTCCGCCAGACGTTCGAGGGCTTCCGTCCATCATTTGCCGTTATAATCTCACGGCCATTTTTATCGATAAGTTCAGTCAAAGTATCGCGAACGGCGATTTCGTTTTCTACAATCAAAAGCCGTCCCATAAGGGTTCCCCATATAAAACGTTCATTAACCGCGGGCGTGGGCACTCCGAGCAGGCACGAGCGAAACTGGTTTTGAGGTGCCGACCAACCGTTGCGTCGTTGTTGTGTTGGCCGCTCTCTCTGATGGCAGAAGGAGAGCGGCTTTATTTAAACCGGAAGGCGGCATTTCCACCCGCCGGAATACGAGCGAGGTAAGCAACGAGCTAGAGCAAGGGGTGTTCCGCAGATTACAGCTTGTCTTTAAGAAGCTCGGGTTCGGTATCGTCGGTATCAGCATCATGAACAAACGTCAGACAAAGTACGTCTGACTTTTTGCCTTCAGAGTCGCTGGTACACATAGTCATTTCGAGACGATATCGCGCAATCGGCTCTTCAAGGCCATCTCGGCCGGACTGCGGCCGGAAGCTTCAAGCCAGCTGTAGAAATCCCGGATCTGTACGCGATGCTCGACTTCGGGCTGCCGAATGCGGACCAGGACGCTGGCGGCCAGCCCGAGATCGCACCATTCATACTCGCGGAAGATACGGAGGCCCTGAGCGACGGCTTCGAAGACGCTTTGAGCGCTGACCTCGACCGTGTGCGCGACGCCCTGGGGATCGCGGCAGGAGACCTTGCAGATGCGGACCGCCACGACCCGAGAGTATCAGTTTCGTATTTTATTCGCCACCCGATCGAGGCAGGATATGTTCATCGCCTTTCTCCACGCCAACGAGCGGCAAGCAGTCGTTACCGAGCTCGACCGGCACAACAGCAAAGTTCAACTCGATATGGCGCCCTACCCTATCCGTGCCGCGGGCCGACGCCCGGAAAGTTGATCTCGCCTACTGCGTCACGAGCCAATCCGCGTCCGCCGTCATCGGACTCCATTAGTCTGCAAACGCCGCCAGAGCCGCTGCCGCACCGATTGACAGATCGCATCCCTCTAGTGAAGGGCTATTTTTGGTTGGCTCGATGAGTCTTGCTGCGAGTTCCTGGTGAGGAACTCCCGAAGGGCCGGCTCGAGATTGTGGCTCGCTTTCTTCGCATCACCAAGTTTAATCAGGGCATAGCGCTGATCGTCGTCGAGTGCCGCCCATCGCTCGCCGTCGAGCTCGACTCCGCAGGCGCGCGCGTTTTGCACAAGCATTAGCGGCGGGTGAGCCGGTGGATAGGCGGACTGGCGCGCTTCCTCGGGCAAAACCTGAGCAGGAGAGCCTGTGCGTGAGATCGCTAACTCTTCGATGAAGGTGCGAAGCGCGCTGCGTTCCTCCTCAGTATCGGCTGGAGCGTGGCAGATCATCAGGCGCTCGCCACGTCCGAACTGCTCCCACTGCGCCAGGTGAACCTTGATTCCGAGCGCGTCGAGCTTCCTGCGTGCGGCCATCGGCAGACAATTGAGCGACTCGTAAATGCCGGCTTCAAACTGGAATTTTCTGATCATCGGAGAGGCTCCTGCTTGTTACGGGGGCTTTCGGCTTCGGAATAGTCTGTTGTCCGGGTAGAGCGCTGCCCTTTAGCGCGGGTCCGGGCCGTGCACTCATGTCGCGGGCTTCGATTTTGGATTTGCAACTTGGACAGATGAGTTCCGGCCTGATCGAGTGCCCGCACTGCCGATGGACCAATTCCACCGGCACGCCCGCGCGGCCGGCCATCCAACGGTCGCCCCACTCAATCAACGCGACGATCAATGGGTAGAGGTCAACTCCTTTTTCCGTCAGTCGATACTCGAATCGCGGCGGGCGCTTTTCGTACGCCACCCGCCGTAGGATTCCGTCGTGCACCAGCTTACGCAGGCGGTCGGACAAGCGATGCGGGGTCAGACCGAGGTCCTGCTGGATACCCTCGAACCTCCGGGTCCCGAGGAACACGTCCCGGATGATCAGCATCGTCCAGCGGTCGCCCACCACCGA
>JAMXLL010000284.1 GCA_024281015.1 Candidatus Binataceae bacterium
GTGGGCTTTTATCGGACCATATCTCGATAAAGACATTGGAGAATTTGCTGACGCAACTTGCGCCCGGGATTACCGAACTTGGTTGTCATCCGGCCAAAATTGTCGATTTTGACTCGATGTATAGCAAGGAACGGTTGCGTGAGCTAACTGTCCTATGTGATTCTCGAATTCGAAATTTTCTGGCACAAAATAGAATTGAGCTAATCTCTTTCAATTCCGTTGCAGGAGAAAGTTTGCCGCACGAGCGGGCCTGAATTCTAAACTTGAAACCGCAACGCTTTGCTGCTGCGATCCAGCAATACGCCCCGCCTCCAGCTCGATTCTCAAGTCACAGTTCTCAAGCGTGCTCAAACGGTGCGCGATCATGAAGGTCGTTCGCCCCTCCACCAATCGTTCCATTGCCTCCATAATTGCGGCCTCGGTTTTTACATCCACGGCGCTCGTCGGCTCATCCAGAATCAGGATCGGCGCATCCTTTAAAAATGCCCGCGCGAGCGAAATCCGCTGACGTTCTCCACCCGAAAGTCGCATGCCGCGCTCTCCGACGGCGGTCCCGTAGCGTTCAGGCAGAGAGATTATAAATTCATGCGCATTGGCAAGTTTTGCAGCCTGAGTGATCTGCTCCTCCGTGGCGAGAGGGTTTGCGTACGCAATGTTTTCGCGGATCGTGGCGGAAAACAACACCGGGTCCTGCAACACCACGGAAAACTGCTTTCTCAGGTCGGACAATTTGTAGTCTTGCAGCATAACACCATCCAGCAGAATCACGCCCTCAGAAGGATCATAGAAGCGCATAAGCAGGTTCATTATTGTACTTTTGCCGGCCCCAGTGCGGCCCGCGATGCCCGCACGGGTTCCCGGAGTTACCGTAAACGAGATACGATGGAGCACCTCCTGACCCTGCGGATAAGCAAATGAGACGTTGCGGAACTCTATAGCCCCCAAAGCCCGATCCAACGGCCGAGGGTAGGCTCGCTCTGCGACCTCGGGGACCTCCTCGAGAAGCGCGAAAGGCCGCTCGGCGCTAGCCAATCCCGACTGAACGTCACCCACTTTTCTGCTGATAGCCTTCAGCGGTTCGTAAATTTGCGCGAGATACGCCATCATTACTAGCAGGCTTCCCACCGTAAGCGTGCCTGCCTGCACATGCCAAACACCTATAACTAAAGCTACGGCGGTGCCTACCGCGATGGTCAGGCCCACAAATAGATCGAAGCTGCCCCCCAAGTAAGCCACCCGCAATTCGCTGCGTAGCCGCTCGTTCGAACGGTCCGTGAATCGCTGCTGTTCGTGTTCCTCCCGGCCGAATGCTTTGACCACTCGGATAGCACCTAGCGCCTCCTGTACTACACTCATGGCCGAACTCTCTTGCATCTTGAGCTCGTGCCATTGCCGTCGAAGCCGGGCGCCGTACACATGAGTTAAGGAGAACAGCACAGGGCAAACAGCCAAAGCAATTAATGCCAGCTGCCAATCCATAAACAATGTCACTGTCAGCATTCCAAACAATGTCACCACCGAGGTAAATAGTGGCAGTCCGCCCGTGACTAGAATGTACTGGATGCACGGCGCGTCATATTGGATTCGATAGTTGGAATCGCTCGATCCGCTTTGATCATGATATGATAGCGAGAGACGTTGGACATGCTGAAAGAGCACTGTGCGAAATTCGAGAACTACTCTTTCGCCAACATAGGTTTGAAAAATTGTAACGCTGAGCGATTGGACATAGAGGAGCAGAGTAGTCAAGACAAGCAGGCCAGCGGCCATTGCTAGCATGGTGGCCGCTAAGCTCGGTTTATCGGACGGGAGCAGTCCCGTCAGAAACGCAGGCACCGGCTTCGAGCCAATCACGTAGTCAACGGCGATTTTCAACGGCAGCGGCAGAAGCAACGCGAGCGGCGCCGCAGCCACGCTCAGTACTAGGAGCCCAATCAGGTTAGCCCAGTAAGGTCGAGCCTGCCTGATTACGCGCGTTAGTATCGCCGAGTCCTGGCGAGCGGCTAAATGCTCCTGCTCCGGGCGACCTTCTGAGTGCCTCGCCATTGCGGCTAATGGTGCGGTTTCATTTGCAAGCCCATCGCAGAGATGATCTGCGCAAGATACACAGGCTATTATCGCGACGCAGATAACCGTCGACGGCATCGCGCCACTGGCTCATGGCATGTGCACAATCTCTGTAAATGAGCAGTCCGATCGTGCAGCCCGCCAGTGCTAGGAAACCCGCAGGGGTCGCCGCATGATTGGCCGCTGCCAGTCCGGCCGCAATCATAATCGCAACAAATATCGCAATAACCGAATTAGGAGTCTTTGGCCACGTCCGGAACCGGCACAACTGCGTCCCCTTTCCGTGTTCCTCCACCATTGCGATTACGCGGATCGTCCCGAATAGACCGCCGAGAATCGAGAGGTCCCATCGATCGAAATTGCCGCCGCGAATTATCGGCGTCCCGGCTCCATTGAGGATTGATGCAAGGGCCGATAAACGCGATTCGATTGGTTGCCAGCGAGTGGTCCATAAGGAAACGATGGTCGGAAGTGGAAGGATGTGGGTGATGCCTTTCCAACTCCAGGGCCCCATTCCGTGCTGAACCCGCCCGAATAGACGCGCAGCGGGCTGGACGAGATGAAGCCAGGCAACGAGGAGCCGGAGCCCCGCATAGCCGAGCTTCGAGTT
>JAMXLL010000285.1 GCA_024281015.1 Candidatus Binataceae bacterium
CCAGCCTTCCTCTTGCCCTGGAGGAGGTGGCCCGGCCATTGATGATGCGGGGCCTCCAGGAGGTCCCGCAGTCGCGGCTCCAGCCGCCGCTTGCGGCAGGACATTTGAAACTGAATTGGTGACGCTGAGATTGTTGGCGGGCTGGCCAGAGAGATCACCTGCCCGGCTGGTGGCAACTGCCACCATTATAATCAATGATGCGGCCGCCAACGTTTTCCATGTTCTTCCGGCTCCCCCGAACGTTTCACGACACCAGCCCTCAAACCCCATAGCTTCCTCCTTCGATCCTGCAAGACTTTGACGGTCATCCCCGGGTAGACACGTCTTATTCTCCGGAGCGACTTCCTGCTTGGCTGTCCCCACAGCCAGCAAGCGCTTTTGCTATCGTGCCAGGAACTTAGCCTTGGATTTTCACGGTCTTCTGCCCAGCTTCACCTCCCTGCTCTGAGGCCAGTTCTCAGTCGATGGCGTCCCCTATAGTACAGCCGTTCAGTGAATGCAACAGTGTGCAAGCGTCGCCGGAGGAACATTTCGAATTAGAGCGCAGCCGATCGCCAGTCGTTCCAACCACTGAGAAGATAGACTCGCGCGCTCGCCAATACTGCCCTACCTCCCCCAAGCCGATAGAAGCAGCCGTGCTGCGGACGCTGGCTGCGGCAGTAGTCGGTACCGTCAGCGAACGCCTTAGCCAGCTTTGCGCGCACCAACCTCCACCCGGATTTTTCGAAACAAACGGAAGCTGGCGATGATGCCTCAGACGGCCCGCCCAGCCCTTCCGGCTACCCTCGACGATTTCGAAGCCGAGGCGCAACGCGTCGCCCCCGAGTCCGAACCGGCGCCCAATCGCCGACGCGCCAAGCCGTCTGGCTTGCGTCGCCATGCCGTCGCTTAAAGGGTGTTTGGGTGAAAACAACCTTAACATTTATTACCCACCCGAACTGACTGAAACGCACAAAATCCCTCTCTCACTGGATAATAAAGAGGGTCCGCGGATGAACCGTCATGCGATCCAATGTGCTCGTTTATGGCACCACTTGGCACCAGATTTGGCACCAGTCGAGAGAGGATTTGGTGACCAAAGAAGAAGCGCGGTCACCCCGGGAACGATGCATTGAAGCGGTCAAGGATGCGCAGCGGCCTGCTCCAAGGCCGTCGGCCAGTGGAACACGAGCGGGCCAAGGCCGCCCGGTCAGACTCGAAGAGCTGGCCAAGGGCAATGCCGACCTGCGCAAGGCCAACCTGCTCGCGTCCGGTGCCAAGCCCATGGAACCAACCGCCGGTAGCTCGTTGAATGCTTTCGATTGAGGAGACGGCGACGGTGCTGCTGGAGGCGTTTCAAAGGCTGCTGATTGCCGACCCCATGCATGCGGCAATTCGGACGCTGCGCGCCCACTTCGAAGCCGAGCGGATGAGGAAGCCCCGCCGCCGCTCCACCCCAGCGAACCGCTGCCGCTGTGCAGCGCCGGCCGCAATTTCTTCGACTCGACCCGACGGACGGCGAGCGGTCCCGGCTCGACGGTGTACCAGCGCCCACGGTGAAAGCGAATGGTCTTCAGGCACCGACCTTCTGCCACGACCCCCGTAGCGCGGTGCCTCAGGTCCGCGGTCCGGGCTCACAGGGGGGCCGTCCGCGGACCCTCTACCCACCATCCGAGTGATTGGCAATGAATCGACGACGCTTATCAACCATGGTCGATAAATGGGCGTGGTGCTCCGAAGCCGAGATTCTCAAACTGTGCCCGGCGCTGGTTGAGATAGTCGAGCAGCACCGCCCGCTGACCGTGCGGTACCTCTTCTAACTCGCGGTTGCCGCCTAACTGATCGAGAAGACTGAAGCCGAATACAAGAACGTTATCATCCGCTTAACCGACGAGAGTCTGCTGGCGTAGCAGCCTGAACAGCGCGGTCGCAAGTCGTTCGGATTGATGCCCAAGCCGTCGCACACGTCCTCGAATGTGAGCGCCGATTCCCAACGTCCGGTGATCCACATGTAAGCTTCTTGCCGCAAGCCCTCTCGGCTTTGGGCGAGGCCCAAAGCGTCACCGAACAAAGACTGAATAGCCTCTCGCAGCAGCGCCGCAAGCAGCTTGCGCTCGCCGGTCGGCGGGCGCTGCGCTGATTCAGGTCGTTGTATTGACTGGGCGTGATGACATCAAAATGCCGTCCAAAAAGCCGAGCGGTCGTCCGACCATATGAGGCACCATCTTAACCGTCAGTGGTACGCCGGTCAGCAGAGCGCGATCGCAATCGCCAAGCGGGCCAGCGCGTGTTCCGTGCCGCTCAGCGTTTTCTGATCGACCCCACATTGACAATAACTCGCAGTTACGTTAAGCAGCAGGCGGTACTGGGTCAGAGGCCTCGGCTGGGCTGAGGAGGAGCTATGAGGAGTGTTGGGCGGGTTCTAGCCTTGCTGGTGCTGGTTCTTGGGATTCGACCACCGCGGATCCTCGCTCAGGACGGGAGAGCGGCAGATGCTGCCGGCCATCCGATAGGCGCTCGCGACCGCGAGATTCTGGAAATCAAGACCGAGATCAAGCAACTGCAGCAGCGGGTTGACCAGCTTGAGGGTGAAAACCAGCGCCTGCAACGCAGTAATGCCGAGATCAAGGCCGCCAGCGATAAGGTTCAGGCCAAAGCGGCTCAGGCAACCTCGGAGGCCGGCGCGCCGCCATCGCCAGCCTCCTTTGCCGAAGCAGTTGATCGCTACCTCGGCACTTACCGCTTCAGCGTCGTTGGCGGAGCGGCAGGCAATTTTATCTACGACCACAAGAGCAACGTCAACACTTTTGCCCTCGACCTTGAACCGATCATTCTGTGGCAGATCAGCGACAAAATGCTGTTCGAAGGAACCATTGAAGCAAATCTGCCGAGCGGTTCCAGCGCCGAGTTTCAGCTTCCGGTCGCGGTTCTGCAGTATTTTCTGAACGATTACTCCGAGCTAATGTTTGGGATATTCGATCAACCGTTCGGTGACTGGTACGAGGATCAGAGCCCGTTCTGGGTCAACCGCTTTGTTACTGCCCCATTACCTTACGGGGCGAATGCGATTATCCCGGGGACCGACGTTGGTGTGCAGTTACGCGGCGGCTTCCAATGGGGCAAGATGGGTCAAGTCGCCGATTATACGGTGTGGGCAGCCAACGGTCCGGGTTTCAGCCAGTCGACCTGTACTGACAATACGCCTCCCTCGCCTTTACCCAGTTGCCCCCCAGTCGCTCTGGTGGGTGACACACTCGAATCGCCTAACAATATCCACCTGAATAGTCACACGCCGGCTTTTGGCGCCCGCCTCAGGGTCTATCCCTTGCCGGTTGATTCAAATCTGGGTCGTTTGGAACTCGGTGCTTCGACCTACAACGGCAAGTGGCTGAATGGGTTCTGGTTTAATTCGTGGGGCGTTGACTTCAACTATTTTAAAGACAATCTGCAGACCAGGGGAGAGTGGCTGCAAACGTACCGGCAGATGCCTAATGGAACAGGCGCTGATAACCGCCAGGGCTGGTATATTCAGGCGGGTTATTTCTTGACCGGGCTGCGATTACCTTATGTTCCTGCCGAAGTGAACCAGCTCATCAGCAAACTGGAGCCGCTGGTTCGCTACTCGGGAGTAAACCAACGTGCCATTGTGCAGAGCGCGATTGTCACTACGCCGGAGATCGGCTTCACCGGTTCACCGGCAATATTTACGCCGCACGCACGGGAAGTTGCGCTGGGGCTGGATTATTGGTTCGCGCCGTCGATCGTCTGGCAAAACGAATTCGATTTTGAATTGCCAAGAGCGGGCGGCTTCTACAGCGACACGGGACTTCCTGTCGGCGCAACTCCGAATGATCGCGCATTCGTCTCTCAGTTCGCGATTGGCTTCTAAGTGGAACGGCCATGAAATCACGGCGCATGATAATCGCATTAATGGTAACGCTGGCAATTCACGCGGTTACGATCGTCCCGTGTTCCGCACAGCAGGCCAGTCATTCCGATCCGCAAGATCAGGCCGAGCAGCGCGCGCTTTTCTTGCGCGGCGCTCAGCTTTGGCCCGTCTACTGCAATACCTGTCACAACGCGCGTCCCGGCTCCGAGTTTTCCCCCACCGAATGGCGGATGATCATCATGCATATGAGGACGCAAGCGAACCTCACGCCCCTTGATGCACGTGCCGTGCTTGAGTACCTGAGATCTTCCAGATAAGAAAGGGTGCCTGGCAGAACAGAGGTAAGTGAGTGGCGAGATTGTACTCGGTTTTTGCGAGCATGCTGCTTGGGATGTTGACAGTCTTCCCAATGACCGGTGCCGCCCAGGATGCTTCGTTGCTGTTCAAGGTTTACTGTGCGCGATGTCACGGCTTTAGCGGGCATGGTGACGGCGCCGACGCGGGGACCTTGAAGACTCAGCCAAGAGATTTCACCGACTGTAAGCTGATGCGGACCATCTCCAGCGATACCATGTTCAAAGCGATTAAAGGCGGTGGAACCGCGGTGAATCTGCCCAGTGACATGCCTTCATGGTCGGCCGGTCTCAGCGACGATCAAATCAATTCACTAATTGCGTACATCAGGGGGTTGTGTCCGCAGTAACTGGACGAAATTTATGAGACACCGACCCGCGAGGCTAATAGGATTGGCCGGGTTCACGAATCGCGACACCTGGTATCTGGGCAGGCGGATGTTGGGTGAGATTGGCATTCTGCTCGCGCTGGTTTTGCTGATTGGGCCGCTTTCGTCGCCGGCGGCACCCGCCGAGAAATCCTTCACCTTCACAGCGCAGCGAACCGTGGTTCCGATCGGCTCGGGTCTTTCGTACCCGGCCTGGACCTACAATGGGACGGTACCGGGACCCTTGATGCGGGTTAATCAAGGCGACCGGGTGACGATCACTCTGACTAATCACACGACGGATGCGCATGGCATTTATCCGCATGCCGCCCAGCTTAACGACGAAAACTTTGCCGGACCTCCTGGCATCAAGGACCTGAGCTACAGTTTTGTGGCTCAGGTTCCGGGCGTCTTCGATTATCACTGTACCGCAGAGCCGGTCCTCGACCATATCGCCGAGGGAATGTACGGAATGATGATCGTCGATCCGAAAAACGGATGGCCTAACGGCAAGGCGCACGACGTGATGCTAGTGCAGGGCGAGTTCTACGGAATGCCAGACAACCGGGGGCGGCTGCACCTGGACCACGGCAAGATGGTGGACGGCGAGCCGGATTTTGTCGTGTTTAATGGCCGGATCAGCAACTACGGCGCCGCCCATCCAATTCCGATCAAAGTTGGTGAACTGGTACGGCTGTTCTTCATCAACATCGGGCCCAACCTGTTTTCCGATTTTCACGTGGTTGGGGCAATTTTCAGCACAGTCTACCAAAGCGGTAATCCGGCCGATGCCCTACATGATATCCAAACGTTGGAAGTCGGACCCGGTGACGGCGCGGTTTTTGAATTTCGGGTGCAACATCCCGGAACCTACACGTTCATGGATCATGCCATGGGCCATGCCTACAAGGGCGCAATGGGCGTCTTTCGTGCAACCCCATGAATATCGCAGGGCAACCGACAGCGGCGGGCCTCCCCTCGCCAGTCCCGACAACTTCCGGCACGGACGCGATTAACGAATCGTGAGCGGCCCCGAAGCCTACTGTGGCGCGATGATTAAAAGTGGGCA
>JAMXLL010000286.1 GCA_024281015.1 Candidatus Binataceae bacterium
ACCAGCCCTGAGAAGACCTTCCCTAGCCGGACCAATCAGAAGGCCGTGGGCTCGCGAGAGAGAACTCAGCACGCCTGAACTCTGGTTTCCGGTCGTTGCTGCGTAGATCTCGCCGTTGCGTTGAGTCAGCGTAACGCGAACGAATTCGGTGAGATTGTTAGCTTTTTGGATATTGCCAGCACATCGCGCCGTAATCCTGGGCAAACTCAGGTCGTAGCGGTTGGTCATCCGGCGCAGTGCGGGACGGACATACAGATAGAAGCAAACCATCGTTGAGACCGGATTGCCGGGTAAGCCGAAAATCGGCTTGCCGCCGATCGTGCCGAATTTCAACGGACGGCCGGGTCTCTGCGCGACGCCATGAAATAGTTGACGCAGCCCCAGCTCGTCGAGCACGACTTTGACAAGGTCGAATTGTCCAGCCGAGACCCCGCCGGTTGTCAGGACGACGTCAAATGCCAATGCCTCAGCCAGGCGTGTACGGACTTCCTCCCGATCGTCACGGGCGACCTTGAGTATGATCGGCTCGCCGCCGGCTTCGCGAACCGCAGCGGCCAGCGCATACGCGCTCGAATTAATCACCTGTGCGCCGGTTGGAACTGTGTCAACGTCGACTAATTCGTCGCCAGTGGCAACGATCGCGGCCCGCGGTTGCCGGTAGACGTCGACCATCGAACGGTTAAGCGACGCGAGCATCCCCAAATCTGAGGCACTAAGGGACTTACGCGGCGAAATCACGAGTTCACCGCCCCGTAAGTCCTCGCCGCGCGGACGCACGAAGGCACCCTGTTCGGCTGACGCGAGGATTTCGACTTCAGTGTCGGTTCCGCGGGTGCGCTCGACCGGGACGATCGCGTCCGCACCCTCGGCAATTGGTGCGCCGGTCATGGTGCGCACCGCCTGTCCAGGCGCGACGAGGACTGATGGCATCACACCTGCGCCCACCGTCTCGACCACCTTCAGCCTGACAGGGGTAGATTCACCTGCGGCTGAGATATCGGCAGCTCGGACCGCGTAACCGTCCATTGCCGAGTTGTCGAAACCCGGTATATCGCGTCCTGATCGGATTTCCTCGGCGAGCACACGTCCTAACGCGTTGACTATCGACACGCGTTCAACACCCAGCGGAGCAACGTTTTCAAGCACTACCTTGAGAGCTTCGTCGACACTGATCATGGCATCATCCACTCGGGGCGAATAAAAGACCTGTCCCGGCCAGCCGGGTCATGACAGCTGGCTTGTTACAATCTACGCAACCAGGCCAGGCGCCGGGAATTGGCGGCTGAATTCACGGACCTCCCCCGCCACGCGCCCAATGACGGTTTCGTCATTAACGTGTGTGATCACCGTGTCAAGCCAGGCGCCAATCTGGCGCATCTCGTGTTCCTTCATGCCGCGCGAGGTGACTGCCGGCGTGCCGAGCCGAATGCCACTGGGACTGAACGGCTTTCGCGGGTCGTACGGAATTGTATTGTGATTGCAGACAATGCCGGCACGATCTAGCGCTTGAGCGGCTTTCTTGCCAATGACCGCCTTGTTGGTCAGATCGACTACAATAAGATGATTATCCGTGCCGCCCGAAACCAGCTGGAAACCTCGAGCGAGCAGTTCATCCGCCAAAGCCTTCGCATTGTTTACGACTTGTCGGCCATATTCCTTGAATTCAGGGGTTGCAGCCTCTTTCAATGCGACGCCGATGGCGGCGGTCGTATGGTTGTGCGGTCCTCCCTGGAGCCCAGGAAATACTGCCTTGTCGATTTGCGCAGCCAGTTCCTTGCGGCAGAGAATCATCGCACCTCGCGGGCCGCGCAAGGTCTTATGAGTGGTGGTCATCACCACGTCCGCATAAGGCACAGGATCGGGATGCACTCCGGCAACGATCAGACCGGCGATATGAGAAATGTCGGCCAAGAGGTAGGCGCCGACTTCGCGAGCGATCTCACTGAACAGCTTGAAATCGAACTGCCGTGGGTAAGCTGTTGCACCTGTTACGATCATCTTGGGCCGTTCGGCCCGCGCAAGCTGGCGTACCGCCTCATAGTCGATCAGATGCGATTCACGACCGACTGTGTAATGAATTGGACGCCAGAAATTGCTGGAGATGCTGACGCTCCATCCGTGCGACAAATGCCCGCCATGGGGCAGCGCCAGACCCATCAGCCCCTCTCCCGGTTTCAGCAGGGCAAAGTACACCGCAAGATTAGCGGGCGAGCCCGAATATGGCTGCACGTTCGCATGCTCGGCGCCGAAGAGGCTTTTGGCGCGATCAGCGACCAGCGTCTCGATCTGATCGATATACCGCTGGCCTTCGTAATAGCGGCGTCCCGCATACCCCTCCGAATATTTGTTGGCAAGCACAGACCCGGTCGCTTCGAGAACGGCCTTCGAAACGTAGTTTTCTGAGGGAATCAGGCGGACCGATTCTATCTGATAAGACTCTTCTTGTTTGATCAGCCTGTAAACTTCCGGGTCGGTCCGTTGAAGTTCGTCCACGCCGTTTGCTCCTGCCCGCTCTTGAAATCGCGCCTAATTTTGCCGTGTGTACGAGTAAGCGGCATCAATTAAACATAGCATTTTTCTCGGCCCTTTGGCGCTGCGGTGACCGTTGCTGGAGTTCTGGAAGGTTTCGAATACACTAGACGGGCTATAAACGGCTTGGCACCAAATCTGACTAAGACAACACGTCGCTGAAGGAGACCCTGCCTCGATATGTGTGTCAGGCGCCAGCTTACAGCACCAGGGTCAAGACAGACTGCCTGAATGCGCGTTATGAGTTATATGCTGATTGCCATGAGCTAGACGCCGATTGCAGGGAGCTCATTGTAAGTCGGCCGGGGTGACCTTCGAGATCCACTGACGGTAGTCACCTTCGTAACCGACTGCGACTTGTCGCTCACGAACACGACGCAGAATCTCCGATATCTGTTCCGGTGGGAGCATTGCACGGCCGGTTATATTTCCGGCGATAAGTTCAGCCTCGTGATGTGCCACTCGGCGGGCACTGTCGGCCAGTGATGCGCGGCTCCCGTCGTCGGCTACTCCCAGGTAAGCCTCGGCGACATGTGTGCCGACCGCCGTGCCGCTTTCAAGGGAATCTTTTATATTACCTTTGCCAGTGAGCACGTTACCCGCGGCATAGACTGGGGTCTGACCATCCATCAATAATCCTACTTTCTCATCTACATACTGGTAGACTTCGCCTTGCTGCGGAATCCCGGGAATCGGTTCAGGAATACTGCCGATTGAACTTACGACCAACGAAGCGTGAATGGGTTCCTCGGTCGCGGGTATGGTTTTCGCCCGCCCGTCGCGGACTTCGGTCCGGTTCATCTGCAGCCCGGCGAGCCGCCCGTCGCTTTCAATGAGCCCGGTGGGAACACGCAGTTCCTCGAAATCAAACAAATATTTGCGGCGCGCCTTATCGAGAATCTTAATGCGCGCCTGGCGCATGGCCTCGGCCCGCTTGGGCACCGCATCAGGCGGAATATCTGACAGCGGCATGTCCAGTACGCGTCGCCGATAGAACAGCTTGCAAGGCGAAATATCCAAATGGCGCCACTCGAGTTGGTATCTTTTCAACACCGCATCGATTCCTTCCCGCTCGAGTCGTACCATATCTTCAGTGATACCGCGCACACGCAGAGCCGCGAGCGTCGTTTCGATTTGCAGCACTTTCACCACGTCGAGCGAGGCCAAACCACCGCCGACTACGATTGCGCCCGGCCTGGGGGCGTACTGAGGCCCGGAATAGGATTTTTCCGGGTAATGGTTGAACCAGTAAATCAGCGGATTCTGGTAAACGAGGCCACGATCAACGAACTCATCGGCGCCCTCAACCGGCAAGGGGCGGTCACGCCAGGCACCGTGAGTCAGAACGATGGCGCTTAATCCCCAGCCGGTACGAAGTTCGTCAAAGGATAAGTCGCGGCCCATTCGAGTTAACGGCAAAAAATCGATACCTGGATGGTCGAGCCGTTTGTTGATTTCCTGGTACTCGTCCTTACGTTGCTTAACATGCCATCGCGGCAATCCATCTTCGATCTTGCCGTACGGGCGCGCGTTCTGCTCGATAACGATCACTCTAATTCCGCGACCTGCCAGAATCCGTGCTATCTCGGATCCTGCCGTGGCGGCTCCGACCACCGCGACAACGAATTGGGGGGCAATTTCAGTCATGCTGGTATCTCGTTGCTCTGGCTTTTGGTGACACGCATTCGCGCCTCAGGCAGCCGGCGCGTTAGCCGATGGAAAGCTCACGATGAGCTTTTCCCGGCAAGCTGCTATAGCACTTGCGCTCCCCAAATTGCTCGTGGTTTCTTGGTGTCTCGGTGAGCATCCAGCGGAACTCCGTATTGACATGGCTAGTGGCGGCTGTGGTCTGTGTGTTGTCAGCGGGCGCGGGGTGTTTCGTCGGCTACAAACACTATACTGAGCATTATACCGCGGCCGATACCGCTCTCGGCGAGGAGCACGAGGTCAAATATCCGGCGGCCGACGCGCTGCAATTGACGCAGGACGCTCTCCGTGGTGACGGCATTTTGTTCGAAGAGCAGCCGGACAATTCGATTGTCACCATTTGGCGGCCGGCCGACATCAACGGGCCAACCCGGTGGTTCCCTTTGATAATTGACCAGACACCCCGCTACCGCTACGAGATCCAAGTCGTTCCAGAAAGCAGCCATCGTAGCAAGATCATTGTCAATGTCCGAACGGAAGGGATACCAGACGAGCAACTAGCCAGCTACAAAGCGAGCAACCGATTTGCGCTGTTTAAAGAAGTGGACGAGCTTGCTTCGCGATTCCCGCCCAAGTCCGGACTGCCCAGTTCAGGAGGGGTCAACTTCACATTGCTGCCCAACGAGGATCTCAAAGCGCTTGCACGTCGTGTCAGTGGCAACCCTGAGAACTGGCATCAGATTGCCGCGGATAATGGTCTGAAATCAGCTACGGATGTAACTCCATTCGAGAATATCTGGGTCCGCAATAGCCTACTTAAACAGGCGCCCCCTCCCTAACCCTAACCAACCGCAGGCATCGGGCCCTCGGTCCGATCCCCTCTGCCAGAGAGAAAGAATTTTCCAAAAACTCTTTAAATACGGGTCCCGGGAGACATGGCATCCCCGGGCTTGCGGAATGGTCGGCGTGA
>JAMXLL010000287.1 GCA_024281015.1 Candidatus Binataceae bacterium
TTATTAACTCTGCACGGTGGAGAGGGTTACAAACAAGTCCGAACCTGCCTGTTTTCAAGGGCGAAGCCAGGGTGAAACCTTGCCGTTAGAGAAATACCGAGAGAAGCGCAACGCCGAACGAACCCCGGAACCATTCGGCGTCACCCCGGCTAGCAATGAAATGTCCGGCCGGGGAATGTTTGTGGTGCAAAAACACGCTGCGCGCCGTCTTCATTATGACTTCCGGTTGCAAATGGAAGGCGTTTTGCGCTCGTGGGCGGTACCCAAAGGCCCTTCGCTCGACCCGCACGAACGGCGGCTCGCAGTGATGGTCGAAGATCACCCGGTTGAGTACGGTGATTTTGAAGGCATCATTCCGGAAGGAAATTATGGTGCTGGCGCGGTGATTGTCTGGGATCGTGGCGAGTACGCCGTCGTGGATCCTCCCGAAGATAACGCGGCCGATGCGGTGCGGCGCGGCAAACTCGATTTCGCACTGCACGGTTTCAAGCTGCGCGGTACTTATACCCTGGTCCGCACGCGACGCCAGGATTCCACGCAACGCGATGCAAAAGAGCAGTGGCTGCTGATCAAAAAGCGCGACGATTACGCGACCGATGATGACCTCCTGGAGGCTCATCCGCGTTCGGTGCTTTCGGGCTTGACGATCGACGAGACGCGCGGGGCGGCTGAATTCGCGCGTAGCGCACTTGGTCAGCTCCACAACAGCGGCGCGCGTACCCTTAACGGTCCGGTCAATCCCGAGTCTTTCCCCCTGAGCCTCGCCAAAACCGCCAAACAACCGTTCGACGGTGACGATTGGTTGTTCGAATTGAAATACGACGGCGTCCGCGCCCTGGCAATTCGTGAGGGAAGCCGCATCGCCCTGTTTGGCCGCTACGGGCGCGACATCACCCACCGCTACCCCGAAGTTAAGCTGGCGCTGTCCAAGCTGCCACTCGATAGAATAGTGCTCGATGGTGAGATCGTCGCGCTCAATGACGAGGGCCGCCCCAGCTTTCAGCTTCTCCAGCACAGGATGCATGCTGAGGATGCGCGGCAGATCGCCCGTCTGAGCCTGGCGATGCCTGTGATCTACTGGGCTTTCGACCTGCTGGCGTTTGGTGATTATGATCTCCGGCACCTACCGCTGGAGCAGCGCAAGCAAATCCTCGCACGATTGATTCGCGGCGAGGGGCCGGTCCGGTACAGCGATCACGTTATGGGCCGCGGCTGCGATTTTTTTGCCGCCGCGGCTGAGGCTCGCCTCGAAGGCATCGTCGCCAAGCGCCGCAGCGCACCATATCGCGGCACGCGTACCGGGGACTGGATCAAAATCAAGTGCCCGAATTATCAGCAATTCGTCATCGGTGGTTGGACGGAACCGGCTGGCGCGCGAATTTATTTTGGCGCTCTGCTCGTCGGCCAATATGAACCGTCCGGAGAACTGCGGTTTGTTGCCCGGGTGGGCAGCGGATTTGACGAGGACAAGCTGCGGGAACTCTCGCGCCGGCTGAACCAGCGAAAACGCGCCACCTCGCCATTTCGTCGGGCGCGGTCAGGCGAAGCCACGCCGCCGCGCACCTCCCATTTCTGTGCGCCCGAACTGGTATGCACGGTACGATTCAGCGAATGGACTGCGGACGGTGGTATCCGCCACCCGGTGTTCGAGGAGTTAGCAGACGATGTAGAGCCACGCACCTGCGTTTACGGCGGCACTGGGCCAGCTGGCGGCGGAACTTCGAACGGCTTTTCGCCCGACACTGCCCCGCCGGCTCAACCTCCCGAGTCCGAACCAATTGAAGGGCACCGGGCAGCTCCGAGCGGCGACGGCCCCCCCGCGCATACAGCTCAAGGCGCCGGCGCTGAAAACATCAGATCGGTCGACTGGAAGTTCAAGCCCACCAATCTGGACAAACTCTTCTGGCCCGCGCAGGGTTACACCAAGGGCGACCTGCTTCAGTATTACTGGACGGTCGCGAAGTGGATGCTGCCGTATCTCAAGGACCGCCCGGTGGTACTCACACGCTATCCGGATGGTTTCGAAGGCAAGAGTTTTTTCCAAAAAGACGCGCCCCAATTTGCCCCAGCATGGGTCCGTACTGAGAAGGTCTACTCACCGGATTCTCATCGCGATATCGCCTATTTCGTACTCGAGAGTCCCGAGGCTATCGCGTACATGGCCAACATGGGGTCGATTCCGATCCACATCTGGTCCTCTCGCTTTCCCCACCTGGAACTCCCTGACTGGCTGTTGTTCGATATTGACCCCAAATTGTCGACTACTGAGCAGGCCGTAATTGTCGCGCGGGAAGTCGCAGACGTACTCCGCGAGATCGGTATGCGGCCTTACGTAAAGACCTCGGGACAGATGGGAATCCACGTCGTAGTCGGTCTGGAACCGCGCTACACCTACGAACAGGCCCGCATGTTTTCGGAACTCGTCGCCGGTGTTGTGCTCAAGCGGGTGCCGGCTTCTGCCACGTTGATCCGTGAACACACTGCCCGCAAGGGGCGCGCCTACATCGACTACATGCAGCTTGGCTATGGCAAAACGATTGCGGCGCCGTTCGCGGTTCGCCCGGTTTCAGGCGCGCCGGTCTCAACCCCACTGAAATGGGAGGAACTGCAGCAAGACCTCGACCCCGGTGAATTTAACATCAAGACGGTCCCCGCTCGGATGCAGAGGCTTCAGCAGGATCCATTCATTGGGGCGATCAGTGATCTTCAGCGGCTCGAAGACGCACTGCCGGCATTGGAAAAACTCGTCCGCGAGTCACGCGGGGAGTAAGAGCACGTTGGCCGGGAGTTACTGTGAATCGGAACAGAGGATGGGCAGCATGCTTATAGGCGTGCTGCCCCCTCGCAACGCTTTCGCGCCAGGTTTAATTAACAGAAGTGTTGCGGCGCTGGAGCAGCCGGCCGACATCGAATTTGAAGATTCGCGCCGCGTTCAAACCGAGAATTCGGGCGCGCTGATCATCGCTGAGATGCTGCATCTGGCGCTCGATAGACTGTGCCGAATGTGGCCACGATCCTTCGTGATGCGGGTAATCGTTGGCCCATAGGAAATTGTCCACCAGATCGTGCTTAACCGCCAGTTCCAAGCCAATCGGATCATCCTGAAATGACGCCGCGCCGTGTTCGCGGAAATAATCGCTGGGCAACTTCTTGAGCTTCGGCAGCGCCCACATGTGGTGTTTGCGATAGGCTTCGTCCATCGCTTCGAGAGCCCACGGCACCCATCCAATACCGCATTCGATTAGGGCGAAGCGAAGCTTCGGGAAGCGTTCCAGCACTCCCGACGAGCAGAGCGCCGCCATCGGCTCGACGGTCGGCGCCAGCGCATGGGCGACATAATTGATGACCGCGCCGCCGTCTTTGCGCGCCGCGCGGGGATCACGTCCAGTCGAGATATGGAAGGTGATGGCGATATCGCAGTCCTGAATCACCTGCCACATCGGATCATAAAGCGCCATGTTGTAATTTGGATGGCGCGCGTCATGGCCGCCGAAGATCGGCTTGCAAGGCAGATTAACGCCGCGAAACCCGAGTTTGGCGACGCGCCTGATCTCGCTGATAGCGAGTTCAACATCGGCGGTCATAATCGCGGCAATCGGCGACATGAACTCGTTGTATTTCCCGAAAGTTTCCCACGCCCAGTCGTTCCATATCTGGCATTGGGCGGCACCGAACCTGGCATCCTGTGTTGCCCACATGCTCAGACCTTTGTTGGGAAAAATTATTTCCGCATCGACGCCATCGCGCCGATGGTCCTTGATGCGGTCTTGAGGATCGGCCCCTGCCACGTTGCGCACTTTATCTTCGCCTTCGAGATGGCTGTCGAGCAATCGAGAGCGCTGCATTCCTTCGGCTGTTACCCACTTCACGCCGTTGGCATCGACCTCAATTCGCGGCAGCCGCTTTTGATACTCTTCAGGCAAATATTTGTGCCACAGACCGCCGGGTTCCTGGCAATGACAATCCGCCGAGATCATCAGGTATTTGTTCGCATCGTCAGGACGCGCGGTCCGCGGCCAGCCTTGATGCCCAGGACTTTCAAGGCGCCAGCGATTTGGCTGGTCGGTGCTGGTTGAGGTTTCCTCGATCATCGTCTTCTCCCACAAAAGGTGTTTGGATCGTAGGATCCGGTCTCATTTAAGATAGCAAGGCAGGCGATGGAGCCAAAACCGGGCCAGATTCGCGCAGTTGAGGCGGATCTGCAATTGAAGGCGCACTCCTGGTTGGCATCTGCGACCTGCGGAGCCAGAGTAAACATAGCTGTTGAACATGCGTCTAAGGTAGCGTTGATTTCTGCAGTAGATCGCGCTAATTGAGCGGTCCACCAGATCGAGCGGGACGACGTGCGTGCCCTTTCACAAGCTGATAAGCAGAAACTGGCCTACCTCGTATTCGATGGTCACAGGCTGGTGGCTGCTTTTGCGATGCGCGACGATGCCGAACACTGGATCGAGGAGTGCGGCAGCCTCGCGATGAAGCTGCGCGAGAATAGAGCATCCAGCGAGCCACCGAGATCCAAACGAAAGCGAGGCAGCAAGAGCGGCGAGTAGCCTCGCTGATTGACCTGGCGCAAAGCGCTAAACGAGCCGCAGGTCCTTCATCGCTGCGTAGAGCCGGTCGGCCGGTCCCTGCGACATCGGGGTCAGCGGCATTCGCATTTCATTGCTGCACTTACGCATGAAAGCGCAGGCTTGCTTGATCGGGATGGGGTTGGTCTCCTGAAACAAGGCGCGCATTAGCGGCAATAGCCTGAAATGGAGGGTACGCGCCGTTTCGAAATCACCTGCCAATGCGGCCGCCGCCATCTCGTGCATTTCCCGTGGCACTATATTAGTAGCCACGGAAACCACACCTTTCGCCCCGATCGACATCAGAGGCAACGTCAGAGAATCATCCCCTGACAACAAAGTCAGGCGTTCACCGCATAGTCTGACGATGTCGGAGCATTGATCCAGAGAGCCCGAGGACTCCTTGATTCCGACTACCTGTTTAATATCGGACATCCGTACAAAGGTCTCCGGCAGGATGTTTGATGCCGTGCGGCCCGGGATATTGTAAACGATGAGCGGGAAATCGACGCTCGCCGCGATCATCTTGTAATGCCTATAAATGCCGTCCTGGGTGGGCTTGTTGTAATAGGGCGACAGCAGCAATGCTGCGTCAGCACCGGCTTCGCGGGCAAAAGTAGTCAGCCGGATAGCTTCGGCGGTGCTGTTCGAGCCGGTCCCCGCAATCACCGGCACTCGCCGGCGGGTTTGCTCGATAACCAGCTTGATTACCCGCTCATGTTCGGCATGGGTCAGAGTCGCTGACTCGCCCGTCGAGCCGCACGGCACCAGGCCGTCAATGCCCGACTGAATCTCCCACTCGACCAGATCGCGCAGGGCCGTTTCGTCGACCATACCGTCGCGAAAGGGAGTAATTAACGCGGAAATGGCGCCGTTGAACATTATCCTGACCTCATCCGTTATGCTGCGCCGGCAAGCTGGCGATGCCCATCAGCCGTGCAAGCGAGCTTTATGGCTGCGCTGAGATCAACTCACCGTCGTTCAGAGCGATTTCCCCCTTGAACACTTCGACCGCCTCGCCGGTCATAAGAACATGATTGGTGGCGGGACCGTTTGCGCGCCACTCAATCGTCAAATCGCCGCCACGCAGCTCCAGCGTTGCCTTACGATCAGCGCGGCCCGTCAAGACCGCCGCGACGAGCGACGCACATGCGCCCGTGCCACAGGCAAGTGTCTCGCCAGACCCGCGCTCCCACACGCGCATTTTCAGGTGATTGCTTCCGATGGGTAAAACGAATTCAGTGTTCACGCGTCGCGGAAAGAAAGGATGATGCTCAAATTGGCGGCCAAGCCCGGCGAATTCTCGCTCATCCAGTCGAAATATCTGATCGTCACGGACAAACACGACACAGTGTGGATTTCCCATTGAAACTGCCGTGATCCGTTCGAGCCGGTCACCGACCTCAAGCGGAAAATCAATCACTTGGCCGTCATGTTCAACTGGAATTTGGCGACCCTCCAGTATCGGTTCGCCCATATCCACGGTTGCCGCGACCGTGCCGTCGCGGCCCATACCAAGCTCCACCGTCTTGATTCCGCAGTCGGTGGCAACCGTCAGCGGATTCCTGCATTTTCCTGCGGTTTCATAGTGAAGCCGCGCGAGACATCGGATGCCATTGCCACACATTTCCCCGCGGCTACCGTCGGCGTTGTACATTTCCATGCGTACATCGGCATCGCTCGCCGGACAGAGCAGAATCAGTCCATCGCCGCCGATCCCGAACCGGCGGTCGGAAATGCGCCGCGCCAGGGCCGCTGGATCGGCTGGGCGGAGGCAATCGGCGATGACATAGACGTAGTCGTTGCCGCACCCGTGCATTTTGACGAATGGGAGCTT
>JAMXLL010000288.1 GCA_024281015.1 Candidatus Binataceae bacterium
CGCGAGTGCTCATCGATCTTCTGAACTGAAGAATGTGCGTACTGCAGCGGGGTCGCGGACCCTCATCATCCTTGGAATCGATGATGAAAACGGCAACAGTTCGGAAACCGGTGAAAGAATCAAAGCATTGCGCTCGCTTTTTCCAGGCAGCACAGTCGTTGTGATTGCTGAAACGCGTCGTCCGGCTAATTTTCAGAACATAATGATGGCTGCCCCGGATGGTTACGTTTCCAATCTGACTTCGCGAGACGTTTTGCTTAAGCTGTTGGATGTCGCCTTGCTGGACCAGCAAGTCATTGTCCTATCACGGTCGTCGATGTCTCCAACGCCGACTGATGAAGAGGACGTCGAGAAGGAGAGGGGCGCTGCCGAGCGACAATGCCTGTCGAGCGGTCCGGTCGGCGCCAAAGATCCGCAGCTTTCACAGCGAGAGCGCGAAATCCTGATACGCCTTGCCCAAGGTGATTCGAATAAGCAAATCGCTCGTCTCTATAATATAACCGAGTCAACCGTAAAGGTTCATCTCAAAGCAATCTTGCGCAAAATTACCGTTCATAATCGGACGCAGGCAGCGATTTGGGCGATCGCGAAAGGCTACCACGTCATAGCGCAATCGAATTCGAACCCGACGCCAAGGCACCAACCTCGAACTGAGGAACAGCGGCCAAGCGGCAATGGCAAACTCTTGGGCCTGGTTATTTCGGGGAAATGATCTACGCAAACGTTTGGCAGACCGTTTTCAAGCGGGCCGTCGCCGGTGTTCAAGCTGATCTTTTCGATCGGTCTTTAAATTCGTGAACCCGTCCACCACTGCCCCAGTATTCGGAGCATGAATATTGGATTGCCGAGCACATAGCGACGCCATAGTCGCTGCGGTTCGTGCGCGAGCCGATAGACCCATTCCAGACGTGCCGTTCTCACCCAAGCGGGCGCACGTTCGGCTTCGCCGGCGATGAAATCGAATAAAGCGCCGACTGCGAAGCCCAGCCGGCAACCGGTCGCGTCGAAATTAGTGCGTAGCCATAATTCCTGATCCGGATTTCCCATAGCGACCAGAACGAGGTTCGCGCCACTTGCACTGATGTCATTCGCAATTTCTTGGTCGTCGCTACGAGGGAAATATCCATCATGGCACCCCGCCACCTCGTGTTGCGGCCATCTTTGGGAAATCGATTTGGCGGCCCGTTCAGCAACACCACGCTTGCCACCAAGCAAATAGATGCGCAAACGATGTCGACTGTGTTGAAGGTAATACGGCGTAAAATCGGTGCCATTTAGATTTTCCGGAAATTGAGCGCCAAACAAAAGCTTGCTTGCGAGATCGATCCCGATGCCGTCATTGAGTACGACGGCGGCGCCGAGGGCAGCACGGACCCGCGGGTCCGTGTACGCAATATTCAGGCAATTGGCATTGGCGAAAGCAATCAGGGTATTTTGGCTCTCCTCAAAACGCCGGTCGAGCTCCTCAACCGCTTCGGATTTGGTCGAAACGGTCACCGAGACGTCGAGAATACGGCGCCTGCGGCTGCCAAGAAGTGCCTCGTAGACGTCGAGATAGCGGCGCACCGCATGCCGCCAGTCAAATGATCTTGCAGCCGCAACGGCTGTTGCGCGCAAAGTTCCGTAGTTCGAAGCCGCATCTCGCCACCTCGCCAGGAACCGTTGCGCGGCAGTATCGGCCTGGGAAAAATCGACGATCATGCCCACACCCGTCTGTTCGATCAGGTGGCGAAATGCGGGGATCTCGCTCAGTACGGGGAAAAGGCCCGCCGAAAAGGCTTCAACTGCCGCGATTCCAAAACCTTCGAAATCCGATGCGCTGACGAAGACTGAGCAGTGGCCCATTTGTTCGCGGATCTCGGCCTCCGACGCTCCAGAGATGATTTCGATGGACGCCGCTACCCCTTGTTTTTGGGCATGTGCGGTAACCTCGGCGACATCCAGGTCCCAGGGCCGCCCCAGGATTTTCAAGGTCCATTCGGGATCGTGCCGATGCAGCGCAGCAAGGAAATTTATTACGCGGTCGAGACGCTTGTTTGCAGAAAACCGTCCGATGCACACCATGGACTTTGTCATTTTCGAAGCGGCGGCATCGGCGTATTTCCCGATGTTGACGCCATTTTCAATGCAAACCATGCCGCGGTGGCGAAGCCGCGCAAAGCGTTCGTAGTCAGGAGTCGAGACTGCTACGACGGCGTCATACCATGTCAGGGAAAACCGTGTGATTGCATTGAAATAAAGCCGCTTAGCCCGCATCGCGTATCGAGTATGAAAAAAACCGCCGTGCGTAGAAACGACCAGCTTTTTCCCATGGAATGGGCGAGTCCAGGCCAGATAGTCGAAAAAGAAATCAATCGCGTGGACATGGACGATGTCGGCATCATGGATGAATTTGATCGCTGAGAGTGCAATGGGGTACCTCGGCGACCCGACGAAAGGCACTCGAATAACCTCCGCTCCATCGATTGTTTCCCGATGGGGAAGCTCGTCATCCGTCGTTTTGAACAGTCGATTGAGGGTTACAACGCGGACTCGGTGTCCAGCCGCCGCTTGCGCTGCTGCAAGTTCATGGACCACATCTTCGATCCCGCCCACTGCGGGATAGAACTGGCGGACGACGTGGACGATATACATAATCTGAAATTACGGACCGTCGCAGCGCCTGCCATAACTATAAAGGCTCCTCTAACCCGTCTGGCGGATGCGCAATCGAGTTAGCTCACAAGATCGCGCGACAACGCGAAGACGAAAGCCAATACTTTTTAATTCGATGACCGGTTGAGGTCATCACGCCCCCAATGACCAAAAAGGCTCGCTATCCGATCGGCTGATGCGCAATCGGGTTAACTCCTATGATCTGTGGCGTCCAGGAACCGGTGGTACATAGATGCACGTTGACGCCCCTGTGTTGGTCGCAACACGGCCGTCACCAAGAGAGCCGGTAAATCCTCAACCGCTGGGTCTCAGCCTAGGGGCTTCGTGCCTTGCGTTTCCGTCAATAGCATCACTGAGCGACAACATGCTCCAGATCCCACAGCACCATCTAACCGAGGACCGCCGCCCTTGGGAGACAGCGTCTGCGGCCGAGTTTTATTCTTCATGCATTGGTTTTTTGCGTCGGCGACTGCCTATCCTGATCCTGTTCGTGGTTCTGGGTGCGGCGGCTGGCGTCGCTTATATCTTTCTCAGCGAGCAGCGATACACCGGTCGCGCCACTCTAATTATCGAAACGCCCAAGGTTCAGTTGTTCCAGTCTCAGCCACCGGTAGGAGGTGCGGGGATTAGCTCCGCTACGGTGGACACGCAACTTGAAATCCTCAACTCGGACGATATTGCATCCTCGGTCATAAAAGAGTTGCGCCTCGATGAAGACCCTGAATTTGTCGCCTCTCCAGCGAATGCACTCGGGGCGGTAATAAGGTTCGGGAGCGACGGCGCAGCTGTCATCTTGCAAAGCGTTTTTGCTGTTGCCCCGAGCGCATCGAATCCAGGATCACCCGAATATCGCGCGTTGCAAACATTTCATAAGCGGCTGAAGGTAAAGCGTGTGGGAGTTACGTACGCCATAGAAATCAACTTCGAATCACGCGATGCATATCGTGCTGCCCAGGTTGCCAACGCGGTTGCTGACGCCTACGAGCTCAACGCGTTCCAGGCGAAATATCAAATAACTGGGCGAGCGGCGCAATGGTTGCAGGATCGGATCAAGGAATTACGGGAGGAGGCTTCGAACGCAGAGCGCGCTGTTGTCGCCTACAAGACTAAAAACAATATTGTAGATACTGGCGGACGGTTGATGAACCAGCAGCAGCTGGCTGAATTCAACACCGAGCTAATTCAGGCGCGCGCGGCAACTGCAGAATCAAAAGCGAAACTTGATCGCGTGCAGGAACTCGTGGCGTCTGGCGAGAAAGATCCTAATGCTGCGGCCGCCGCAACGGTTGCCGATAACTTGCATAATGAAGTGATCACTAAACTCCGCACCCAGTATCTCGATTATGAGCGGCGCGTAGCAGAGTGGTCAGTAAAGTATGGCGCTGGGCATATGGCAGTTGTGACGCTGCGCAATCAAATGGCAGAATTGCGTCACAACATTTTTGAAGAATTGAAGCGAACTGCGGAGAGTTACAAGAGCGACTATGCCATAGCCAAAGCTCGCGAGGATTCCCTTCAGCAGTCGTTGAATCGTATGACAGGTCAATCGCACGCGACCGACGAAGCACGAATTACCCTTCGTAACCTTGAAGGTACGGCTCAAACGTCGCGAGACCTGTATGACAATTTCCTGCAACGCTACATGCAATCGATCCAGCAACAATCGTCGCCTGTCTCCGACTCTCGGCTGGTAACCCATGCCAGACCGCCGTTGGCTCCGAGCTCGCCAAGACCGTTTCTAATCCTGGCCATTGCCTCGCTCGGTGGCCTCGTTTTCGGCGCGGCCGCCGGAATGTTGCGTGATATCTCGGATCGTGTCTTCCGGACAACCAAGCAGATCGGGGATCATCTGCAGGTGGATTGCATCGCGGTCATTCCGCGGGTTCAGGAAGTCGAACCCCCCCTCAATAAGGTTGAAAAACCAAAATCGACAACGCCGGTCCTTCAGGCGCGGGGCAATCAGCAAATCATGTTGAATTCCCGGGTGCCGCAGCTGTTGCTCCCGTTGGTCCAGGCGCGCCGGGCGATCAGCAGCATTCCGCAACTGTTCGTTCTCAATCGTCTGCTCGCTTCGCCTACTCGATCGCGTCGTCGACGTCGGCGACGTACACTTAGTCGCGACCGCAGCGTGTCCTGGATGGTGGCGAACGCACCGTTTTCGAGGTTTAGCGAGTCGATTCGAGCCGTTAAGGTCGCAGCAGACATCCATATTACGGCCTCAAGCAAATCTATCGGGGTGACCTCAGCCCTGCCGAATGAGGGCAAGACGACTGTTGCACTATCCCTGGCCGCCGTTATCACCCAGGGCGGAGGACGTGCCATCCTGGTTGATTGCGATCTGCGCAATCCGGCATTGTCATCAATGTTGACGCCGGATGCAAAAAGAGGCTTGCTGGAAGTTATAACCGGAAAAGCCGAATTGGCCGATGTGATCTGGCGCGAGCCCACTACCGGCTTGGCCTTTTTGCCGGCCGTATTGACCTCTCCTGTCGCCCATTCCAGCGATATTTTAGCGTCGAAGGAAACTCGCGCTCTATTTGAAACGCTAAGAGGCCTCTACGATTATGTCATCGTTGATCTGTCGCCGCTTGCGCCGGTGGTCGACGCCCGCGTCACAACTGCGCTGGTTGATTCATTCCTGTTCGTGGTTGAGTGGGGCAGCACAAAGATCGATGTCGTCCAGTTTGCGCTTGCCAACGCAAGAGGCATTTGCACCAACCTGCTTGGTATCGTGCTTAACAAGGCCGACATGAAGGCTTTTGGCCGGTACGCTAATGAGCACAGCAACTATTACAGCAATTCGTATTACGGCCGCTATGGATACACCGACTAGACCCTTCCTCGGGTCGCGCTACCTCTCGCACGCGTCGAGCATCGCGCCTTCCCATATCAACTCGGTTCAACGACGCGACCCCACTCAAAAGGCGGTCGAGGGCTGCGAACGAACTTAGCTAATTGGGCTAGAGAGTGGCTAATCAGAGTTACTCAATGCGAGCAATATTTTCATGCTGGCGAAAGCTGTAGTCTGTTTGAGGTGGCTTGGGCGAAAGATGTCTTGTTCGTCATGTCGAATGATGCTGGGGCATTAGCGCACCCATCCATTAGCCGAAGAATCGCTCCGCGCATCCACGATCGCCTGGCACTCCCGTTTAACTTCATTGAACCAATAGTGCTGGCAGTGGATTTTGGGTTA
>JAMXLL010000289.1 GCA_024281015.1 Candidatus Binataceae bacterium
CGATGCATTCAGCTACCCGGTGTTTAACATTGCGGACAGTGCGATTACGATTGGCGTCGCAACGATCTTGGTAGTGAGTTTCCTCAGCCGCCCGGATATCCCCAGCAAGTAAACGCTCGCGGTTTGCCGATTATCGGGTAAGACTGGGTCCCCGGTGGTTTCGTCGGCCGCAATATCGTTCGGATTTAACCGATCTTTAACTCCGGCTCCATTCTCCGACAGCACACACATGCTAAATTTTGAAGCAAATGATTAATTCACCGTCAGGAGCAACGGCAATGTTGAGCTTCATAGTCCGAGTGATTGTCGAACAGTTGGTTACGAGGATTTTAGCTGCGGTGATAAGCGCGCTGTTGTAGACACCTACTGTTAAATTGCCTCCATGCTTGGCCAAGCCTGCGCCTTCGGGCTTTGCAGGATGCGCGGGTGGTCAGCAGCAGCTATTTTCCCGCCCAAATTCACTAAATCGTCACCTTCATCGCGCATTCCTGGGACCATACAGTCCCGGATTCGGCATACTGGTGGCACCCAGCGCCCTCGTGAGAGTGGCAACACCAGCCCTGCCGCGTTAGTATCCGATTGCCATCATTATCTGCTTATGTCCTGATTGTCCGCCAGAATGCATGTGGGTGGGGAGAGAACTTGCATGAGGATTTGCCTAGGAACCGCCAAGGGCATCATTTTGCTCGATCCAGAACGCGGCGGAACTCCGTTGATGGTGCTGGCCGATCCGGTTTCAGTTTGGTGTATGGCGCAGGACTGCGAACAGCCAGGTACCCTTTACGCTGGTTCGGTCCATAACATTCAGGCTGGTAGCGCGCGCGGCAAAACATCACTGGCCCGTTCCAACGATGCTGGCCGCTCATGGCAGGATATTACTCCACGGGGTGCCCGGGACGAGGAAGTTTGGGCTCTGGCCGCAGCCCCTGACCTCAGCGATCAAGTTTTCGTCGGCACCTCACATGCGCGGCTTTTCAGGAGCGATGACGGCGGCCGCAGCTTTCACGAGTGCAGCGCGTTTGTGAAGTTGCCCGGACGCGATCGTTGGAGCTTCGCACCGCCGCCGCGTATTCCCCATGTTCGCTCAATTGCATTCGATCCGCTCCGGCCCGATACGATGTACGTGGGGGTTGAGGAAGGCGGTATTTTCCGCTCGCGTGACCGGGGGGCAAGCTTCGAACCAGCCAATCACAATCTCTGCCCGGATGTTCATTGCGTAACGGTCGACCCTGAGAACCGGGAGCGGATTTACGCAACGACTGGCCGCGGGCTTTACTGCAGCCGCAACGGCGGTGCCTCATGGCGCGGGGTTAAAGGACTCAGCCGGTCCTATACCATCCCGTTGGTAGTGAGAGGTGGCAGTGAGCCGGCCGTTTATACAGCTGCGGCTGCCGGTCCCCCGCCAACCTGGTCGATAGGCGCCCTCGGTGCCGACGCCCTGATGTTTCGGAGCGCCGATCATGGCGAGAATTTTCACCCGCTCGTCGCCGGGGACGGGCTACCCAGCGCTACGCGCGGCATGGTCATGCGCTTGCGCGAAGATTTCTCCGGCAGTCTGCTCGGTGCAATGAGCGACGGCAGCCTGATTCGCATTAACGACGGAACCGAAGAAATTGCGACCATCGCGGAGAAGCTTCCGCCCGTCTATGATTTTGTCGCCGTGCCGGACGATTAGGCGGCCGCCGCTGCTAATCGACTCGGAGTTTGACGCGCAGCCTGTTCATCACGGTTTCAGGAACCAGTTCGGGCAGGCGCTTGCCATAGCCTGCGACCTCCTTGATGAGCCGTGAGGCAGAGAAGAACAATTTGGGATTAGCGATCAGGAAGACAGTTTCAATATTGCCCTTCATCTGCTTATTCATGTTCGCCATCTGCAGCTCGTAGTCGAAATCCGTAACCGCGCGCAGACTGCGGATGATAACGCTCGCGCCGATCCGTTCGGCATAGTCCACGGAAAGCCCGCTAAACTTGTCGACCCGAGCTCGTGGTTCCAGGTCGCGGATGGTCTCGCGAATCATTTCAACCCGTTCATCCGGCGTGAACAACGCCGAATCCTTGTGAGGGTTGTACGCAATCGCCACAATCACTTCATCAAAGATGACGACGCTGCGCCGGATGATATCGATATGGCCGAAATGGATGGGGTCGAAACTTCCCGGGTAAATCGCTGTCAATGGTTTGCTCTTATTCGCCATGCGGATCTTTCCATTCATCCGGGCGCGCGGGGCTGGTGACCCGCGACAGCCGGCGCCGTGCGGGCATCCTGGCTCGCATCACCGGCCTCGGGACGCCTGTACAGGGCGATCCGGTGATCGCCAATTCTTGTTACGTTGACGCATTCCAACAAGGTGGCCACCGGCTCCGGAGTCCGATGGAACTGCCGGGTGACCACCAGTCCCTCTGGGGCTAATAGTCCGAGTTCAGCAATCAGCGCAAGAACTGCAGCCGTCGAATCTTCCGCAAAAGGTGCATCAACGAACACCAGTTCGAAGCATTCCCTGGCTGCGCTGAGCTGCGTAAGCGCACGCCTGGAATCCAGGTTGATGATGCTTGCACGGCCCAGCAGATCAAGTTGGCTCAGGTTGTCGCGGATTGCTGCCGCTGCGGGGCGCGATCGATCCACGAATACCACCCGGCTGGCGCCCCGGGAGAGCGCTTCCAGTCCGAAGGAGCCGCTCCCGGCGAACAGGTCAAGTACTCGTGCTCCGGCGATCGCATCGCGTGATGCGAGGCGCGAAAAAATCGACGCGCGTATGCGGGCAGTCGCCGGGCGGGTTTCCCGGCCACGCGGCGCCCGCAGCTTGCGGCCTCGTTGTTGTCCGCCGATAAGGCGCATTTCAGCAGCGAGTCTGTGCCACGCTTAGCGCTAGACAGTGCCATTTGCCAAGACTTCTCATGATGATCAGCTTAGCAGCTTGCGCCGACTTCTCTGCCCGCCTTCACCAAATTGTCTTTCAAGATAGCTGGACGCCCTTTGGAACCTCACGCCGGCTCTGGAATGTGGGGACATTTTGCGTTACGTGTTAGGTGATTTTCCGACCCCCACCTGGCCCTCCCCCTGACCAGGGGGAGGGATGAGCGCCAAAGTGGAAGCTGGAAGCATGAGGCGAGCAAAGGTGCGCAGGCGGCAAGGTCTGTGCCCGGTGGTGCGGCAGTGATCGAATTCGTTATCGGTGCGCTCAAAGCGATCGTTATTGTTCTCCTGGCGCTAGGTCTGGCCGGAGTCCTGCTGTGGTTCGAGCGTAAGGGCGCTGCCCTGATTCAAGACCGGATTGGCGCTAATCGAGCGGCAGTCCTGGGACTGGGGCGGCGCCTCGGCTTGCCAAACCTAGGTCTGGTCAACACGCTAATGGCCGATCCGCTGAAGTTGTTCACCAAGGAAGATTTTGTGCCGGAAGGTGCTGATCATTTCCTGCACGGGTTGGCACCGTTCCTGGCGTTGTTCCCGGTTCTGATTGCCTTTGCAGTCGTACCCATCGGCGACACTCTGCAAATCGGGCCCCACAGAATTAACTTGCAAGCGGCCCATGTCGACGTCGCCGCCCTATATTTGCTCGCTGTCATCGGGATTGGGGTTTATGGCCTGGCGCTAGGAGGCTGGGCTTCCAATAATCGCTGGTCTCTGCTCGGCGGAATTCGGGCGAGCGCCCAAATGATTTCGTACGAACTGGCGCTTGGGCTCGCATTCCTGGCGGTAGTCGTGACGTATGGCACGCTGGACCTCCAGCAGATTTGCCGCATCCAGGGCGGAGTGTGGTTCGGATGGCTGCCGCGCTGGGGTATTCTCGTTCAACCAGTCTCATTCCTTTTGCTTCTGACGGCCGGGATGGCCGAGTCGAAACGCGTGCCGTTCGACGTGCCTGAAGCGGAGTCGGAGCTGGTGGCCGGGTATTTCACTGAATATTCGGGCGGCAAGCAGGCCGTGTTCATGATGACCGACTTTGCCGAGGTTGTGTTGGCGGCGGTACTGGTAACAATTTTCTTCTTTGGTGGATGGCAGGTACCGTGGTTGTATCATGACGGTTTCCATTTCCCGGGACCGCATGGGGCGTTCCTGCGTCTGCCGAACTATGCCGTGGCCATTCTTCAAATAATTGCCTTCTGGGTGAAGACCGTTTTCTTCTGCTCCTTTCAAATCCTGGTGCGGTGGACCATGCCGCGCTTTCGCTATGACCAGTTGATGCAATTTGGCTGGAAAGGCCTGTTACCGGTCGGACTGGTCAACCTGATCCTCACCGCCTTAGTCGTGGTGCTTGCCGGAGCAAAATATTGATGCCGCTGTGGTTGTTTGTCTTCCTGGCCGTACTTGCCTTACTCTCGGCGGCCGGCGTCATTCTGCAGCGCAATCCGGTGCATTGTCTGCTCGCACTGGCTGTCAATCTGCTTGATATCGGAGTCATGTTCGTCGGGTTGGGTGCAGTGACAGTCGGGTTTCTCCAGATAATCATTTATGTCGGCGCGATCATGGTCCTGTTTCTGTTCGTCATCTGGCTGCTGAACCTGCAAGCCGAAGGATTCGGTGGATATCTCGCACTGAAATTCTTCGGCGCAATCGGCGCCGCGGCGTTGGCGGCAGAACTGGCCGTGATCTTTCTGCAAGCGCGTCCGATCTCCGCGCCAGTGACGGCAGCGCCGTATCAGGGCTCGATTACCAGCCTGGGACGGAGCTTGTTCTCCGACTATCTAATTGCTTTCGAGGTCACATCGGTATTGCTGCTGGCCGCGGTAGTCGGTGCTATTGGCCTGGCGCGCCGTTTACCTTTGACTGATCGGGCTGAGCGAGTTGATGGTGGCCAAGCTGCTGGCCCTGATGCATCCCCAAGGGCTGAACGCCGCGAACAACTGCCGACGTCAATCGAGGTGCCAGCACATCATTAACCGGCGGAAGCGGAGACCGAACGAACACCAAAGCGTCGAGCAATGACTCCCATCAACTATTTCATGGTGCTCAGCGGAATCCTGTTTGCTATCGGCGTGGTAGGAGTGCTGGTCCGCCGCAATATCATCGTGATGTTCATGTCGATTGAACTGATGCTCAATGCGGTTAACCTGGCATTCATCACCCTCGGCCGGCGGATCGGTTCAGTTGACGGACAGGTAATAGTATTCTTCGTGATCACGGTTGCAGCCGCCGAAGCCGCGGTCGGACTCGGAATTATCATTTCGCTGTTCCGCAATCGCGCCACCCTGAACGCCGACGAACTTAGCTTACTTCATTGGTAGGCGGTCCGGCACAACGGAAGCGAGTCCGCGAGCGGAGTTCCAATAGGGTCGCTTAAAATGACGCGTGAATTCCCGGCGCTTGGCCTTATCCTCCTCTTCCCCTTAATCGGGGTTGTCTTCAATGTTTTCGTCGGCCGCCGCGCGGGACGGAGCGTGGTCAACGTCATTGCGCCGGCAGTGATTTTTATCGCGTTCGCCATTTCCGTGGCGGGATTCGGATTGCTGCTGACAATGCCGCGTGGGGCAGCGCTGACCCTGACTTTATGGCCCTGGATCGAGGCAGGTAGCTTTCATGTCGATATCGCTCTTCGTTTTGATGCCTTGACTGCAGTGATGACGCTGGTGGTGACCGGAGTAGGAGCTTTCATCCACCTCTACTCCGATGGCTACATGGCGCACGACGAAGATTACGCGCGCTTCTTCGCTTACATGAACCTGTTCGCCTTTTCGATGCTGACTCTGGTCCTGGCCGACAATCTCCTGCTGATGTTCGTGGGATGGGAAGGGGTGGGCCTCTGCTCGTACCTGCTAATCGCGTTTTGGTATGACAATCGCGAATTCGCTTATAACGGCCGCAAGGCCTTTATCGTAAATCGGGTCGGTGACGCCGGTTTTATTCTCGGAATACTTACCCTTGTCTGGTCGCTGGGGGCGCACGGAGTATGGACACTGACGTTCACCGGGATGGCGGCCCATCGAGCTGCTTTGCAGCCGGTGGCAACCCTCGCTGGCCTGCTGTTATTTCTCGGCGCAACCGGTAAATCGGCGCAAATACCCTTATACGTCTGGCTGCCGGACGCGATGGTCGGGCCGACTCCGGTCAGTGCGCTAATCCATGCTGCAACGATGGTGACGGCGGGTGTCTACATGATTGCCCGGCTGAATTTCCTCTACGTGCTCTCGCCGCAAGCGATGACGGTCGTGGCGGTAGTCGGGGCGGTGACCTCGTTCTTTGCAGCGACCATCGCCATCGTTCAGCCCGATATCAAACGCGTCCTCGCCTACTCTACGATCAGCCAGATAGGTTACATGATGCTCGGGGTCGGGGTGGGAGCCTTTGCCGCCGGCATTTTCCATTTGATGACCCACGCGTTCTTCAAAAGCCTGCTTTTCCTCTGTGCGGGTTCGGTGATCCATGCACTGGGTGGCGAGCAGGATATGAACCGAATGGGCGGTCTGCGCCGTCAGATGCCGCTCACCTGGCTGACGATGCTTATCGCCGGGCTCGCAATCAGCGGCATCCCGCCGTTCGCCGGCTTCTTTTCGAAAGATCTGATACTCGCTCATGCTTATTCAAGCGGCAAGATTGGGTTGTGGGTGATCGGCATAATCACTGTGGGCCTTACCGCCTTGTACATGTTCCGGCTACTCTTTATGACCTTCCATGGAGCCTCGCGCGTCGAGCCGTCAATGCTCCATCACGTGCATGAATCGCCACCGGTAATGACTGTGCCGCTATTAGTGCTGGCTCTCTTATCTATGATAGGCGGCTGGATTGGATTGCCCGACGGCATTTTATGGGGTGATGCTTTCCAGCGTTTCCTGGCCCCGATCACACCTACTGCGACGCCCGGGCCGGGGGCCAACGTTGCAGGGCCGGGCCTGTCGCCGCCCATCGTCAGTGCAATCGCCTTTGCTTTAGCGGTAATCGGAATCGCTATCGCGTGGATTTTCTATCTGCGGAACCCCGGCTTGCCTGCCCGTCTCGCTGAGAGTCTGCGGGGTTTTTACCAATTACTGCTACGCAAATACTACATCGACGAGCTCTACAATACCCTGATTGGGCGGCCCCTGTTCTGGCTATCTCAGTTCGTCCTCTTCCGTGGAATCGATGCGGGGATTATCGATGGCATTGTCGATGGGGCCGGCCTGAGTGTCGAAGGTAGCGGGGAGGGGTTGCGGCGAATCGAAACCGGCAATGTTCAGCACTACGCGCTTGTGTATCTGCTGGGAGTGCTGGCGATAGCCGCCTACTACATTTACCGGGTAGTTCATTAATAATCCGCAAAGCCATAATGCCGTTGACTATACTAATCTTCGTGCCGTTGCTGGGTGCAGCGGTAGTGCTGCTGCAAAATGACGAGCGCAGTATCTGGATTTCGGCGTTCATTTTCTCGCTGATCCCGCTCGCCCTCAGTTTCTATCTGCTCGCCGCCTTCGACGCGCATCAGGCCGGCTATCAGTTCGTTGAGCGATATCAATGGATTCCGCAGTTCGGAATTTCATATCACGTCGCGATGGACGGCATTAGCCTGTTCCTGGTCCTGCTTACCACCATTCTGATCAGCTTGTCGCTGCTCTATTCCGGCGGCGGCGATATAGAAATGCGTCCACGCGAATTCTGCTTCCTGATGCTGCTTCTGGAAAGTGGTTTGCTCGGCACATTCCTCGCCCTCGACCTGTTCTTATTTTACGTGTTCTGGGAAGCAATGCTGGTGCCGATGTATTTTCTGATCGGCATTTGGGGACACGGGCGCAAGATCTATGCGACCTTCAAGTTCGTGTTGTTCACGATGCTAGGGTCGCTCCTGATGCTGATTGCGATCATTTACCTGGCTCGCGCTGCGCGCACGTCGCTCGGCCATTTAACGTTCGATTTGGCTGACCTTTACAAAGTTGTGCTCTCACCCACTGAAGCGCGATGGTTGTTTGCCGGATTTGCCATCGCATTTGCCGTGAAAGTGCCGCTCTGGCCGGTGCATACCTGGCTGCCGGATGCCCATACCGAGGCCCCGACCGCAGGTTCGGTGATTTTGGCGGGTGTGATGCTGAAAGCGGGTGCTTACGGCTTCATCCGCTTCGCGATTCCGCTTTTTCCAACCGTTGCGATCGAGGCTATCCCGCTATTCAGTGCGCTCGCGGTAATCGGCATCATCTATGGCGCGCTGGTCGCAATGGTGCAGCCTGATTTGAAGCGCCTGGTTGCCTATTCGTCAGTGAGCCATCTCGGCTTCGTGACGCTTGGCATATTTGCCTTTGACTCCCAGGGAGTAGAAGGAGCGCTCTACCAGATGCTTAACCATGGGATCTCGACGGGTGCGCTATTCCTGCTGGTCGGAATGCTCTATTTGCGGCGTCACACGCGTGAAATCGCGGAATTCGGCGGCCTGTGGAGCAGCGTTCCAATCTACGCGGGCATTTTCATGGTAGTAATGCTGTCGTCAATTGGGTTGCCCGGCCTTAACGGATTCGTCGGCGAGTTTCTAATCCTGCTCGGTGCCTACCTGAGCTTTAAAATCGCGGTGTACTGTGCGGTGAGCGGGCTTATTCTTGGCGCCTTGTACATGATGTGGGCTTATGAACGGGTGATGTGGGGACCGCTGGCCAAGGCGGTCAACGTTACGATCAGTGATCTCGGCCGGCGCGAAATCGTAGTGATGGCCCCGCTGCTTGCCCTGATGCTTTTCATGGGCATCTATCCGCGTCCGTTGCTGAATCGTATGCAACCCTCGGTCGACGCGCTGCTGGCCAGGGTCCGCAGCGCACAAGCACAAATCCATCAGCAACGGACCGTGGCTATGTCCAGCAACCGATCCGCAAATTCTGCACTCCGCCTCGCTACGAGAACCGGGTCGAAATGACTGCCTTCAATCTAGCCACCATCGATTTCTCCTGGTTGGCGATCCTCCCGCTGATAGCAGTATCAGCCGGTGCGATGGTCGTGATGCTGGCCGGGGTGCGAGTCGACGACGAAGACAGTGCCAGCCTGGGCTTCATCGTGCTGGTCGCGTTGCTCGCAGCATTCATCCTGACGATGTTCCAAATGGGGCAGAATACCCTGGCATTTCACGGTTCGCTGGCGATCGATGATTATGCAGTTTTTTTCGAGGCGATGATCATCATTGCCACCGCGTTGACAGTAGCAATGTCTTTGCAATACGCAGCCGACGCGGCGCTGGCCGGGGCCGAATATTACGCCTTGGTACTCTTTGCGGCGCTCGGAATGATGTTGATGGCGGCGGCCGGCGACTTGATCATCATTTTTCTAGGCCTTGAGACCATGTCTATCGCCGTCTATGCGCTGGCGGGTTTCATCCGGCGCGATCCGCGGTCGAATGAGGCCGCCATCAAGTATTTTCTGCTCGGCGCTTTTTCCACCGGGTTTCTTCTCTACGGTATCGCGCTCATCTATGGTGCCACTGGTTCGATCCGCTTGGAGGTGATCCGCGCCTCATTGGCGAGCGGAATCACAGCAAATCCGCTCCTGTTGCTGGGGCTTGGAATGTTGCTGATCGGCTTTGGCTTTAAGGTCGCTGCGGTTCCCTTCCATATGTGGACGCCGGACGCCTACGAGGGAGCTCCCACGCCGATAACGGCCTTCATGGCGGTGGGTGTCAAGCTGGCTGCGTTTGCGGGTTTTTTGCGCATTTTTATGGCTAATCTCGGCGCGATCAGCACTGAGTGGAGCGACGTGCTGTGGATACTGGCGGTGTTGACGATGACGGCCGGCAACGTGATCGCGCTGGTGCAAAGTAATATCAAGCGGATGCTGGCATACTCTGCCATAGCCCACGCCGGATATGTGATGGTTGGCATGGCAGCGGGAGCTGGCCGCGAGTCCGGTGGCGCTATCCTCTATTATCTGCTTGCGTATGCGTTCACCAATCTCGGCGCCTTCGCCATCGTAGTCGCACTCGACCGCGGAGCCGAGGCGCACGACCGAATTGCCGATTATCGCGGTCTCGCGCGGGACCACCCGGGGCTCGCCGCCGCGATGGCGCTGTGCCTGCTGTCGTTAACCGGCGTACCGCCGCTCGCCGGGTTCGTCGCCAAGTTCTACATCTTTGCTGCCGCCCTCAATGCCGGGCTGGTCTGGCTGGTGGTAATCGCGGTCCTGAACAGCGTCATCTCGGCTTATTACTATGTGGGCGTGATTGTCGCGATGTATATGCAGGAGGGTGGGGTGGCTGTCGAGCAAATGAGCCGCCGCCCGGGTCTCCTGATCAGCATCGCAGTTGGCGTCGCGGCGGTCATCGCGCTTGGTGTCTATCCCCAACCCTACATGGGGGCCGCCGCCAACGCCTTCAACTCAGCGCTCGGGCGGCCGCCGCTTCACGCGATGTCTATGCTGCAGCCGTAATCACTGCAGCACCGTGGCCGAAAAACCGCACACGTGACCGCATACTATTCAGCCGGGATCGCTTGATAGTTAAAGTCGCACCATGCGATTGTCGTGCAGATCAGCGCAAAAAATTTCCAGGTGGCGCAATGGCAGAGGAAGTCAAGGTCGAACGTAATCAGAACTATATCACGCTTTCCCTAAACCGCCCCGAGAAACGCAACGCCATTAACCGTGCAGTGATAGAGGCACTCGATGCCGCGCTGGTGTCGATCGAAGCCGATGCCGATGTTCGGGCCGTAGTTATTCGCGGCGAGGGACGCGGTTTTTGCTCGGGGCTCGACCTGCGCGATATTGAGCAAATGGGGGCCGGCGGCCTCACCTTCGAAAAGGTGATCGCGCGCGTGCAGAAACTGCCGGTGCCCACGGTCGCGGCCGTTCATGGCGATGCCTTGACTGGCGGTCTCGTTCTGGCATTGAGCTGCGACTTGCGAATCGCCGGTGAAGGTGCGCGTCTCGGCATGACACCGGCCCGCATTGGCTACCTGCCCACGTATTGGATCTTTCGCAAGTTTGTTGAAACCGTTGGGCCGGCGAATACCGCCGAGATCATGTACCTGGCCGACCCGGTTGACGCGAACCGGGCGCGTGAAATGGGTTTGGTGCATAAGGTTGTGCCGGACGATTCTCTGGCGAGTGGTGCTGCCAAATGGGCCGCCACGATCGCAGGCAACGCACCGTTATCGGTGCGTGCGATGAAGCAGATGATCGCGCGGGTCACGAGCACCGCCTTTGAGGTTGAACATCAGGACCTTGATGAACTGGGCAACAAGGTACGCACCAGCCAGGATGCACGTGAAGGCGTGCGCGCCTTTCTCGAAAAGCGAAAACCCGTCTGGCGCGGCCAGTGATTGCGCCACCGCGGGCGGCGGCACTGCAGGCCGCGATTGAAGCGATGGAACGCCGTGCGATTCTCTCGCTTCTATAACGAGGAGCATTAGAAATGGCCGAGGAAGTGCTCAAGATTGAGCGTCGTGACAATTTCGTAACTCTGACGCTGAATCGGGCTGAAAAACGTAACGCCCTTAACGTGGCGCTGATGCAGGCGCTCGACGAGGCGATAAGTTCGATTGAGAGAGATGAGGAAATCCGTGCCGTGATAGTTCGCGGCGCGGGCGCGAGCTTCTGTTCGGGCTTGGACCTGGCCGAGGCTGATCGGCTCGAAGGCGGAGCAGGGCCGGTCAACATCGAACGCGTATTTCATCGCTTGGCGCATATTGCGGTCCCTACTATTGCGGCAGTCCAGGGTGCCGCACTCGCCGGCGGATGTGAACTGGCGCTTCATTGCGATCTGAGGATCGCCGCTGAAGACCTTCGTATCGGTATGACGGTGGCTCGCGTTGGGCTGTTGGTACCCTACGATTTTATCCGCAAGCTCATCGAGATTATTGGCGCTGCCAACACCGCGCAGATCCTTTATACGGCCGAACCGGTCAATGCCGACCGCGCGTTGCGCATGGGCATGGTGCATGAAGTCGTGCCGAATTCCAGCCTTGACGCGAGCGCCACCGCATGGGCAGAGCGAGTATCTTCCAACGCGCCACTTAGCTTGCGCACCATGAAACAGAGCATGAGCCGGGCGCTGAGCAATTCGAACAACGCCTGGCATGACGATTTGCTCGCGATGGCCCGGGTTGTGCGCCAGAGCCAGGATGCCAAAGAAGGCATCCGCGCCTTCCTGGAAAAGCGCAAGCCCCGCTGGACCGGGCAATAGGCAGGCCTTGGCCCTGCGATGCCCTCACCTGTTCCGCGGGGCATCGAGCCTGGTTGCCGGGTCAGTCCGCCTGCCAGCGATTGTCGTGCTAAGATTCGCTCACGATGACGCGCAGATCACAAGGTTTGCCCGCCCGCTGTCAGCGGCCCTGGAATTTTGCTTCGCGCTTTTCCAGGAATGCCTTGACGGCTTCCTTATGGTCCTCAGTAAGGCCAGTGAGCGATTGCCCGTAGGCCTCGCGTTCGAGCAGGCTGCGGGCGTCTGAACAGGCCGCGGCGTTAAGATTGGCCTTCATATAGGCGTAAGCAACGCGCGGTCCAGACGCGATGCGCCGGGCAAACGCGTGCACTTCATCTGCGAATGAAGCTGCCGGCACCACGCGATTGACTATACCTTCTTTCAATGCTTCCTCGGCCGTGAGCATCGTTGCTGTGAAATATAATTCGCGGGCCTTGGCAGTGCCGATGATCTTGGTAAGGAAGTAACTACCGCCGAAATCGCCCGAATAGCCGACGCGGGCGAAAGCTGTACCCATTCGTGCCTGATCGGAAGCGATACGAATATCGCAAGCCAGGCAGATACTGAAACCAGCCCCCGCGGCCGGTCCGTTAACGGCCGCGATAGTCACTTTGGGTATCTCGTGCAATAGTAAACTGACCTCTTCGGAGCGCCGCAACCCGGCGATCCGCTGCTCGAGCGAGACGGGAGGACGGTCGCCGTTCGAGGCGTTCTCGTTGCGCTCCCGCATCCGGCCGATATCGCCGCCTGCGCAGAAACCCCGTCCGTTCCCGGTGAGAACTACCGCACCGACGTCATCGTCCGCCGCCGCTTTGCGCAAGTTCTCCAGCAGGCCACTAATAATTCCGTCGCTGAGGGCATTGAGTTTGTCGGGCCGATTGAGTGTCAGGTACAGAACACCCTCGCGATTATGCACCAGTAATTCCTGTTCGCCTGGCATGGAAAATCGTCTCCGTTATCAGCTCCAAAAGTATGATAAAAGAATCCGTCGCGTTACTTCATTGTCGCAATTCTGAGGAGTGCGTCGGCCAATGCCTGCGTCCCATCAAGATCATGACCAATCGCTGCAGTTGCATTGAACATCGACGTCATCATTTTCAAACCCGGTAAAGCGAGGTCATTCTGGGCCGCGGCTTCGGCGACCAGCCGGAGATCCTTGCGGATCAATTTGACGAAAAAGCCAGGGCGATAGTCCTGGGCGATGATCTTTGGACCGAGGTTGCTCAATTGCCACGAAGCTGCCGCACCCGCACCTATCGCGTCTAGCACCGTGGCCGGATCGAGACCGCCCCTGCTCGCGAACAACAGTGCCTCGGCGGTGGCTTCCAAAGTGAGCGCCACGGCGATCTGATTTGCCAACTTGGTGGTCTGTCCGGCACCCGAGGGACCCATGTACGTAATCCGTTTGCCTAACAGTTGGAGCAGAGGACGGGCTCGATTGAATGGCGCCTCACTGCCGCCCACCATGATTGTGAGCGTCCCCTCAATTGCCCCAGTTTCTCCACCCGATACCGGGGCATCGAGATAGTCGATTCCGAGGGCGGCAAGCTTTGCCGCGGTTCTGCGCTCTGACTCCGGCGCGATCGTGCTCATGTCCAGCACCAGTTGGCCGCGCGCCAATGATGGTTCAATGTTGCCGATAACCCTCTCGACGTCTGGCGTATCCGGCACCATGATGAAGATTATCTCCGCCCCGTCAACCGCGCCTGCCGCTCCCGAGGCCAGCGCGGCGCCGTCGTCCGCGAGGCGACGAGCCCTCTCAGGAGTGCGATTAAAGACTCGCAAATGATGGCCGGCCTTGAGCAGGCGCCGCGCCATCGGCGCTCCCATGATCCCGGTTCCAATCCACGCAATTTCCATTTGGCTTCCTGACCCGGCTCAGATGCGTCGCCAAACCTATACGGCGACGCTTGCGACCAGCAGCAGAATCACGATCGAAGCCGAGGCTTGAAATTACTCTGCCGCAGCAACCTGACTCACGAGCTTCGCGTTGTCTTTCGGACGCCCGGCCAGGTATGCGCGAGCCGGCGTCTCCACCGCAGTCCCTTTGAAGAAATCGGGGTTGAGGCCTCCCCAGAACCGTACCGCGTTACCAAAAACGAACTCGCGGAAATCGTCTTCGGAGAGTTGGCGGCGTTCTACAAGCTCGTAGGCTTCGGCCAGAACCTGGGTCATGTCTACTACATCAAAATGGCCGATGTCCGAGCCCATCATCGCATGAAGCTTTACGTCGTAAGGATTAATCCCCGGTTGGAAAGCCCAGCTATTCACCGGGTCGTCCGCTTCGCAACCAAAATAGAAATTATCCGCAAACAGGCCCGGAATATCCTCGGCGCGGGTAATGCGGCATCGAGCGAAATCATCGACCGGTTCCACATCGCCAAGCAGGTGCCGCAAGGATCCGAGCTGACCGACATGCCTGGAGAGCGGCGAAGTCGCGTAGCGGCGAAAGGCATCCGCCACTGCCTCAACGTCGAGGTTGGCCGGATTGGTATTGTCGAGCGCCGCGAGATTGCGCTTTTTCCAGTGACTAATCAGGTCGCTGTAAAGCATGCAGGCCCAGCCTACACCACCTTCAAGAAAGGCGAACTTCAGTGCGGGAAAGCGGCGGGTAACGCCGCCAAGAAACAGTGATTTGCAAACCGCCTCGCCAGCCGCAGCGAAATGCCCAATATGGTTGTAAACGAAATTCGAGTAAGAAACCCGCGTGCCCAAACCTTGCGACGCGCTGTGAAAAGTGGGCGCGACCTTGAGCTCAAGACATTTGGCCCATACCGGGTCATAGTCGTATTCGCTTTCGAGCCCCAGCGCATCGGGCCACTCCGCATAACGGTTTCGCTCGCCGTCGGGCTGGTCTGCTTTGATGGGTCGTCGCATCAGGCTGGTCATCATGATCGCTCGGAGCCCCCGGGCAGTGGCGAATTCGAGCTCCTCGATTGCCTCGGCAGGCGTGTACATCGGGATACAGGCGGCAGGAGTCAGACGATTACCGAGGTCATGGAACAGCTCCGCCGCCATCTGGTTGTATGCGCGATAGGCGGCAAGCTGCAGCTCATGATCTCTGATTGCCGCAAAGAACAGTGCGAGAGTGGGGTAGGCAACGACAAAGTCGAGCCCGATCTCTTGCGTCCTCTCGTGCAGCAGGCGCGGCAGCATCGCGGTGGCGCGATCAAGTGCATTACGCGCCGGAAATCCCCACCATGGGGGTTGGATGACACGGCGGGCGCGCCGCTCCTGCGGCGGCATCCGGGACCACCCGGCTAAACCAGCCAGGTAGTCGCTGCGCCGAAAACGATCGACCATCGCCGGACCGGCGACAGCATCGAGATAGTCAAGCAGGGTTGGTTCAAACTCGATCCAATGGCCGTCGGCGTCAATCACAGGATGATTCAGGCGGTCATGGATTTTTGCGGACCAAGATTGAAGGGCCATCGAGCTGCTCCTATACGTTGCTGCTTATGTCTGTTTGCAGCAAGGGGGCCGACAAAACCTGATCATAGCGCGTAAAGTCAAGGAAAAATTCACCTTGGGCAGTGCGGCCTGAGATGTCGGCCAACCGAGCGCCCCAGATCACATCTTCAGCATCATAGTAATACCGCGCATAGACGGTCTGCGAAAAGGTCTCGTCTATTCCTGTCAGTGAGACTACGATGCTGGCGCCGGACGCTTTCAGTGAATCGGCAGTAGCGCCATACAGCGCACTGTCCTGGTCAATCGGATGGATTGCGGTCCACGAATAATTGAAGATCGCATTACGATACCGGATCAGGTCGAGGTCGTAAAAACGGCGGACCTCCTCACCCTCCAGGGTCGATTCCTGGCGCGCAAACACCACATGAATCTGAGCCTCAACGATCTGGTTGGCACGCACATTCGCCATGCGAAACATCAGGCTCGGCACTCCGTCGCGGACGGAGACGACTGCGTTTCGTGTGAAACGTACACGCGCAGTTGGCCGCGAGAACTTGGAGAAGACGAGGCCTGTTACCAGTGCAAATGTCAGCAAGCCGGTTAATGCTTCACCACTGGCGAGGAGGTTCGCGGCCAGGCCATCCGGCGCCATCTTGCCGTAGCCAATAGTGGCCATCGTTTGCACACTGAAGAAGAACGCGTCGGCAAACGAACCCGGGCGCGCATGCTCGATGCCGCCGCTTATTACATAAGCCCAGGCGAACAGGCAGTTGACGACGACAAACGCTGCAATCACCTGCAGCAGCAGCAAAGGCCATGACGACGTCATCAGTTGATGGTAGAAATCATCGAAGTAACCGTCGGCTCGAGCGGGTGACTCAGCAGTCCGACGTAACAGTTGCTGTTGAATGCGCCGGACGAATTGGGTCTCGAATATCGATGCCATGAGCCGAAACTATAACAGTCGGGCAGCGGAAGTGTGGGCCAGCCGTCTTCGGTTGCGATGAAAGTAGACCGGAAGGCATTCATAATAGACGGCCCTTCCGATGCGGCCTTCACGATTGTGCTGGCTCATGGCGCCGGTGCGCCGATGGATTCCCCGTTTATGGTTACGATCGCGCACGGGCTGGCCGGCAACGATGTGCGCGTGGTGAGGTTTGAGTTCCCTTACATGAGCGCGCGCCGCGAGCATTCGCGGAGAAGCGCGCCAGACCGGCAGGCTGTGCTGCTTGACACCTGGCGTGAGGTGATCGCCTTGCTGGGCGGCGGCCATATGCTGATTATCGGTGGCAAATCGTTAGGTGGCCGTATCGCGAGCATGCTGGCCGACGAGGTTGAAGTTCGCGGCCTGATCTGTCTGGGCTACCCGTTCCATTCTCCAGGTAGACCGGCGCCGCCAGCCAGGCTTGAACATTTGAAGTCGATGCGAACTCCGGCGCTCATCGTACAGGGCACCCGTGACAGTTTCGGCAGCCGCAGCGAAGTTGAGAAGTATCAGCTCTCGCGACAAATCCGCATTGCGTGGATCGACGACGGTGAGCATTCGTTCAAACCGCGCGCCAGTTCGGGCCGAACCGAACAGCAAAATCTAGGCGCGGCGATCAGTGCCGTCCGCGATTTTATCTATAGTTTGCCGCGCTAGCGGTCTCCCATCGGTTCGATGGTCTGCCGCTGCGCCTTGCCGTGGGCTGTCCGAGGCGGTAGAAAAAACCAGGCTCATTGCAGCGACATCCGCCGAGCCAAGAATCGGGCAGAGCCTTTTCCGATCTGTCATTCTGGCTGGCGTATAGGCTGGTCAGACGCGGAGGACAATCCATGGATAAAGCATTAGCCGGTGTGAAGGTTCTCGATCTCACCCAATTCGAAGCGGGCACCTCGTGCACCGAGATGCTGGCTTGGCTGGGCGCCGACGTCATCAAGGTCGAGCCGCCTAAAATGGGCGAGCAAGGCCGGTGGATGATTACCGAAAAGCCCGGAATCGACTCCCATTATTTCATTCTGCTCAATGCCAACAAGCGCAGCATCACCTTGAACCTCAAATCCGACCGCGGCAAGGAAATTTTCCGGGACTTGGTTAAGCAGGTCGATGTGCTGTCCGAAAATTACTCACTCGGCACGCTCGAAAGCTTCGGCCTGGGTTATGAGCGTTTGCGCGAAATCAATCCGCGCCTCATATACCTCAGCATCAAAGGCTTTGGTACTTACGGCCCTTACAGCAAGTTCAAGAGCTTTGACATGATTGCCCAGGCGGCCGGCGGTGCAATGTCGCTCACCGGGTTCCCCGGCTCCCCCCCGCTTAAGCCGGGGCCCACCATAGGAGACACCGGTACCGGTATTCATGCAGCATGCGGTGTGCTCGCCGCCTATATTCAGCGCCAGCGCACGGGCAAGGGCCAGAAGGTTGAAGTGGCCATGCAAGAGGCGGTGTTCAATTTCGTACGAGTGCCGATGATGGATACTTACCTGACCCATCAGCCGACACAGCGCCGCGGCAACCGGCTTGGAGGTGGCGCGGTAGGTGATATCTTCAAGTGCGCTCCGGGTGGCCCGAATGATTATGTTTATATGCTGTGCACCACCCCCGAGATGTGGCAAGCGCTATGCACCATCATTGGCCATCCTGAGGTTCCAGAAGATCCGCGCTTCAAAGACCGCAAGGAACGCGAAAAGTACATCGAAGAGCTGACCCGGCTGATCGAGGACTGGACCAGCAAGCGTTCCAAGCACGAAGTTATGAAAGTAATGGGCGAGGCGGGTGTGCCGTGCGGGGCGGTGCTCGACAGCGTTGAACTGCTTAGCGATCCTCACCTCAAAGAGCGCGGGATGGTAGTTACCGTTGATCATCCGGTGCGCGGTAAATTCACCATGCCCGGATGTCCGGTGAAACTCGAAGACTCGCCAGCAGAGGTGAAAAGTGCACCGCTGCTAGGCCAGCACAACGGTGAGATCTATCGGGAGATGCTGGGCTTGAGGGATTCCGACCTGGAGCAGTTGAAACAAGACGGAGTAATCTGATCAGGCGCGGGTTCTCGAAAGCCGTTCCACTGCTTTCTGATGGACGATATCTTCGGCGCCATAGATTTTTTGAAGGAAGCCGCGGAGCCGGCTCTACGGCGGTTCGTGCGCACCCATCGCGGCGCAACCTATGCTGAAATGCGCTTCGAGGCGGTATTCAGCCGCACAGCAGTTGCCAACGATGGCGAACCGCGCGACAGCAGCGAGAGTGAAGCTGCGGCGGCCGGTCTGACGGCGCATTATGCAGCCGGCGGCGAAATTACGGGTCTTGGGCAGACGGGTATAGAAATTGGCCGTTTGGCACGCAGTCACGATAAGATGCTGGCGCTGCTCAATGCCGGTCTCGCCGAGGCTTTCGAACGCGCCAAAGCCGACGCTCGGGAAAAGG
>JAMXLL010000290.1 GCA_024281015.1 Candidatus Binataceae bacterium
CGCATTAAGATTCGTCATCGTGACGCTGAGCGAGAACGGCTCGGCCTTCTCCAGTGCGGGCGGCAGATTCAGTTCGGTCATTGATACGTTGGGAACGGCTTCTGCGCCCGGCGGGGTAAAGATGTCAAGCCGTATACCGGCTGCCCGCAAGGAGCCAATCGCGTTAGGCGCTTGTCCACGGTTCTGCCATCCGTCGGTCACGAGCACTACTTTTCCGCCCCGGGCTGCGGGATTGGCCGCGATTTTGTCGAGTGCCGTCTCCAAATTGGTGACTGCCGGAGCACACGGCAAACATCCCGATTTCTGCGACAGCACCGAGACCGCATCAGCAAAACTATGCTCTACGGCAGTGCCGCCAAAGATTATCGCAGGATCGTGCGCCTGGTAATGCAGACGATCGCGCAGGAGCGCAATCATGTAGTCGCGCATAGGCTGCGTGATGCTGGCCGACGCGTCGATCAGCACTGGCAGTATATTTCCCTCGGATTGGACGATTATTCGGGGTTCAGCCAGCGCCAGGATAAACATCGAGAGGGTAAGAGCACGAAGCAGTGGCGCCCCGGCGCCGCGTATGCGACCCGCGCGCACGAGCCAATAAATCAACATCAGCGCCGCCGGGGCAAACAGGTAAAAAGCCTGCGGCCGTGCAAACTGAACGGAAGTGACCTCCTGCCAGGTAATTGGATGGAATACCGATTGAAGTTCCACAGCCGCGCTCATTGGCTCGAGATCGGTATGGTACCCCGCCCGTGCGAATAAACGAGCAGCGACTCAATCACGAGTAGCAACATGATTGCCGCGATCAGGTAGGGTGTGAGCGACGTCTTGATAACAGCCTGTTCGTCCCCGGTTTCAAGGCCCGGTTGAACCTTGAGCGCCGGGGCATTTTCGAGGTCGGAAGTTGCGAGATCGGCGAGATTCACGGCGCGGAGTGTCCGGACTCCATCAGCAGCGATTAATGTATAGACCCCCTGCATGGTTGCCGAAAAAAACGGCTTGCCTCCATGCACTGTTTCCTTGCGCCCGGAGGGCAATACGATTTCTCTGATACCCGCCGGGATGGTCCATTCCTCACCCGTTCGCGGCGGCGTACCCGGCGCGCCCAACCCAGCTAAATAGCCCAGTAAATTCAGCGTCAGGATCGACATTGGCAGGTTTGCTCGACCCAGATATGGCAAAGGGTTGAAACCAGTAGAGATAAAGCGATGCCCCTGGCGATTACCAGCCAACATCAGCGCACCACCGCTGCCTCCGACCACCGGACGCATCCAAGGATGCACACCGAAGTACTGCCCCGAGCGCAAATCGAGCAAATGGAAGTTGACTCCGTTGGTCAGGGGATCGATCGGCGGCCATCCAGTCAAATCGAGGTGAGACGCCGTCCGTACGTCAAAGTTGAATACGGGGTCCCCGGCCGGCGGCATCACCAGCAGCGAATTTACTGCGGGAAGTTCCTTAGGCACGCTGTACTCAAAGATTGCCACATCTGCGGACGCCAACTCCGATGGCGTGTAGCTGGCCGGCGGAACGGTGGTTAGACTCACTCCTGGAATTGTGCGAAGACTTGCAGCATCCGCTGGGGCGGGACTGACACAGAGAATCGAGACGGTGACAGTTGAGCCGGCCGCATACGCAATATTGTCGAGCGGGAAACCATCGCTCGGCTCCAACTGAGCACGATAGAGTTTGGCGGGGACGAGGTTGGGAAAGTCGAACGCGGCCACTTCCCCAGCTTCCACACGTGCCTGGACGCGGCCGGCGAGCTTCCCATCTGCCACAATCGCGACTGTGAGGGTCTGCGCGGAACGGCTAAAATTCGCTGCAGTCACGCGCCCGTGTAACGCAGCAGCACCAAAGCTCTCGCGGCTCAACGTGAACGACCCGATGGCATAATTAGCGATCGGCTCTCCGGCAGTTATAACCTGAATATGCGGTGGGAGAGGATCGGCAATTTGACGGTAGCTGGCGAAGATGACTCTCGAGAAACGTCGATTCGCACTAAGCTGGCTTAGGAGGCCGGCCACCGCCGCAGCATCCTCTGGAGCGTCGGTTACTGACGCCTGTTTTATCGCGGTAAGCGCCTCCTCTGCCCCATTAAAAACGCCGGTTTGATGGGGTTGCGGCGCGGTAAGATAAAGCGCGATGACGCTGTCGTTCGAGCTCAAGGCGGCGGCCATCTCTTCGCGAACCGTAACAAAGCGGCTCCTGCCCCTAGTCGTCAGGGCTTGCATCGCGGCCGAATTATCGAAGACGATCGCGACTGAACTCCGCTGAAGTAACCTGTAGGGACCTGTGATTGCGAGCACGGCCAGGCAGAGAATCAGCAGCTCCAAAAAGAAAGTCCATCGGAGACGAGGCCGTTTACCAAACCGTTCACCGCGCATGGCCCGCAACGCGCGGAATGCGATCACGCTTGATACCATAACCTGGCGCGGCCGCTCGCGCGCGAGATAGGCGATTACCAATAACGGCGGGATAGCAAACAGGTATAAAGCCGCAGGGTAGAGCAGGCCAAAATCGCCAAACCACGCCATTTGTTCAACTAGTCGGCTGTCGATAATGCTCTCAACAACTTATTCTGCAGATGTAACATTCCGTCCGATACAGGGGAGTGAAAAATACTCTCAAGCGGGTATTGCGACGAGCATCCGCGCGAACATCGTTCTCAACCGCTCTCATCACTGGTCAGCCAGGCATTAATGGACCAGGCCGAGCCCGGTCGCGGCATTAAGGAAAAAGTCGTGAAAATTTCGGCCGGTAATGTAGAGTGCGTAACGTAAGCCGCGGCGGAAACAGAAGTTCCGAATCTCGCCAGACAGCCGTTGCAAGGTTTGCCGGTAACGTTCGCGCTCACGCGGCCCGAAGGACACCCGCAACCGCTCGCCGCTTTCGGCATCGATCACCTCGACATCGCCTTGCAGGCCTTGTCCGTCGAGTTCGCTCCCGCCCAGAATCTGGACGGCGCTAACATCCATGTTGGCCGCGGTAAAAATGCCCAGCGCCCGCTCCACCGAGTTGACCATAGCCAGGAAGTCTGAAATCACAAACACCTTGCCCGCCCGTCGAATCGAAACCATTTCGCGCGCCAGAGCCGGCGCCAAATCAACTTCTCCTGCGGCGGTTAGCCTGGCCAGTTGACGCGTTATTTCCATAATCCGGTGGCGCCCATAGACAAGGGCGGGGTTAGGAGGAGTGCCGGCACCGCCGAGCACTCGAATCATCACGCGGTCGCCGCCGGCCAGTGCAGCGTAGGCGATGGCCAAGGCCGTCAGGCGCGCAGCTTCGAACTTGCGATCATTGGGAGGGAAACCCATGGACCCGCTGGCATCGAGGAAGATGTAGGTGAGCAAATCCTCTTCTTCCTTGAAGAGTTTGATGTAGAGCTTGTCCGTGCGCCCATAAAGACCCCAGTCGATATAGCGAAAGTCATCGCCCAGCGCGTAATGGCGGAAGTCGCTGAATTCTAATGAAGAGCCGCGACGCGGCGAAAGATGCGACCCCTTGCCCAGCCCGGCATACTCTCGGCGAGTCTTAATGCGCAGGTGCTCTAGCCGGGCAAGAAACTCCGGCGTAAATTCTTCCGGTAACCCCAGCATTTTTTCACCCGGGTGTTTCCAAGGCGCTTCAATGAAAGAAGCTAGCTTGACCGCTTGAGGCGCTTGAGTGCTTGCTCGAGGATAGATTCCGGCGTGACATTCTCTGCTTCGGCCTGGAAATTACGAAGCAACCGATGGCGTAGCGACGGTACGATCGCGTCGTTAACGTCGTCATAACTAACTGAGGCGCGGCCATCCAGCAGCGCATTCACTTTCGCGCACAGGATGAGTGCCTGCGCACCACGAGGGCTCGGACCAAAGCGCAAGTATTGGCCGATCTCGGGCAGGGTGCCCGGACCACCAGGCGTAACCGCGGCAATGATCGATATGATGTACCGCTCCAGCGGCTCCGCGACCATTACCTCGCGGACCAGCAGCTTGAGTTCCTCTATTTTGGCGGGCGCCTCCGGCGGGTCGAAGATCGGCTGGGGACGATAAGATACTGCACCGGTCGTACGGTTGAGAATCTCACGCAATTCATCCGGCTTCGGAGACCCGATCACAACCTTGAACAGGAATCGATCCATTTGGGCTTCTGGCAAGGGATAAGTTCCTTCCAGCTCGATCGGATTCTGGGTCGCGAGTACAAAGAAAGGTGGTGCAAGCGGGTACGTGGTGCCGAACACGGTAACCTGGTGTTCTTCCATTGCTTCCAGCACCGCCGACTGGGTTTTCGGGGTGGCGCGATTAATCTCGTCGCCCAGTACGACGTGGGCGAAAATCGGACCGGCTTTGAAAGTGAATTCCCGGCGTCCATCGGTTTCCGTCAGCACCTGCGTGCCGATGATATCCGACGGCATCAGGTCGGGGGTGAACTGAATCCGCTTGAAAGTCAGGCCCAGCGCTTCGGCCGCGGTTTTGACCAGCAGCGTTTTACCTAAACCGGGCACCCCTTCGATCAAAACATGACCGCCGGCCAGCAAGGCAGTGAGCAGCTTTCGAATAACTTCCCGATGGCCGACAATGACCTTGCCTATTTCCGCTTCGGCGTGGGCAAAACTGCGGCAGAAATCGGACAAACGATCGACCGGTGAGATCTGTTGCCTGGGAGCCGCTCCCATCATTCCTCCTCGGGTTAACGTATCAGCTCGCGGTAGCGCGGCGGTACCAGTTGCTGTTCGTCGGCTGAAACCGGCAGCCGCTGCTGTTTTAGCGGCGCGTTTGTGTACGGGGTGGTCGCTCGTGGCCGGTTATTGTCGGACACTACCGTGCCCGCGCCTGCGGATTCGATTTCGGTCGGCAATTGAAAGCTGACATAACGAGCGTCGCGGACATTTAGCGCTGTTCCATGCTCACCCAGCTTGTAGAAGCGCTGATAATTGCCGGCTTTGGGAAATTCGCCCAAATGCGTATCTCCCATCGAACCTCGCTCATGTTGCTGCCGGCCCCTACTCTGACCCGACGACGCTTTCGCGTTTGCCAACGCCTGCGGTTGGGGTACCTGGCCGCCGGGGCTTGCGGAATTCTGACCACCAGGCTGATTCGGATTGCTGCCAGGTCTCGGCGCGGCGCCGGGCGCCTTTGTCGAATCATTATGAGCCTTCGCGGTTGTACCTGAATTGAGCTCCTGCTCAAGGTTCATCCGCGCTTTCGCGATATCATTATGCAGCTCGGCGAGCTGTTGTTGTGCCTTACTGCCGTGACCGGCTCCGCTCCCGGCTTGGGAATTGCCGGAGCCCTTGGCCGCGCCGGACCCGCGGCCTCCCCCCTGGCCATTCCCGCCGCCATTCTCGTTGCCGCTGCTACTGCCGCTGCCGGACGAATTTCCTCGGCCCTGCCCCCCCGTATGATGCTGTAACTCAAATTTTTCAACTTCCTGGTCCAGCGCCCGGAGTTCGGCGATTTTTTCCTGCGGCGGCAGTTTGGGATTGGCCAGATCTTTGGCCACATCATGTGTAGCGGATGCTAACTGCTGTTGGGTCTGACCAGGTCCCGACGCTGTAATCGCTTTCACAACAAGCTCAAGACGATGGCTTGCTGCCTGCTCCGCGGTTGGTCGGCTCATCAAAGCTATTGCGGAGCCACCTAAAACGGTGATCGCGAACGCTGCAAGGATCAGCGAGCGGACGAGCGGTTCACGGATTTTAAAGGCAAAGGCCACGCGCGGGTCGAAAGATTCGAGGAGGCTCATCACGCGCGCCCCAAGGATCGGAAACAGCGGTGAGCGCATTTCGGCGGCTTCAGGGTGAGCGGGATCGGAGAGGCCGGCGAGTGTAATGACCTCCTGCCGCCCTCCAACGCGCCGGTCGACCTGCTCTACCGCATCCATGAAATCGCTGGCCTTCCACCACGCTCGCCATCCCAGGAGCACCATGGCGATAAGCTCAACCAACACCAATCCGAGCAGTCCGGCCTGAAATAAGCGGGCGGAAGCCGCATCCATGCGATAACCGAAGTAATCAAAAGCCAGCGCATTGAGCAGGTTACAGCCGGTCGTCATGGCGATGGTAGTGCCAAGAGGTAAGACGGCGTACAGCAAGATTCGAAGTACCGTGACCTGGGCAATCCGCCGCCGAGCCCGAAGGAGTATTTCAATGGGATTCGTCGAATTGAAACTGGAACTCATCTAGCTGCGGGGGCTCCGGCGCTGGTCGCTGTCATGCTTTATCCGTGCAATCGCCTGCTCATGTTCTCTCAGCGACCGCGAAAAGATATGCGTTCCGTCCTGGCGTGCAACAAAATACAGGTACGGTGTGTGTGCCGGATAGAGGGCCGCCTGAATTGAATCCAGCCCCGGATTCGCAATAGGTCCTGGCGGTAAGTCGGGGATCGTATAAGTGTTGAAAAGGGAGCGCACACGAATGGCCGCTGCAGCTCTCTCCACCTCGCCGGCATAGTTATATTGAGCCGTCGGATCGGATTGTAATGGCATTCCCACTGCCAAGCGATTATAGAACACGCTGGCAATCAGCCGCCGCTCACCCGCGACCCTTGCCTCTTTCTCGATTATCGAGGCCATCGTCACCAGTTGCCGTGCATCAAGGCTCAGTTCGAACAGTCGGTTCTCCACCTGTGGAGTTAAAACCGAGTAAAAACGCTCGAGCATCGCCGCCAAAATCTCGTCGCTACTGGCCAAGGGAGAGAAATGATAAGTCGCGGGAAACAGAAATCCCTCTGCGCCCAGCGCTCCTAACCCTAGCTGTTTGATCAAAGGTCCATCAAATGCGGTCTGATCAAACACGTTATCACACACCAGCCCGGCCGCCTCGAGCCGCTCGCCGATCTGATGAACGGTCACCCCTTCGGGAATAGTAACGGTGACTATTAGGAAATCGCCGTTGACAAGATGGCGCAGCACTTCCGGGGTCCCTTCCCCACCTTTGAACGCGTAGTCACCGGGTTTGATGCGTCCGGCCTGCCCGCTCAGCTCAGCATACACGATGAAGCCGAGAGTATTCGCGATCACACCCGAGCGCCGCAGCAGCCGCGCCGCCGAGGCCACTGAGTCGCCCTTGTGGATCGACACGATGCGCGGCGGAGCGAAGAGTGGAGCGGCCCGGATTATAAAGTAATAATAGACGGATACGGCGGCCAGAAAGACAAGCGTGGCGGCCACCAGGGTAACAGAAGCCGTTCTCATCCTTGGCACGCAAGTCTAACGAAAGCTCGCGGCCCGCGCCATTCTACGACAGGACATGTGTGATGGTTGGCGAAAGGGTTGACTGGCGACTGGGTGAGCTGCGCCATTAAGAGCGCCATCATAGTGCGTCTCTCTGGGCCTCAAGCCAACCCTCAAGGATAACGACTGCGGCGATGGCATCCACGGCAGCGCCCCGCCGGCCACGCTTTGA
>JAMXLL010000291.1 GCA_024281015.1 Candidatus Binataceae bacterium
GTCGGACGGCTGACGCTACTCGGCGTCCTGGCCCGGCTGGCCGATACTCCGGGAAAAGTCGGGGGTCCGGCCCCTCTTCTCGGGCAGCATAACCTCGAGGTACTGAAGCGAGTTGCGACCGGCGAGCATCAGCCTCGGGATATTGCCGAAACGGCTGAGTGCCATGCCACTAGTCGACCGCCAACTAAGCCGGTTTTGGACGGGATCACGGTGCTCGATTTCTCGATGGTAATAGCGGGCCCTTACGCGGCTGCAATGCTGGCAGAAATGGGTGCGCGGGTAATCAAGGTCGACGCCACCCCGGAGCGGGAACAGACAATCAGCGTTGGCGGTGGCATGGCGCCATTGAATGTCAAAAACTACGCGGGCAAGGAAGCTATTCAGGTTAATCTCCAAAGTCCTGAAGGGCAGAGCATCATCCATCAGCTAATCGCGCGGTCTGATGTCCTGCTGCACAATTTCAGGCCCGGCGTACCACAACGGCTGGCCATCGATTGGGATAGCTGTCGCAGGCTGAATTCCCGTCTTATTCACGTCTACGTCGGGGCGTATGGTGCTAGTGGACCGCATTCGCGACGCCCCGGCGCTCATCCAATCCCCGGCGCCCTCTTGGGCGGTGCCCTGCGCCAGGCAGGGCGTGCCAATCCTCCCCCGCCCGAGCAACAGATGGATCTAGAGCAAATCAAAGAAGTGTCCCGCCTGCTGATGCGGGCGAATGAAGCGAATCCCGATCCCAACACTTCGCAGGCCGTCGCGACCAGTATTCTTTTGGCATTAGTTGCACGCACCCGCACTGGCCGCGGACAAGCAGTAGAGGTCACGATGCTGCAGGCGAATGCCTGGGCTAACGCCGATGAGGCTTATGATTACGAGGACCGGCCGGCTTGTGGGCTGCCTGACGAGCAGTGCTATGGGCTGAATGCACTGTATCGTCTATACCCGGCCAGTGACGGTTGGGTCTTTCTGGCTTGTATGTTCGAACATGAATGGAAGGCGTTCGGCCGTGCTGCCGGCCGTCTCGATTGGCTCACTGATGCGAGGTTTGCCAGCATTTCGGGCCGCGCAGCGAATGACGATGCACTCGCCAGTGAAATTGCAAAAACGTTCGCACAGCTCCCGGCTGATCGCTGGGAAGAACTAATGACAGCGGCCGGCGTGGCTTGCGTGCGCGCTGATGGGGATCTCGGAGCATTCGTTGAAGAGCATCCGCAGGCTGCAGCCAACCGGATGGCCGTGGAAGTGGATAGTCCGCGCTTCGGGAGGTATCTGCGCCATGGCGCTATAATCAATTTCTCGGATGCGCCCGGGGTTTTGCGGCATGGTTCATTTCCCGGCGAGCATACAGAGCGAATGCTACAGGAGCTGGGGTACAGCGAAGCGCAAATTCGCGACCTGCGCTCGCGTCGCGTCATTGACTGGGAAGAGACCGGACGATTGCCATTCGCCCGCTGAACCGCGCGGCATAGTGCTACCGGCCTGAGGCCAGCGCGGCCTGCCAGAGGTGGGCAACTTTATCGCGCAGCTCCTCAATGGTGCCATCGTTGGTAATCACGGTGCTCGAATATTTCCGCCGTTGTTCATCGGGTAATTGAGACCGGATGCGGGCTTCGGTCTGTTCGGGTTTGAGCCCCCGGTCGCGTTCTATTCGCTCAATCACCCGCTCTTTGGAAGCGGTAACCAGCCAGATTTGGTCGAACAGTGGTTGCCAGTTGGCTTCGATCAAAATGGCCGCCTCGATCACAATCGGATTGCGCTCGCCGCCGCTGCGCAACTCTTCGATCATTTGGCGCATACGCGTAAACATCTTGGGATGGACTATTGAGTTGAGCCGCTGTAGAGCTGCGGCATCAGCAAAAACGAGGGGGCCGAGCTTACGGCGATCGATGGTACCATCGGGGGCAAGAATCTCCCGTCCGAACGCTACAATCATCTCCTGGTAGGCGGGACCATCGGGGGCATAAATCGCGTGGCCGACCTTATCGGCATCGATTATCGGCGCGCCCAGCTCACCGAGAATTTTGGTTACGGTGCTCTTGCCGGAGCCGATTCCGCCAGTTAGTCCGATGGATAACATTGATACCCCTGCGCCAGCCGGATTGGTCAGCCGTTACTACTGCCGTCTATATCGGCGTTCTTGCCTTCGCCGCCCTCTACTCCGTCAGCCCCATAGGACTTGAGCAAATATTCATTGCCATCACTTTGATAAACGTATGGATGACCCCACGGATCAGCCGGGATCCGCTCGATATAAGGACCGGCCCAATCCTTGGGATCATTGCCCGTATTCGGGGCGGCGACCAGCGCCGCCAAGCCTTGGTCACTGGATGGATATGAACCGGCATCCAGGTAGTAGCGGTCCAGCGCGCTCTTGAGCTGCGAGATGTCCGCTTGTGCCTTGACCCGTTTGGCCTTATCCGTGGCGCTACGCAGATTTTGCACTACGATGGTGGCCAGCAGACCGATTATCAGGATGACCACCATCAGTTCAATGAGGGTGAAGCCGTCCTGAGAACGGCGAAGCTCTTTTCTCAAGGAACTAGTCCCCCTTACTGCATCAACTGATTGAGCTGGAAGATCGGCAATAGCACCGCCAGCATCATGAATAAAATCATTGCCGCCATCACGAGCGTCATGAGTGGCTCTAGGACAGTCGTCATCTGGCGCAAAGACGCTTCCACTTCCCGTTCGTAGTTGTCGGCAACGCGTTCGAGCATCTGTTCAAGGTCGCCCGACCGTTCACCTACTTTGACCATTTCCACCAGGAGCGGTGGAAAGAGACCGCTCCGCTCCAAAGTTTGGCCCATACCATGGCCTTCGCGAATACTTTCCCGGCTTTGCTCAAGCGCGTCAGCGAGCAGGCCGTTGGATACCACCCGCTTGACCGCGCTAAGTGATGGCAGCAGTTGCACGCCGCTCTCCAGCAAAGTTGCCAGGGTCCGCGCGAAGCGGGCGCAAATCACCCTCAGGACCGTGGGCCCGACGTACGGCGTTCTTAACAGCCAAGCATCGTAGATTCGGCGTCCCGCCGAGGTCGACAGTCCAAACGCAATACCGGCGATGAGAGCTACTACAAGTAGGAGGATTTCAAACCAATGCCCGGCAAGAAGATCGGAAAGACCGATCAGGACCCGGGTCATTAGGGGCAGGGCCGCGTGCTGTTCTTCGAAAATTGTGGCGACTTGTGGCACCACGTAACTCACCAGAAAACCCATGATCAGCACGCCGACGCACATCATGATGATCGGGTAGGTCAGCGCGCCGCGAACCTTCGACAGGAATTCGGACTGCCGTTCGGAATACTCGGCCAGCCGGTTTAAGACTGCTTCGAGAGCGCCGGCCGTCTCTCCGGCGCGCACCATTCCCACATAAAGGTCGGAGAAGGTTTCGGGATGGGCCGCCAATGCGTCGGCCAAGGATGAGCCTTCGCGCACGCTTTCGCGCACCTGTGAGAGGATGCGCTTGCTAACGGCGCGCGAGGTCTGGTCCGCTAAAGCGCCGAGCGCATCTACCAGTTGGACCCCGGCACCTAGCAACGCGCTGAGCTGGCGAGTCAGTAAGGCAAGCTCAGTGGCCGGAATCCGCCGCCCGAAGCCCGGCAACCACCCCTGCGCAGGCGCCGTTTTTGCGGTTGCCTGCTCCGGGGATAATTCGGTCGGGAAGATGCCGAGTTCGCGCAACTTGCCCCGCGCACTGCGTGGGCTGTCAGCATCGATTACGCCGTTGATCGAACGGCCATTGGGAGCTAAACCCCGGTAAGCAAAAACCGGCATTGTTGTCAGCAAGCGCGCCAGAGAACAAGCGATTCGCCCGTCCCTGCGACGCTAAAGTATGTCCTCCTGGGTGACGCGCAGCAGCTCTTCGATTGTCGTTTGCCCGGACACAATTCGATCCGCTCCATCCTGACGCAAGACCTTCATTCCTTTACCGGTGCATGCCCGCCGAATCGACGAAGCATCGGCTTTTTTCATGAGCAGTTCCCGCACCTCGTCATCCACGATCATCAGTTCGTGCACGGCACTACGCCCGCGATACCCAGTGTTGCGGCAGGCGCGGCAACCCTTGGCCCGGTAGATCGGGCCGCTGCAAGCGGCCGAACTAAGTCCAATACGGTTCAGCTCGGCAGGGGAAGGTAGAAAGGGCTCGCGGCAATCGGTACAGAGCACACGAACCAGGCGCTGCGCCAATACCGCCATCACCGACGACGATACCAGGAAAGGTTCAATGCCCATATCCACCAAGCGCGTGAGCGCGCCGAAGGAGTCGTTGGTGTGTAGCGTTGAAAAGACTAGGTGTCCGGTCAATGCGGCCTGAATCGCAATCTCGGCAGTCTCGCTGTCGCGGATTTCACCTACCATTATTACGTCGGGATCTTGCCGCAGTATCGAACGCAAACCATTGGCGAACGTCAGCTCGATCTTCGGGCTCACCTGCATCTGGCCGATACCGTGAAGCTGGTACTCGATAGGATCTTCTATGGTGATGATGTTTTTTTCCGGCGAGTTGATGCGGCTGAGGCAAGCGTACAAGGTCGTGGTCTTACCCGAACCGGTCGGTCCGGTCGCCAGGATGATCCCATGACTTTGCCGGATAAGGCGGTCGATTTTGCGAAGATTGTCACCGGAGAAGCCAAGGCGGTCGAGGTTCACATCAACCAAAGCCTGGGCGCGGTCCAGCAGCCGAAGCACAATCCGCTCGCCAAAGGCGGTCGGGATAACAGAGACTCGAATATCAATATCACGTCCAGCTATTCTGACCCTGATCCGGCCGTCCTGTGGCAGCCGTTTCTCGGCGATATTCAAGCCAGACATTACCTTAATGCGGGACGTGATGGCCGGATGGAAGCGCTTGGCTGGCGACAGCACGTCATAAAGCATGCCGTCGACCCGGAAGCGAACCACCAGCTCCTCTTCGAAGACCTCGATATGAATATCACTGGCGCGGTCTTTAACGGCCTGCGATAGCAGCCCGTTCACCAATTTTATAATAGGCGCGGCATCGTCGGCTTCGAGCAGGTCGCGCGGCTCGGACGCGAGTTCGCTGGCCACCAGATCGAGCCGCTCTTCCTCCAGGTCAATCATCAGGTCTTCTGCCGACGTAGTAGTAACCTGATCGTAGGCGCGATTGATCGCCTGAGCGATAACTTCGGCAGGCACCACCACCGGCTGAATGGTCTTCCCAAACAGCACATGCAGGTCGTCGAGCGCCTCATAATTGGCGGGGTCGGCGATCGCCACTGTAAGTTCCTCACCATCAACCCGCACGGGCAAGAGCCGGTTCTTTTTAGCGTAGTTGATCGGTACTTTGGCGATCAGTTCGCCCTGGATTACATGCTCGTCGATTTGCGCCAGAAACGGCAATTGATATTCCTGGGCGAGCGCACGAGCCAGGCGTTGCGGCTCCAAGGCCCCCATGTCGACCAGAACATCGGCGATTTCCTGCCCAGGCTTTCGCCGCTGGCGGGCCTTTTCCAGGTCCTGAGGTGAGACCCAGGATTGATCGAGCAGAATCGTCTCAAAGCTCTTTTGAGCGGTCGCCATTAGACAAAATGCCTTGCTGGCGCGAACGCAGCGCTAAAACATGTCGCGCCGACAAAATCCCCCCTATAACCTGCAGCAAAGCTAATTACACCAATGCGTGCGGTCAGTTGCAACCGGCCATTTTGGGGCCCGCCGACCGTTCAGAAATGAGCCAGGTTCGAGACGCCACCCCCAGGCCCCACCCCAAAACTGAATCCGCTCCCCTGCTTGGCTGGTATAGTGTGTTCAGCCTTGCTCCATGAGACGAGTTTGCCATTCACAAACTTCAAATCGAGGAACCGGCCATTGTCGCCCGCCTTGACCGAGGTATACAACAGGGTGGCAGCCACATCATTGTTGTTGGGCTGAATTGCATAGCTCCAGACTTGCTCGCTTCGACCAAGATATTGCCGCAAGTCGGGCTCACCCCAGCTCTGATGCACTTCGAGCGAAGACTGCCCGGGCTTCAAGGTTCGCTCCATACGGCTGGCCCGCACGTGGGTACTGGCATCATAGGCCAAACCGCAACCGCTCAGCGCCACTGCCGAAATCGCCAGCGCGAGAAACATCGTACCCCTCGCCATGAGCATCGCCACACGGATTGTGAGGATGAAATCAGAGAGAGTCAAATCGAGGTCCGCCGAGACGCTCATTATGATACAACCGCTCCGTAACGGGTGGCGCCGCCGAAAAGCCCGCCACTCCGGGAGATCCAATGATGCGGCGCAAGCTCAAGCTGGTTAAAGGGCGGCAGCCGAGAGGCGCCTTGGTATACGGAATGAGAATCTTTGCCGCCGACCAGGTTGCGGCAATCGAGGCTGCTAAAGTCAGCCTTGCTGATGGCACATCCGGCCGAGTCACAATGCATTTGATCGAGGGCACGCGCGCCCAGATACGGCGGCAACTGATGCAGAGTATCGAGGCGTTCTTCGAGCTGCTTGATGAAGAAACCCAACCCTAGTTCGCCTGCAAAATCGTTGAGAAATCGTGGAAATTGTGCGATGCGTTCGGGGCGCGCCAGTCAGCGCATGGGAGCATCGAAATGGAATTGAAATATGTCAATTATGAGAAGAAGGGGCATCTCGCCTATATCACTTTCAATCGCCCCGAAGTGATGAATGCGATGCATCCGCCTTGCCACGTCGAGATGGATTCGGTGTGGGACGATTTCGTCGCTGACAAGGCAATGTGGGTCGCGGTTGTCACCGGCGCCGGCGATAAGGCGTTTTCCGCGGGCAATGACCTGAAATATACGGCCGCGCACCGAGGTGAGCCGATGCCCCGCTGGCGGGGCGGCTTTGCCGGTATCACCTCGCGTTATGACATCAACAAACCGATTATTGCCGCGGTAAACGGCTTTGCTTTGGGCGGTGGATGCGAGATAGCTCTGGCCTGCGACATTATCATTGCCGCTGAACACGCCCGCTTTGGCTTGCCGGAACCGCGGGTCGGACTGATGGCTGGCGCAGGGGGAGTACATCGGCTCCCGCGTCATATCCCGCTGAAAATCGCTATGGGCATGATGATGACGGGCCGGCATATCACCGCTGCTGAAGCGCATCGATGGGGACTGGTCAACGAGGTTGTCCCGTTGAAAGACTTGATTGCAACCGCCGAGCGCTGGGCTGCTGAGATCATGGAGTGTTCGCCCCTGTCCATTCAGGCGAGTAAGGAAGCTGCTTACCGCGGCCTGCATATGTCACTGGAGGAAGCCAATAACACGACTTTCCCAGCCATGAAGAAGCTTTTCAGCTCGCAGGACCTGATCGAAGGTCCGCGGGCTTTCGCCGAGAAGCGCAAGCCCAACTGGAAGGGTGAATAAGGAGTAGCGGGCGAACAACCGATTAGCGCACTGGCACTTTCCAGCACGCCACCCGCACTCCTCAGTTCTCGCTATCCTGTAAACGGTTGTCAGGCCGTGGAGTCGCTTACGCGAACTTGTTGATCACTTGGAGCCCCGCCACCGATAGTGGCAGGGGGCGCACCTTGCGGTTTTCGCCATCGGCCTCGTGGAGCAACTGCCAGGCCCGCGAAAGGGCGATTTCAGCCCCCCTTTCAAGCCTGGTTGCTTGGCCAAATTGGGTCATCAGCGAGATCGCCAGGCAAGCCGCGGCAACAATTATGAGGGCGGTTTTCCATAAACTGGTCTCGAAGATCGAATAGCCAATATTGGTCTGAAGCGAGGTCGCCCTCATCCCTATTTGACTTTTCGCCAGCATGACTCGCTTTAGGGCAACAGTCGTGCCGGATCGCGCCAATGATTTTATGAATGAAATCGGGACAGTTATCAGTTCCGCCGAGCAGACTGGCAGCGGATGCTAAGAGTGCTTAGCACGGACTGCTAAGATCCTGCCCGACTCAGGCCACAACACCGTCGCGACGGAGGGCTGCGATTCTCTCGCCGGAAAACCCTAACAACGAGCTTAAAACCTGATCAGTATCTGCGCCTAGGACGGGAGCGGGACCACGCACTTCGCATGGCGTGGCACTCATCGTCC
>JAMXLL010000292.1 GCA_024281015.1 Candidatus Binataceae bacterium
GCGCCTTTCGCGACCCTGCGCCCGGTTTCGAACGAGCCTTACATCGATTACAGCGACAGCCAGGTGCCGGAAACGGACGGCGCTACCCCGGCGGCTCTCAATGTCGGCGCCAAGGTGTACCATCCAACCTTCGGCCGCGGTGTAGTCAAGCGGCGCGAAGGACGCGGCGACGCGGCTAAGGTGTGGGTAGCCTTTGAACGGGGCGGCCTCAAATTACTCGTACTCAAATTCGCCAATTTGCGGGCCATTGCCGGCTAATTGCGTGTACCTTAAAATTGCTATGAAGATATCAGCTCCGCTCAAACATGCAGGGGTAAATTGACGATGATCTATGGGGGCATCGAGGCGAAGCAAGGGCGGACGTCATTCGGGCAATTGCTACTAAAATGGTTAGTAACGATACCATTTTTGCTGGCGGCATTCGCTTCATCTTCACCCGCACATAGCTGGAGCGAGGATGCATACGCAAACCGGCCGCTGTATGCCTATCCGCTGCCTGGCTCACGCGGCGACGTCATCGGTTCACTCAGCATGTACAAGACTCAGCCGGGGGACACCCTGCTGGACGTCGGGCGATGGTACGGGCTGTCGGCCAAGGAGGTCTCGGACGCGAATAATCATCTCGACTGGTGGGCACCGCCCTCCGGCAAAGAGATACTGTTGCCGACCGAGCATATTCTACCCGAGGGGCCGCGGGTCGGCGTTGTGCTGAATATCCCCGAAATGCGGCTTTACTATTTCTATCCCTCACCTGTTGCGATTCATCATCACCGGGGTAAGTTGAAGAAGGTCTCCTTCAGTCGTCGAAGTGCTTCAGTAGTGTATACCTTTCCGGTCGGTCTCGGCCGCTTCGACTGGAAGACTCCGGTTGGCGAGTGGCGGGTAGTAGCAAAAACCAAAGACCCGACCTGGGTCGTGCCCGATGATATCTATCAAGAACATCTCGAACGCGACGGTGAAGCTGATCATGTGATTCCCGGCGGCGAACCGGACAATCCGCTTGGCCATTATCGGCTGTCACTGAGTCTGCCGGAGTATGCACTTCACGGCACCGATGTACCCTGGGGCGTGGGAATGAGTGTCAGCCACGGATGCGTGCGGCTATACCCTGAGGATATCGAACGTCTGTACTCTAAAGTTGGAATTGGAACGCCCGGCCGCTTTGTTTATCAACCCGTGAAGTTTGGCTGGCGGGGCGACGCGCTTTACGTTGAGGTTCACGACGACCTCTACGCAAAGTATCCGGGATTGTGGAATTATGCTCTGCGCGAAACCGGACGGCTCGGCCTGGAGGATCAGGTTGATATGGCCAAGCTACAGAAGGCAGTTGAACTTCGGTCCGGAGTCCCGACCTACGTGATGCCCGGTCCGGAGCCGGGCAGTGGCATCGAATCCGCCAATCTGTCTACCCCGCCGCCGGCATCAGTTCCGGCGAGCCCGCCACCGGCGTTAGTTCCTGCAAAAGCGGTCGAACCGCTTCCGCCTGGTGAACCGGTGGCGGATGGGGCGAGCGCAATCCCGCCCAGCGCTAGTCCCACGACGAGCGGCAATCTTTCCGTACCTGACCGCGATAATGCGCCGGGATCAGCGCTCCCCTCGCGAATCGTCAACGACGATGACGAGGTGCAGTAATCAAGGAAAGTGACGGGCTAAACACGTCATTCTATACCCAGTATACTTCCGCAGCGCGGCACACGCCCGCGAGTGAAGCTTCGCTTCAGCCGCATCTGAGTTAATCAAGCGGCGGAATAGGTCTTTTTGTCTGAAGTTTGATCGCGCCGTATGACGATCCCCCGCCGCGGTATGCCTTGGGAGGAAAGCAATGGGGTTATACCTGCGTAGGTGGGATGATCGAATTGGAACAAATCTCACACGCCGCGCTTGTCTGGCGACCATATATGCTTATGCATCTGCAGTTGCATCCTAACCGGCTGGCGCTCCCGCAGAATCCAATCGGCCAGCTCGGCGGGCGGTAGCGTTCCAAAAACCGGGCTCATCAGAACCGCACGAACGCGGCGAGCCAGCTGATACTGTGTGAGTATCTCGCAGGCCCATTCGAAATCACATCGGTCGGCGATGACAAACTTCAGTTCGTCGCGCTCAGAGAGATATCGCAGATTAGTGATGCGATTGCGTGCGCATTCACCGCTCGATGGACATTTCAAGTCCATTATCTTAATAACCCGCGGATCGACGCGACCGAGGTCCCGCTCACCGGAAGTTTCGAGCAGCACGGTTAAACCGCTCTCCAGGAGAAGCGCGAAGAGCTGATGAACGTCTTTTTGCAATAGCGGTTCACCACCGGTAACCTCAACCAGATTGCATCCGTAGCTACGCACCCGCTCGTGAATTTCGCCGATGCTTAGTTGATTGCCTTCGTGGAATGCGTACTCAGTATCGCACCAGCGGCAGCGGAGGTTGCATCCTGTCAGCCGCACGAAGACACAGGGGCAGCCGGCCCAGGTCGACTCGCCCTGGATGCTGAAGAAAATTTCGGTGATCCGTAAGCGCTCGCTCACGTTGTAACGGCCTGGTTGGTCGCATTCCGCGCTTCGTCCATCACGAGCTTAAGCGGAACCCCATACTCCAGCGCGGCGCGATGGCAGTCATCGTATTCTGGCGCAATCGTGAACGGCGAAGTGCCAATACCTGATACTTTCACCCTGATTGGACCGAAACGGGTATCCACCGACAGCGTCTGGCGCGGAAGCTTAAGCCGCGAGACCGCATGGAAGCGCATGCCAATCGTTGAGGTCTCGGTAAACATGATGGTGGCGATCTGATCGCGGAGCACCGGCTCGGCCAGCACGGCAAGAATAACTCCCGGCCGCCCCTTTTTCATAATTGTCGAGGTTATCGTAACGTCGCGTGCGCCCGCTGCGAACAGTCGCTCACACACGTGATCGTATACCTGGGGATTCAGGTCGTCGATGTTGGCCGAGATTTCCACGAGCTCGTCGGACTCAAAAGCACCGCTACCACTTCCGATCAGTAGCCGAAGTACGTTGGGACGGTCAGCAAAATCCTTGCTGCCGGCTCCATAGCCAATCCGCTCAATTGCGAACGGGACTACCCCCTGCGCAGGCCGCGCAAAGGCTTTCAACACTGCGGCCCCGGTCGGCGTCACCATTTCCGAAGACCCATCATTCAAACGGACCGGGAAGCCGGCCAGCAGTTCCAGCGTTGCAGGGGCGGGCACTGGAATAATCCCATGGCGCGATTGAGCGAATCCCGCGCCCAACGGCAGCGGAGAGACCATCAGATCCGCGATCCCAAGCTGGCCGATACCCCATGCCGCGGTGACGATATCAACAATCGCATCGACAGCGCCGACTTCATGAAAATGAACCTGCTCGGGTGTCGTGTGATGAACTTTGGCCTCGGCCTCCGCCAGTAGCGCGAAGACCCGGACCGCGTCGCTGGTTAACTTCGGCGAAATGCCAGCGCCTTCGATAATCCGCCGGATATCACGCAAACGGCGTTCGGGCTGCTGCTCGCGCACTTCAACGTCGAACTTCAGCGCTTCGATCCCACTGATTGATTTGCGGCATGTGGAGAGCACGCAACCCGGCAGACGAAGCGCGTCCACCACGCTTTTTAGATCGCCAAAATCTGCGCCGGCATCGAGCAACGCTCCGGCAATCATGTCGCCGCTCAACCCTGAAAACGCGTCGAAATACGCGGTCCTCATGAAATCAACTTTACATCACGGCCGAGCATTATCAGAACAAGCAGCGATCTAGCAGGCTAAGAAGGCACATTAACAGCTGCGTTGGCCGGATCTCGTACTCCCCTCCACCAACTGCTCGCCCGTATTGCCCCCATGGCTTGACGTGTTTGTACCAGGTAAGCTTCGCTATAAGCACCGTTCAAGCGAAGCCCCGGGGTGGGGCCGGGGAAACGGCGCATATCAGATCCATGGAGAGCAATGAAAGTTCGTAAGGCCGTGATTGTTGCTGCCGGCCTCGGCACGCGGATGCTGCCGGCGTCCAAGGTAATCCCGAAAGAGATCCTCCCCGTCGTTGACAAGCCGGCGCTCCAGGTAGTGGTGGAAGAGGCGGTGGCGTCGGGAATTGAAGAAATCGTGTTGGTGCTCAGTCCCAACCGCACAATTGGATTGGACCATTTTCAGCCCGCCCCGGAACTGGAGCGCCATCTGGAGCAACGCGGCAAGCACGACATCCTGGAGAGCGTACGTCAAACTAATCAGCTTGCGCGCTTCACCGCGGCGTGGCAAGACCAGCCGCTGGGGCTTGGCCATGCGGTATTGCAGGCACGCGAAGCAGTTGGGGATGAGCCGTTCGCCGTTATGCTGCCCGACGACATCTTCGACAGCGAGCGCCCGTGCCTCCGACAGTTGCTCGACACTAGTGAAGCCCTGAACGCACCATCAGTCGCACTAATGAGGGTGGCCAAGAGCGAAATCCCAAAATACGGAATCGTGGAGGTCCGGCCCGCCCGCCCGCGCTTATACGAATTGCGCGGGATGGTCGAGAAGCCGCCAATCGAGCAGGCGCCGAGCGACTTTGCGATTGTGGGCCGATACGTGCTCACAGCCGACATCTTCGACTTACTGGCACGTGGGCGGCCTGGTGCCGGGGGCGAGATCCAGTTGACCGACGGATTACTGGCACTGAACAAAAAGCGCAAAATGTTCGGCTACGAATTTGAAGGGACGCGCTATGACTTGGGGGATCGGGTCGGCTATCTGACGGCACAAATCGGCTTCGCCTTGAAAAGGCCGGAATTGGCTGATAATTTGCGCGCTTGGCTGCGAACGCGGCTGGAATCCGGGCATTTTCTCGCTAAGCTGTAGCGAGCGAGTTTTCATTACCAACCGCCGGCGCCGTGCTGGAGTGGGGCAGTAGCTCAGCTGGGAGAGCACTACGTTCGCAACGTAGGGGTCGAGGGTTCAAATCCCTTCTGCTCCACCAGGTCTTTTGTGAAATAGAGGATTTCTTCGACCAGTTGCTCGTCGGAGGCGCAAACGCATCCGACTTGGAATTGTCCGAATCGATTTCCGACAAGTGCAAGGCTTCGGCCCCTTCTGGATGAACCTGCCGTAGCGGTCTGCGCGGCGAGCCACGCGCGGTTTCGTGGCGTGCAATCAAGATTTGCGCGAACTCTGTGCTATTTCTTTCAATATTCACACATAAATGGCGCATCCAGGCTATGCTAATCGTTGCTCGGTCGTGTTTTGTTTTGTACTTATACAACGTCATGATTTGAGCTGATCCGACTTCGTTCGAAGCAGAGATGACGACCGAGGATTGAACAGCAGGCGTGTCGCTCGTACAAAAAGAAAAACGTATGTCTTCGGCGCTAACTCCGCAGACATCAATTACCAGGCAAAATTGGCTCCGCAGGATTGCACCCCCACTGCTCAATCTGGCTTACGAAGCGGGCATTTATCGGGCGCTAAGCACAATCTATGGTGGGCTCGGTCTCATTTTCAGTCTGCACCGGGTCGTCGAGCCAAACTCCCTGGTGCTTCAGCCACACCATCTTCTGCGCTCAGATATCCTAACCGAGGTCCTCGCTACATTGCGGAAACTCGATTGGGATATCGTCAGTGTCCAGGAGATAAGCGATCGGATCAGCGGACGCGGACCCCGAACAGGTCGCCGGTTCGCCTGCTTTACCTTCGACGATGGGTATGCTGACAGCTTGACTCTCGCACTCCCTATATTTCGCGAATACCAGGCTCCATTATGCGTTTACGTCACCACGGGCATTGTTGAGCGGTCGATATTCTATTGGTGGGGCGCTAACCACGAATTGATAGTCAAGAGCGATAGCGTGGAAGTGCCATCGCTGACAAGTTCGCAGTCGACCATCCTCCCGGGGCAGACCTTTGAGCAAAAATGGAATTCTTACCAAAAGTTGAACGCCCTATGTCACCAATGGGGCGACAGCTTTACTCCAACTTTACGCGAATTGTACAAGCGCAACAGCATAGACCCAGATCGGTGTCTCGATCGCGAAGCTTTGTCCATCGACCAGCTGCAGGAGCTCGCTTCGGATCCGCTAGTGACTATCGGATCGCACTGCGTCACTCATCAGCGTCTTTCACAGATGCACCAAGACGAGATGTGGTTCGAACTTGACGAGAGCCGTCGCAAACTGGAGGTATGGCTCGGTCTGGAAATCCGCCATTTGGCGTATTCCTTCGGGCGCAGCGACGCCTGCGGTATACGCGAATTTCAGGCCGCGCGGAAAGCTGGATTCGATACCGCCGTCACAACACGGCAAGGCAACCTGTTTCCGCAGCACCGTGAGCACCTGCTATGCCTGCCCCGTCGCAGCATACCAGTGACCCGCTTGGGACTCTTGAATGCCCTTTTCGGGGTCGAAACTATTCTCCGCAAAGAATCGAGAGTACAACTCGCCTGATTATGAGCCGTGACGCAAGCAGCGTGACCGTGCGCCCAGTGGGAGAAAGTGATGTTCCGGATCTAATTGAGTTTCTACGTAAGGACTTCGTGCCGAATTTCGCACCTGAGAGGCTACGGGGTCTATTTGAGTATAGCTGGACGGAGCCTGCTCACAAGCCAAACCTGGGCTACATGCTCAATGCCGGCCATGAAATCGTAGGATTTTTGGGCGCGGTATATGCCGAGCGGCCTCTGGCCGGCAGTATTGTAAAAACTTGCAACATGTCAACATGGTACGTAAAGCCGCAGTTCCGCTGGGCCTCCATGAAGTTGCTCTATGCGCTCCTGTCGCAAAAGGACTACGCGATTCTTAATCTCTCAGCGTCGCCGGAGGTTCGGCGAGTGATGGAAGCGTTGCGGTTCGAGACCATCGATGTGCGGAAACTGGTATACCTTCCATGGCATTTCCCGGCCAAATTTTTCACCCGTACCCCCGAAATCATCAGCCAGCCCAAAAAGATCGCGCAATTCCTTCAAGGCGATGAGCTTCGGATCTTGCGCGACCACGCTTCATATCGACTTAGTCATTATCTTCTGCGGCATGGAGAGGAGCATAGCTACATCGTGCTGAAACGGCGCTCGTTTCCTGGTAGCGTCGCTTTCGGCTGGCTCCCGTTCAAAAAACCTAAATTGATGTGGTACCCGTCAATGGAGGTTCTTTTTATAAGCAACCCGAAAGCGGCAGTGGCACAATGGCCTGGAATTGTTGCAGCGGTTCTCCGTCGTGAAAGAGTGCTGGCTGTTGTAGCGGCCGAGCGGCTTTTTGCGGGTAATCCCCCATCTGGTGCCCGCCTCGACCATCGCAATTACCTTCTGTCACGTACTCCACTAGGCTCTATAATAGACAACCTCTATTCCGAACACGTCGTCATGTAGACTAGGAGCGAGCGCAGTAATCGCGTTTAGATTCTTGACGAGTGACTCTGAGGATTTTCGTCTCAGATAGTGGGCTGTTCAGGCGGCTAAGAGCTGAATGATGTGGTCGAGGGAGCGGTCGGCTTTGCGATAGGCAGCTGCGATTTTGGAGATAGGCGCGTGGGATTGACTAGGGCACTTTTATGCCGGGGGTCTTAACTTCGGGTGATACATGGCGCCTGGCGCGCGGGTGCGCCGTAAAAGAGGAATCCCGCCGCAAGGCTTGAGAAGCTCGCGAACGAGATCGCTAATAACCTAACATTGGCCGGTGGCAACAACTACCCAGGGCACATGCGAAAACAACATCCTCGCGAAGAAGCTGATTATGACGTGACGCGAAATTCGCCTCTGACTGGTTGCCCACCAGTTCGTTCTCCCCATTCGATGCTCATTCCTTGACGATGGCTGTAGTGAGGGGGAACTTAACCGTCCTGTGATGCAGGTGGCGGTTTCGGTGGCGTCCATGGAAGTGGGATCCGGCACGGATTAGTGGTGCGGCTGGCGAGGCGGTATTCACAATAGCATTTGGAAGCTCCGGAAAATTGCTCAACGCGCTCCTGACGGCGACATCTGCTTTGCTGTTCGCTTCTACCAGTTCCGGAAACGACGAGTAATTTCGACCTTTGCCCCCCAATCCAGACTCCATGTTGGGTGAACCAGCAACGCCGCTAAGGCTTGCGATGCCGGGGGAAGATGTACCGATGTTGGATGGTCCGGAGCCCTGAGCACCGGGATTGCCAACAGGGGCTGCTATCCCGGAGCTAATCGCCGCCGCCACCGATCCTGCTGCCGCAGTGGCGCCTGCAGAACCGGCGCTGCTCGCACCGGCACTCCCGCCAGTCGCCGCAACCCCGGAGCTAATCGCCGCTGCCACCGATCCTGCGGCCGCAGCGGCGCCTGCAGAGCCGGCGCTGCTTGCACCGGCACCTATCGGCCCGGCGCTGATGGTGCCTACCCCTGCGCCGCTCGGCGCTCCCGCTGAGCCGCCACTCACGCCACCACCTGCGTTACCGTTTCCGCCGCCATTACCATGGCCGCCGCCATTGCCGTTCCCACCGCCATTGCCGTTTCCGCCACCATTGCCGTTTCCACCACCTCCTCCGCCTCCGTGTGCTAGTGCTGAGAGCGGCATCAGAGCCAGAGCCGAGCAAAGAATCAACGCCAAGGAGAGTTTCGCGAGCGATGAATCACACATGTGGTGCACGATCCTTGTAGCGTTCGATGATGCGGAAGACTTGCTACAAACTGGGCATATTTGGGCAACGCAATCAATAGAAAATCTACTGCCCAACGCTACATCGCTCGTAGACATTTCCCGCGCACGTGGGCAACCCCTCATTGGAAGACTGTTAATTTGTGGAAGGGTGAGTCCCCTCAAATCGCGCAAGCACTCTCGCCAACTTGATGAGCGGATCGAAACTTTGATTATCAGTTGCTCGGGTAAGGGACTTCCACTTAAATACCTGACGGATCAACCATGGTCTCCTCGAATGCCCTTGCCGCAGAACACCTGAGCGTTTGTAAAAACGATCTGCTTACTCGTTGGCGTGGCCTCGTACGTGCCGATGCGCGTCTCCCCGACGGCCGGCTGAGCTTTACTAATGACCAACTAGATGATCATCTTCCAGCTTTGCTCGAGAGCATTGCGAATTGTCTGCATGGAGAACAGGTGGTCGAAGCGGGGATTCATGAAGCGGGAGTGCGGCACGGAACAACACGAAGGGCGCAGGGTTACTCGGTCACGCAATTGATCTGGGAGTTTTCGATTTTCCGCAAGTTGCTGAGAGAAACGATCGAGCAACTCCGAGATCGATTACCGCCCGAAGGCCTGTTTCAGGCCCGTGAAGTAGTCCTCAAGCTCACTGATCAGAGTGAGCTCGGGTCGGTCGAACAGTACGTGGATGAAGCGCGGCAAGAACGCGATGACGCGAGGGAGCAAGTTCGCAAGGCTGACGAACAAAAGGACCGATTCCTGGCTGTACTGTCGCACGAATTGCGCAATCCGCTGGCGTCAATTCGAACGGCCACTCATATCATTCAAGGCGGGCATCCTTCTCCTTCTGAACGGCAGCGCGCCCTGGAAATCATTGACCGGCAGACCAGGTATCAGGCCAGGCTGATTGACGATCTTCTCGACATAAATCGCATCTCGCAGGGCCGGATTGAGCTGAAGCCCGAGAACATGGATCTCAGGCAAGCGGTCCAAAATGTCATTGAGGCGTACCAGACGGCAATCCAGTCCAAATCGATTAGCTTCCGGTTCGACGCTCCGGGCCATGAGATCGCGATTTTCGGTGACTCGGTTCGGATTGAGCAAATCGTTTCGAACCTCCTTGCTAATTCTCTAAAGTTCACGAAATCCGGCGGTTCCATAGAAATCGTCCTTCGTCAGGAGGACAGCGACGCGATCCTGTCGGTACGTGACAGTGGAGCAGGAATCGATCCGTCAAAGCTAACCACGGTTTTTGACATCTTCTCTCAAGCTCAAGCGGGAAAAAGTGAGGATGGATTAGGCATCGGCCTTTGGCTGGCCAAGCAACTGGTTGGAATGCATGGCGGGGTGATCCAGGCGAAGAGTGCTGGGCTCGAAAAGGGGACAGAAATAACCGTCAAGCTTCCCTGCTTGGTACGCGCGAGTAGCAGCCGGGCCATCAAACAGGTGCTGCTGGTTGAAGATGATCCCGACCAGCGTGAGCTGCTAGCTATAGCACTGCGTGACATTGACGCCGACATTGTCGGTGCGAAAGATGGGTCGGAGGCAGTCGCGGCCTGCCGGGGTCGTGCTTTTGACGTTTGTATCCTGGACCTTAATCTTCCAGATATTTCTGGTTATGATCTCGCCGCTCACTTGATCGACCTGCATGTAGAGTGCCGACCTGTGATGGTCGCGCTCACTGGCGCCGGAAGACCCGAGGACAGAGCGAGAGTCAAGGCCGCAGGATTTGACCATCATTTAGTCAAACCTCCAGAATTGGATCAATTGCAGAGGATCATTACTCAATCCGGCAACAGAGCGATTGAGTGATTATTCTCTTAATTGGCCGAGCAGCCGCCTTGGCGTCCTTCAAATCCGCGGTATCGAAACCTTCGATGACCAATTGTGGATTTCGGTGAGCATCTGTCAGGCTTCGAGGCGACGGCACTGCTTGGCCAGCAATCGCGCTAGGTTGTAATTGCACGCAGCTCGAAGGATTTGGCGCGTTGCCTTCGTGCGACATCGATCGCGCTCTGAATAGAAATTGGAGCTTCTGAAGGATGTTGTTTCAACAACAGATCGCCCTTTAGCCGACACACCTCTGCCTCATAGAACCTTTTCCGGTAGAATCGATTACCGTTAGCGCCCCGGTAAGGGCGTTGAGAGGCTCCTCTACGCGTCCTCCTTTTCCATATGCTTCAATCGGCTTGTGAACTCGCGCGCAACCTGCAATTCGCCTGAGTTTAAGTAAAACCCGGCGAGCATACGCACTCGTGTCGGAAGTTCTGGCGCGTCTCGTTTTTCAGAAAGCTCCCTCGCCCGGATGAGGCATTATACGCGGTAGCGCTCAGCCTCGGCCTGCGGGTCGGGGAAATACACGGTACGGTAGCAGGATGTGAACCTGCAACATCGACAGTCTCAGTATCGCAATCATTGCAGCATCAGAACTGGTTGGGGCCTAGTACTCTCCGATACAAAGGGCGACGCTCCCGACGTACACTGCCCAGGCTGGCGTTTTCAATGAGCACGTAAGGCCTGTGATAAGCGTACGAAGAACGGCTAGCGCAGCGCATCGACAGGATAGCGGCTTGGTATTCACTTCGAATGTCGGAACTGGCCTTGAGCCGCGAAACCTTCACCGCTCGTTCAAGCTGATGCTTACCAAAGCCGGGCTGCTTGATGTCAGGTTCCATGATCTTAGGCACTCGGCGCATCGCTGATGCGCGCCCAAGGGGTAGCGATGCGCGCGGTGATGGAAACCTTCAGCCAGGCTCTACGGCCCTGACAGTCAATACTTACAGCCATGTCATGCCGTCGCTCGTGCCAGACGCGACAGCCAGAGTGGCCAGTGCGTTATTCGACTTTTAATCTTGGCTAAGCAGGCAACGTGAAAATGCGGTGGCTGTCAAAATGGCTGCCAGTCCTCGTTATCACCTT
>JAMXLL010000293.1 GCA_024281015.1 Candidatus Binataceae bacterium
CGACCAACACCCTCATATCCCCGTCGAACCCGGTTCGCCCCCAAGTTCCCGACGGCGTAATAGGTACGCTCAGCCACGGTTATGATAGTAATCTAAGGCGGACTCGCTCCTCGTGCAACCTGCGGCAGAAGACCCTCACGACCCCAGAGCTTGCCTCCCTATCTCCGCTGCGAATCAGCTTTTGCTCGCGAAGATCTCTTCGACTTCGTTCTCGACCGGGAATCGTCCAACTTCGCTTTTTGAGAAGATTATTTTGCCGTTCATTACTACGTCAAACTGGCCGCTTTTGCCGGGCTTCACCTCGACCTTCTCGCCGAAACGGGAGTTAAGTGACGCGGCCAGACTGGCCGCGCGCGGTTTGTAGCCTCAAACCTCGCAATAAAAAATTTCCGTTGCCATACTCGCAGGCTAGCGCGCACGGCTACTCGTCTCAACAGCAAGGGGCTCAATCAGGGTTACAACTGGGATGAACCGCTCAGCCGTTGGACGGCTGAATCGACATCGCATCGCACCCTTTTAACAGCATGGGCCTTGCCTCATTTGGCGGATGAGAGGCTAGCGTCGAAGGCGGGCTTAAGCACTCGTTTATCGGGAAGGAGTCGATAGAGGAGCCTTGACGTTAACTGACGGCGAATCGCAGGCTTCGTGACACTGAAAGGAAAGAACAGGTTGTGCGCACGTTTGGCGGCTGGACCAAACATACAAGCCGGATGCGAGTCATCGGCCATTAGGCAGATCGACAAACACCGCAGCCGCCACGACCGAGGTCCAGAGTCCGTCGCGGTCACCGATCGCAGATTGGGTCACGTTGCGCGTAGTAACGATCTTATCGGACACTCGCCAAATGTCTTTGCGCTCGTCATAGCTGGCATTTGGGTCGAAATCAACGCCGAGGATGGTCGCCAGCATCATGGCAGCCAAATCCTCAGCGTAATCGCCTGATTTCTGTTCGGTTTCACCGAAACTATGATGTTCGGAGAGATAGCCGTAGTGACTGGGATTAGCTGGAATCGCAACACCAACCGAAGCGGCGATCAGCCGATGCGGCTCATCAGTGGCATTATCACTCATGACTGCAAACACGATTTGGCCTGAGGAGAGATAACGCAATCCTTCCTGTGGGGTTATGAGCTTGCAGTTAGGGGGGAAGATTGACTTGACACGGACCAGGTTGAATTCCGCAATCGCCGCCGAACGCAGCGCCAACTCGAATGAGTTGAGCTTCTCGCGATGCTTGCCGACACCTTTGGTGAGAAAAACGCCTTTGGGAATTGGCCCCATTTAGCTTTGATGCTCCCGATGCGGATTGCGCCGGTGCGAACCCGCCACGACCAGTGTTTCAGACAGTCAATTAAAGCTTACTGCCGGCAATTGCGCGAGACGGCCTACGGCGCATGCTGCTCACAAATCGTTAATCGGCTGATATTCCCCGAAAACCCGCCGCATCGCATCTGCAATTTCACCCAGGCTCGCCCATGTGGATACCGCATCAATGATGGGCGGCATCAGGTTCGAGCCGTCGCGGGCTGCCTTCTCAACCTGCGCGAGGCTGTGCTGTGCCGCTTGTTGGTTGCGTTCCGTGCGGATCCGTGCGACTCGTTGGCGTTGCTTTTCTTCGATCACCGGGTTTACGCGCAAGACCTCACCCGAAGGCTGATAGCCGCCGGCGAAACTGTTCACCCCAACCACAATCCGCTCCTTGGCTTCAATCTCTCGCTGATACGCGAACGCCGAGTTGTGGATCTCGCGTTGCATGTAGCCGCGTTCGATGGCCGCAACCGCCCCGCCCATATCGTCGATCTTGTCCAGGTATTCACGCGTTCGCTGCTCGAGTTCGTTGGTCAAGGTTTCGAGGTAATATGAACCGCCGAGCGGGTCGATGGTGTCAGTCACTTCGGATTCGTATGCGATGAGCTGCTGTGTCCTCAAGGCGAGCAGTGCCGAGTTTTCGCTCGGCAATGCCAACGCCTCATCTTTAGAATTGGTGTGGAGTGACTGCGCGCCACCCAATACCGCGGCGAGGGCTTGTAGGGTAACGCGTACCACGTTGTTATCGACCTGTTGAGCGGTAAGTGTCGAACCGGCAGTCTGGGCATGGAACCGCATCATCATCGAACGTTCATCAGCGGCTTTGAAGCGTTCTTTCATGATCCGCGCCCACAACCGCCGTGCGGCCCGGAATTTCGCGATCTCCTCGAAAAAATTGTTATGTACGTTGAAGAAAAATGATAAGCGGCTGGCGAATTCGTCCAGCTTGAGCCCAGCCTTGAGCGCCGCCTCAACGTAGGCGATTCCATCTGCCAATGTGAAAGCAAGTTCCTGCACAGCGGTCGAGCCGGCCTCGCGGATGTGGTAGCCGGAAATCGAAATAGTATTCCAGTTGGGAACTTCGCGGCTGGCAAAGTCGAAGATGTCGGTGATTATCCTCATCGAACCGCGCGGCGGATAAATATAGGTGCCGCGCGCTACGTACTCTTTGAGAATGTCATTCTGGATGGTGCCGTTGAGCTTGTCCCAGCCAACGCCACGCTTCCGGGCAACCGCCAGATACAACGCGAGCAGGATCGAGGCCGTCGCGTTGATTGTCATTGAAGTCGAGATACGCTCCAACGGCAATTCCGCAAGCAGCGTCTCCATATCCTCGAGCGAACTTATCGAAACGCCAACGCGCCCTACCTCGCCTTGTGCCAAGGGATGGTCAGGGTCACGGCCCATTTGGGTCGGCAAGTCGAAGGCAACGGACAAGCCGGTCTGACCATTGGCAAACAGGTAGCGATAACGCCGGTTTGACTCCTCGGCATCGCCGAAGCCGGCGTATTGTCGCATGGTCCACAGCCGCCCGCGATACATCGTCGGCTGGACGCCACGAGTAAACGGATACTCGCCGGGAAATCCCAGAGCCTCAAGGAAATTGACGCCATCGAGATCGCAGGGGTCATACTCGCGTTTGACTTGGATGCCGGAGCTGGTGGTGAAACGTTCCCGCCGTTCTGGTCCGCGTTTCAGCGCCGCTGCAACACGCGTTTGCTCCCATTGGGCTCGCGCGTGAGAAATCGTATCTTCGTCATTCGCCATTTGAGCAGCCCTCACTACTCGATGATGAGCAGCAATTCGCCTTTTTCGACCGTCTGGCCTGGAGATACCCTCACCTGAACGATCTTGCCGCCTTTGGGTGACTTCAGCTCGTTTTCCATTTTCATTGCTTCCACGACCACCAATCCCTGGTGATGAGTGACCTCATCGCCTTCCTTTACCAGCACACTGACGATTCGGCCGGGCATCATAGCTTTGACTTCAACCGGCCCCGCCTGTGCACGACGTCCTGTCCGCAGAAGTTGCGCATGACGGGTAGGGTCAACCAGCGTTACTCGCGTTGCGCTGCCGCGCGCCGCCACCATCATTTCCTCGCCGTCCCGGACAACGTCCAGATCGAACGAACGGTCGGAAACCAGGATTGAGAAGGAGGTCGGGCCCACCCGCCGGACGTCGAGTTCATACTCGGCATCCGCTATTTTAACTCGATAAGATCCAGCCGTAAGCTCCGCAATTTCAAGTTCGTGCTCGATGCCTTCGAGCGTCGCTCTATACCGGGTGGGCATCTCTTTTGACTCTATACCTCTTCTTTGTCACCAGGCCGAAGGTCCACGGCTTTGAGAAAGCCCAGCAAATGCCATCCGGTCTGTTCCCGGCCTGCTGAAAGTCGCATGATGGGTGCTGCTCCTGCTGCGTTACCGGCGTAAGGCATCTAGTCGGCCGAGGGTTTTCCACGCCGAACCGGGCGTTGCCACCGTAGACTGGACGACGGGAGTACCATCGCGCGACGCCAGGAATGCTGCAGCAACGATGGCAGCCAGCCGTGCGGTATCGTGATTGGCGCCGCCAGTCTCAGCACGAAAATGCTGGCTGATGAAGCCGGTGTCGAAATCTCCCTGCAGGAAAAGCGGTTGGCGCACTATCCAACGATGGAAATCGAGATTCGTCGCCAGTTCGCCACCGATGGTAAATTCGTCCAATGCACGCCGCATCCGCGCGATCGCTTCACCGCGATCGCCGCCCCAGGCAATCAACTTGCCGATCATCGGGTCGTAGAAGATCGGCACTTCAGCACCCGCATAAACTCCCGCATCAACCCGAATCCCAGGGCCGTCCGGCAAATGCATCGTCTCGATTTTCCCTGGAGCTGGAGCGAATCCAGCCGCCGGATCTTCAGCATAGACTCGGCATTCGACCGCCCAACCACGCTGGTGCAATTGCTCCTGGGTAAACGGCAGCGGCTCGCCGCTGGCTACCTGGATTTGCAGTTTCACCAAATCGATCCCGGTAACCAATTCGGTCACTGGATGCTCAACCTGGATGCGGGTATTCATTTCGAGAAAATAGAAATTCCGGTCGGCATCGGCCAAAAACTCGATGGTGCCCGCGCCCACGTATTGCACCGCGCGAGCCGCTTTGACCGCTACCTCTCCCATTGCCGCGCGCATCGCAGGCGTGACGAATGGCGACGGCGATTCTTCGACAACTTTCTGATGGCGGCGCTGGATCGAGCATTCGCGCTCGAACAGATGAACCGTATTCCCGCACTGGTCGGCGAAAACTTGTACCTCAATGTGGCGCGGCCGCCGCACGAATTTTTCAACGTAGAAACGTCCATCACCGAACGACGACTTGGCCTCGTTGGAGACCGCACGAACCAGCGAAGCCAGTTCCTGATCGCTTTCAACTAGTCTCATGCCCTTACCACCGCCGCCCGCCGCCGCTTTAAGCATGATCGGGTAACCGATCCGGCTGGCCACGGCGCGGACTTCATCCTCACTCTCCAGGGTTTCGGGTGAACCCGGCACCACGGGCACTCCAGCGGCCATCATTAATCTGCGCGCCTGGACCTTATCACCCATTTGCTCGATAGCTGACGGTGGCGGACCGATGAAGGTCAAACCCGCGGCCTCTACAGCGCGCGCGAAACCGGCATTTTCAGAGAAGAAACCGTACCCTGGATGTACGGCTTGGGCACCAGTCCGCGCTGCGGCATCGATAATACGTTCCGTCTTCAGGTAACTCTCAGCCGCCGGTGGAGCCCCGACGTTCACGGCGAAATCAGCTTCGCGCACATGCAATGACGCACGATCGGCATCAGAGAAAATGGCAATCGACTGGATGCCTAAGTCTCGGCATGCACGAATGATACGGACCGCGATCTCACCGCGATTAGCTATAAGGATGCGTTGAAACATTGAGGTCACCGTCGGCCGGATAATTCGCGGCTGAGCTTGGCATTTCGGAATTTATCGCGAGCAGAAAGACTTACAATGGAATATTGCCGTGTTTGCGCGGCGGATTTTTTTCGCGTTTGTTCTGCAACGCTTTGAGCGAAGTTATAAGCCGAGGACGGGTCTGATGCGGCATCAATACTTCATCAATGTAGCCCAACTCGGCGGCCTTGAACGGGTTAGCGAAGGTTTCCCTATAATCCTCGACCAGCCGCTCCTTTTCGGCGACAGGATCTGCGGCGCGCTGAATCTCGTTGCGGAACACTATATTAACCGCCCCATCGGGGCCCATCACCGCGATTTCAGCGCTTGGATAGGCGTAATTGAAATCGCCTCGGATGTGCTTCGATGACATTACGTCGTATGCACCTCCATAGGCCTTGCGCGTAATGACAGTGATCTTCGGAACGGTCGCTTCACAATAAGCGTACAAAAGTTTGGCGCCGTGCCGGATAATGCCGCCGAACTCCTGCGCTGTGCCGGGCAGAAAACCAGGCACATCAACGAATGTTATCAGCGGAATGTTAAAGCAGTCGCAGAAGCGCACAAACCGGGCGCCCTTCACCGAAGCATCGATATCGAGACAACCGGCCAGATAAGAGGGTTGATTAGCCACAATCCCGACCGAATAGCCACCCAGGCGGGCAAAGCCAATCAAGATGTTCTGGGCGAATTCGGGCATGACTTCAAGCCAGCGACCATCATCTACCACGTGAGTGATTATATCCCGCATGTCGTACGGCTTGTTGGGATTTTCCGGCACGATCGAGTCTAATGCCTCGTCCTGCCGGTCCGCAGGGTCAGTAGCAGCCGTAAAGGGCGGGTCATCCACGTTATTCAAAGGCATGTACGACAGCAGCTCGCGAATAGTCAGCAGCGCGCTCTCATCGTCTGGCGCTTCGAGGTGGCAAACGCCAGATCTCATAGAATGGGTGTCGGCGCCGCCAAGCGCCTGCATCGAGACTTCTTCATGGGTCGTGGCCTTGATCACGTCAGGGCCCGTAATGAACATGTACGACGTATCGCGCACCATCACGATGAAGTCAGTCATCGCGGGCGAATAGACCGCCCCACCGGCGCAAGGACCCATGATGGCCGAGATCTGTGGCACCACGCCCGAGGCTAAGACGTTACGGAGAAAAATATCAGCATAGCCGGCCAACGAAACTACCCCCTCCTGGATGCGGGCGCCTCCCGAATCGTTGAGTCCGATGACGGGGCAGCCAACCTTCACCGCCAGATCCATCACCTTGCAAACCTTTTCGGCAAACGCGCCAGACAGGCTACCACCAAAAACCGTGAAATCCTGCGAAAAGATGCAGACCTGGCGGCCGTTTATTGTTCCGTAGCCCGTGACCACTCCATCGCCCGGAATCTTGCGGGCTGCCATGCCGAAGTCATCACATCGATGGGTTTTGAACTTGTCTAGTTCGACAAAAGATCCGGGATCCAGCAGGAAATCGATACGTTCGCGAGCTGTGAGGCGGCCCCCTTCGCGTTGGCGCTTGAGCCGCTCCTCACCACCACCCAGTTCGGCCTCGTGCGATAAGGATTGGATTCTTTCGAGGTTTTCCTTCAGCCCCATGATATTCTCAGCATCGCTAATCTGAAGCGAACACACAACGATCAGCTCATGCAGACCCGCGCCACAGATGATGCTCAGGACGTGCAAGCATACGATGCGCCCGCGGACTATATCAATTGTACAGCGGCGGCTAAAATTCAGGTCGCGAGCACGCGCGTAGCGACTGGTACGGAAGAATGTGTACTACTCCGTCTGGATACGCTCGTGATTGAGCAGGACGCAGGATCCCCGGGTTCTGTCGGCGCCAGGTTTTGCCGATGACGAGGATCTCTCGCCTACTGGTAACCTTCGTAGCGAGTGGGGGGTTTGTGGGATTTATTCCGCTCCTTCCGGGAACCGCCGGCTCGCTGTTGGGTTTGCTTGTCATAAGAATAGCTGCGCTTTCTCGCTGGCGATTGCCCTCATTCGAGTTTCTGATGTTGTTCGTTGTAGCGTTCATCGTCTCCTGCGGAGTAGCAGGCAGCGCGGAAAAGATTTTCGCCGAGCCGGATTGTTCCGCGATCGTTCTGGACGAGATCCTCGGGATGATAGCAACCATGCTCGGCAATCCTACGAGCTGGCGGTGGCTTATCGCCGGTTTCATGCTGTTTCGTCTTTTCGATATTATCAAGCCGTGGCCGGCGTCCTGGTTTGACAGGCTGCATGGTGGCACCGGCGTTATGCTCGATGACTTGGCTGCCGCTTGCTACGCCAACATCACGCTGCGCGTACTGTGGCGGATATCCAGGACCTAGCGCACATAAAAGCCCGCAGGCCCTGCAGCTTGCGGCCAGTCGCGAGGCCCGCGGAGGCGAGGAGTCAGTAATGATTGAACGGGCGGTTATATTGTCGACCGGCGACGAGATTACCAGCGGCAAGGTGGTTGACAGCAATTCCAACTACATCGCAGACAGGCTGAACGAAATTGGCGTTGATCTGGTTAGCGTGATTACAGTCGGCGATGTACCGGAGCGGCTTGAGTGGGCATGGCGCACCGCGATGCAGATGGCCGACGTGGTCATCTCGACGGGCGGTATCGGTCCGACCGCTGACGATCTCACCACTGAGACGATCGCCCGAATCACTGGCAAACAACTATGGCGCGACGAGCCGTCCGTGGAACACATGCAGCGCTTGTTTGCGGCCCTGGGACGGCCAATGCCTGAGAACAATCTCAAGCAAGCCCTCTTTCCTGAAACTGCCGAGGTCATACAAAATCCGCTAGGCACCGCTCCCGGGTTTCGGATGGCGGTAGAGCAAGCAACTCACACCAGTCATCTAGTGGTAATGCCCGGAGTACCACGTGAGATGAAACCGATGCTCGAGCAGCAAGTGATACCTTGGCTTCGGAGTCAACGGGGTAGCGGGAAAATCTTCGCCACGCGCATATTCCAGACGTTTGGCATCAGCGAATCCGGGCTCGACGAGGCGGTTGCGGGCCTCATCCGGCCACAGGAGGCCAAGGTCGGGTTCCGTGCGAGCTTCCCGCAGATTTCACTCAAGATAATGGTCGAGGATTATCCCGGTGAGGCTGAGAAGCGGCTCGCCGAACTCAGCGAACGGGTGCGGGACCGTGTCGGTTCGTACATCTATGCCGAAGGCGATTCGACCATGGAAGAGGTAGTGGCCGAACTGTTGACCCAAAAACAGCTGAAGCTGGCGGTCGCGGAATCATGCACCGGTGGCCTCATCGGCCATCGCTTGACCAATGTCCCTGGCAGCTCGGCGTTTTTTGTCGGTGATTTCGTGACGTATTCCAATGAAATGAAATGCGAGTTGCTGGGCGTCAGCAGAAACACCCTGCGCGAATATGGCGCCGTTAGTGAACAATGTGTGCTGGAGATGGCGGCTGGCGCGCGTGCGCGCGCTGGTGCTGACGTAGCGGTCGCCACCTCTGGTGTCGCCGGACCCGAAGGCGGTACCCCGGAGCATCCGGTCGGGACTGTATGCCTCGCTCTGGTGGCGGACGGCGTTAAGGCTGCGCGCAGACATCAGATGAGGGGCGCCCGGGATTGGATCAAACTTTTGACCTCACAGGTGGCTCTGGATTGGCTGCGGCGCCACGCGCTCGGACTTCCGGTCGGCGAATCAGCCCTCTTCCGGCGCTAACTAATTAATAACCAGTATCAATCCTCAAGCCCAAATGTTCTCCAACGCGCCGGTAGATGGGCCAGCGTCGTTCACGCGCGATCGAAGGACGAACCTGCGATCGTGAGGATCCTGAAAATGTGCGATGGTCGGGCGAGGGCTGGCCGGCACCTAGAGTGATCGCCTTGGCGTCTCAGCGCCGGTGCCATTACGTAGTCTTCATGCCGCTCAACCATACTGAGGCCATCTGCGTAAGGAATGGCCTCAGGTCGGCGAAGCGGCCTGGCGAGGCGAGGCTCATGCAGTCCGGGTGGTCGGCCTGCTGGTATTGATTTTGGTACGCTTGGACCGCGCGGCATTCACCTTTATTCTGTTCGTCCAAAAAGGGTTCCGAATCTTCGCTTTGGCGACAGCGTAGGTCCTGCCGACTTTGATATTGGGGCAATGCTCCGCCGGATTGGGGTGACATTTTAAGTTTGTGGCTCTTCTGCCGGCTTCAGGTTGCGCTCAAGACACCAACGGTCGATAACTTCGGCGTTAAACCGCCAATCTGTCCCTATACGAAAACCCGGGAGTTCGCCACGCCGGAGTAGTTTGTAGATCGTTGATGGATGCACGCGAAGGTAAGCCGACAATTCTCGCACGGTCATTACGCGGGGCAAGGCGTATTTGGGTTCAGGCACTTTGATTCTCCCTTGGCTGGTGGCCGCCGCATCCCCCCGAGTCGGCCAGGGTTTACTTTCGTTGGTGTTAGCTGCTTCCCTCTGCCTAACTTGACGACATCGAACGTATAGAAGAGCGCAATTACGGTCAATAGGCCAAGATCCTTCGGTAGCTTGACCCTTTCAGGGCCAAAAAACGCCGCACGCGCGTTAATGCGATGTAGCTTCTTCCTATATTATTTAGACGCGATGAACTCGATTCAACCGTCCTGAGGTGTGTCCACATGCGTCTTATTTTAGCTAAATGCATAAAATTTCAAGTTCTCGCTTTCATACTGATTTCTCTTCTGGGGACCATGTCATCTGCAGGTCCAGACTCGCCTTTTAACCTGAGTAGCCCAGCTTTCAAGAACGAAGGTGCAATACCCGCGGCTTATTCCTGCTCGGGACTGAACAAATCACCTGCTTTGGTGTGGTCAGGTGTACCGCGCCGAGCACGCTCGCTGACGCTGATCCTCAGTGATCCAGACGCGCCGCAGGGTACTTTCGTGCATTGGGTTGTTTACAATCTCTCGCCTGCTATCAAAGGCTTGCCAGAGGGTACCTCAGCGACCAGTAATGCGGCCGGGGGTGAAGAGGGCGTAAACGGGCGTGACCAGAGTGGTTATACCGGCCCGTGTCCGCCGCCCGGCAAAGCGCATCACTACCATTTTCGGCTGTATGCGCTCGATGCAAAGCTGGATTTGAAACCTGGAGCGACCGCCGAGCAAGTTCAGGAAGCTATCAAAGGCCATGTCATCGGCAGCACCGAGCTGGTCGCGACGTTCCAGCGCTAACTCGCCACGGCATCGATCAAGCGACATGAGACTCGATGCAGAGTTTCGATTCTCCGCCCTCACAGCAGCAGAATGTCCACAATGGAACCGCTTCGAGATCGCATTCGCGGGAAGGTCGAATGTAGGCAAAAGCTCCCTTTTGAATGCGCTCACCAGACAGAGAAATCTTGCAAGGGTTAGCAAGACCCCCGGGCGGACCCGCGCTCTGAATTTCTTTGGCGTCGGTGAAGGACTAGCCCTGGTCGACTTGCCCGGCTACGGCTACGCGAAAATGTCCCGCGCAGAAGCCGGAGAGATCGCGCACTTGATAGACTGGTATCTCGGGCAGCGCCAGCAGCTTGGAGGCCTGGTACTATTGATCGACGCCAGGCGAGGGCCGCAGGAGGAGGAGTTCATGATTGCGCGGCGCTTCCATGAGCCAGCTGCGCGGCTGGGGCGCGACGCTCATTTGATCGTGGTCGCCGCAAAATGCGATAAGCTGAAACGCATAGATCGAGGAGCCGCCTTGAGGCGCTTTGAGGCTATGGGGACCTCTCCTTCGTTCTGCTCATCTCTTACAGGTGAGGGAATCGAACAGCTTCGCCGTGAAATAGTTCAGTTCAGATGTGGCGTTGGCACGAAGCCTTAGAGGACAGATCGCATGATCCTGGAACCATAGGGGTTCGCAATGGCCGACGTCAGTGTTGTCATCCCCACCTTCAATCGCTGGTCAATGCTGAATGAGGCAATCAGCTCTGTACTGGCGCAGCGCAGCGTTGATTTTGAGCTCATCATTGTCGATGACGGTTCTACTGATGAAACTGCCACGCAGTTGCCGGTTTTGGCAGACCACTTGGCAGATAGGCACCGGCCTGTTCGAGTGCTCGCAACTGCTAATCGCGGCCCGGCTGCGGCTAGAAACGTAGGCGTGATGACGGCGCGCGCGCCGTTCATTGCCTTCCTCGATTCCGATGATCTATGGGCGCCCGCTAAGCTCCAGCGCCAACTGGAATATATGAACGCGAGGCCGGATTGCCAGGCTGCGCAGACACAGGAAATCTGGATGCGCCGGGGTGTTCGGGTCAACCCTGGCCGCCGCCATCGGAAACGCGGGGGATATTTCTTCTTTGAGTCACTCCGAACCTGCCTTATCAGCCCGTCGGCGGTAATGATGCGCGCTACAGTCTTCCACGAACTCGGCGGATTTGACGAGGAAATGCGGGCGGCAGAAGATTACGACCTGTGGCTGCGGCTATTGCTTCTTTATACCGTCGAACTTCTTCCCGAAAGCCTGGTAATCAGGCGGGCGGGACATCCCGGCCAGCTCTCAGCCACCGAGCCGGCCCTCGATCGCTTCAGGATATTGGCCTTGCTCAAACTCCTCCGGCGCGACGATCTCCGTCGCGAGCAACGTGACGCCGTATGCGACGCTTTGATTGAGAAGTGCGCTATCTATGGCAAGGGTGCAGGGCGGCGTGGTCACGAAAGCGAAGCAGATTGGATTACTAGCATCGCACGCTCAGGCGACAGAGTCTGGAGGCGGGGACCCGACTGCGCTCTCGAATATGCGATTTACCTGATGCGGCATATTCTAGCCCAACGTCGAGCTCATGTTCGTTGACGACCCTCATGCCAAAAATGAACCCGCAAGCTGCGTCGGAGGAAGATTTCCGGCTCAGGCTTCGCCGCTGGGCGGACGCCAAAGCGTTGCCTCCAATCCACGTGGAGAAGTGGCTTGCGTTGCGTGAGCCCGGCCGGACGCGGCTGCTCGAAACCGCCGAGACCCTCAAGATGCACGCGGGCCAATGCATCGCCGCCCTTGATTTGCTTGATGAGATCGCCGTGCGAGAAGGACGGGCGATCGACGAGATCCTCGACCGGCCTGCGTTGCGCCGGATAGTCACCTCGGGCGGCTCAGGCCCAGGCCGGGCGCGTGCGCTCCTCGACGAACTCCGGACGGCGCGCTATCCGCGACTCGCGCATGCCGCTGAACAGCTCGCCAAAGAAGTGGCTGCGCTGAAGTTGCCGCCCGGCATAAAAGTCATCTTGCCGCGCGAGCTCGGCTCAGATGAAATTCGGGTACAGATCATTTCCCACGGTAGTGCACAAATGAAAGAGCTGCTGGCTTACCTCGCCGCGAAAGGCGGTGCTTTGGTGCGGCTGGCGGCGATGCTCGCGGGATCGGACGGCAGGCTATTTGAACCTGAGTGAAAAATGACGTTTAACTTGGAAAAGGTGGCAATCGAAGAAGACTGCCGCACCAGTACACTTACCACGCGTATTCTTAACCGCATTCCGTCGTCGGTCCGGGTTCAATACGTGAACGATGGCCGAATGGCGGCGCGGCCATCGTCCGATACGCGCGACCCGTTCGGCTCAGGCAAACGCCGTATGGTGATTATGCGAAGGCGCGGGCCTTTTCTAACGGGTTGTCCAGCCAGTTCCGCCGAATTTGCCTGCTGCGGGTACCTCGTTCTGATATTGGCATCGAATTGTCCGATGGATTGTAGCTACTGCTTCTTACAGGAACATCTTGCAAATAACCCGGGATTCCAGGTGTACGCAAATTATGCTGACAGCTTTGATGAGCTGGATAGATTGGCGTGTGCCGGTTCGGGACGCAGCTTCCGTATCGGGACGGGCGAGCTGGCCGATTCGCTGGCATTCGATTCGGTAACCGCCATCAGCCGCGATCTTGTAAGCTATTTTGCGAAACACCAGAACCTGATGCTGGAACTTAAGACCAAGACTGATGAAATTGATAATTTGCTCACAGTTGACCCGCGCGGGCGCACCGTTGTTTCCTGGAGTCTCTCGACCCCGAGGGTCTTCACGAATTGCGAGCATCACACCGCACCGCCAACATCACGAATCAACGCGGCACGCCGGGTGGTCAACGCCGGATATCAGGTCGGCTTCCATCTCGACCCTCTGATCGCTTATGCCGGTGCTGAGCAGGATTACTTCGAGCTACTCGACTGCTTGTTCGACACGGTACCAGCAAGAGCCATCGCGTTCTTCAGTATTGGTGGCCTTCGAATGACGCCCGCGCTGCGCCGCACCGCGCGCAGGCGTTTTCCTGGAGATGCGATGCTGCTGGGCGAAGAGGTACTTGGGGAGGATGGCCGCTACCGGACATTCACTCCACTGCGACTTCGCCTTTTTGCCAGGCTGCGCGAGCGAATAGCGGCAGCTTGTCCGCAATTGCCGATCTATCTCTGCATGGAGAGCGCCAGCGCCCATCATCGGGTGTTTGGTGCTGTGCCGCCCAGCCCGGCCTCTCTCGGCTCAAGGCTGGCCGGCGGCTGACATGAGCACGCACCCCGCGCCAGATTCTCCCATACGTAGTCCAGGGCCGCGCGCTAAGGGCCCGGCTGCCGCCGCGAACGGCCAACGTCGGAGCTTCAATGCGGCGATGGATAATCGATCGCGCCCAATCGGTGTGTTCGATTCCGGAATTGGCGGCCTCACAGTGTTGCGGGCATTGATCGCGACCTTGCCGGGGGAGGACTTCATTTATCTGGGCGATACTGCCCGCCTGCCGTATGGAACCAAGTCCAAGGAAGTTATCTCGCGCTACTCACGCGAGAACAGTGAGTTCCTCCTGGCCAAAGGAATCAAAATGCTGGTGGTGGCGTGTAACACCTCCAGCGCGGTGGCGTTGACGGAAATCTCGCGCCTGACCATAGTCCCGGTAATCGGCGTTATCGAACCGGGGGCGAGCGCTGCAGTCAAAGCGTCGCGCAGTGGCAAGATTGGTGTCATCGGCACCGAGGCAACCATCGCCTCAGGCGCCTATACCCGAGCTATTCAAGCACTCCGCCCGCGCGCCGAAATATATACCAGAGCGTGTCCGCTACTGGTCCCTCTGGTAGAAGAGGGTTGGACCGACAACGACATCGCAGAACGGACCGTTGCTTTCTACCTCGAGAGTCTCAGACAGAGCGGAATCGACACGCTGCTGCTGGGCTGTACCCATTATCCACTGCTACGTGGGCTCTTCGAGCGCGTACTGGGAACGCGTGTGAGCATCGTCGATTCCGCCGCCGCCACAGCCGCCGCTGTTAGCAGGCGCCTGGGGGAGCTGAACTTACGCCGTGCGCGCAGCAATGGTTCGCAAAGCTTTTTTGTCACGGAAAGCCCCGACCGGTTCGTGCGTGTCGGCCGGCGCTTCATCGGCGACCGGGTAGAATCGGCGGTGCGAATCGACCGCTGAAAGGCACATTCCAAAGCGCTACAATAGTGGGCGCGTTCGGCTGCCGCCAACTGCATGGAAAGTCCAACTACATACGCAGTTTTGGCAGTAGCAATTCGAACGGCATATAAGACGGCTGCAGATCACTTGTCATAAATGGCATCAGCGCTAAATCAAATATCCCACAAAATTTTCGGTTCCAAAAATGACCGTGAGCTAAAACGGTTGCGGCCTGCCGTCAGGCGCATCAACGAACTCGAAGCCGAGTTCGAAACCAAGAGTCCCGATGAACTCCGGGCGCTCATCGCGCAATGGAGAGAGCGCATCAGCTCAATCGACGACCATGATGACCGCGAAGATGCTATGTGGGACTTGATTCCCCAAGTCTTCGCCGCCGTGCGCGAGGCCGCCAAGCGCACCCTCGGGCAACGCCATTTCGACGTCCAGCTGATAGGCGGCATGGTCCTGCATCAACGCAAGATCGCGGAGATGAAGACTGGTGAAGGCAAAACCCTGGTGGCGACCTTGCCCGCCGTGCTCAATGCACTAGCCGGTCGTGGCGTCCACGTCGTCACTGTTAATGACTATCTGGCCCGGCGGGACGCCGAATGGATGGGCCAGATCTACAATTTTCTCGGGCTCAGCGTTGGGGTTATCGTCCATGGGCTAACCGATCAGCAGCGCAAGGAGGCCTACAACTGCGACATCACGTATGGCCAGAATAACGAATTCGGCTTCGATTACCTGCGCGACAACATGAAGTTCAACCTGGAAGATTACGTTCAGCGCGAACATCATTACGCGATCGTTGATGAAGTCGATTCGATTTTGATTGACGAAGCCCGTACTCCGCTGATCATCTCGGGTGCTTCAGAAGAATCCACCGATACCTATTACGTAGTAGACCGCGTAATGCCGAGGCTGCGGGCGGAAGAGCATTTCACGGTTGATGAGAAGTTGCGCACCGCATCCCTGACGGAGGAGGGAGTCACCCGTGTCGAACAACTACTCGGCATCGATAATCTGTATGATCCGCGCAATATCTTGCTGCTTCACCATGTTACCCAGGCGTTGAAGGCGCACACGCTGTTCAAGCGCGATGTCGAGTATGTCGTCAAAGACGGCCAGGTCATGATCGTCGACGAGTTCACAGGACGCCTCATGCCTGGCCGGCGTTGGAGCGACGGACTGCACCAGGCCATCGAGGCCAAGGAAAACGTCCGAATCGAAACCGAGAACCAGACTCTCGCCACAATCACCTTCCAAAACTATTTTCGGATGTACAAAAAGCTGGCCGGGATGACGGGCACGGCCGATACCGAGGCGCGCGAGTTCAAGGAGATCTACAACCTCGATGTAGTTGTGATTCCGACCAACATGCCAATGATCCGGGTCGATAATCACGACGTGGTGTTCAAGACCGAATCCGAGAAATTTGACGCCGTGATCGACGAGATTAGGGAATGTCATGAGCGCGGGCAGCCAGTGCTGGTGGGCACCGTTTCTATCGAGAAATCCGAGCGGGTCGCCAACCAGCTGAAAAAAACCGGCATCAAGTATTCGGTCCTTAATGCTAAAAACCATGAGCGCGAAGCCGAAATAGTCGCGCAGGCAGGACGCTTCAAGGCCGTAACCATCTCAACCAACATGGCCGGACGAGGAACCGACATTGTGCTGGGCGGCAATCCGGAAGGACTTGCCGCGGCCGAAGCCGGCACGAAGGATCCAAATGATCCCAGCTTCCAGGAAGCGCTGGCCAAGAATCGCGCTCAATGCGGAGCCGAGCGCGAGGAGGTACTCAAAGCCGGCGGGCTGCATATCCTCGGGACGGAGCGGCATGAATCACGCCGCATCGATAATCAGTTACGGGGCCGCTCCGGGCGTCAGGGCGACACCGGCTCCTCGCGCTTCTATCTCTCCCTCGAAGATGATCTACTGCGGATTTTTGGCGCCGATCGCCTCAAAGGGCTGATGGGACGGATCGGGATGGAAGACGGCGTCCCGATCGAGCATCGATGGATCTCCCGGGCGATTGAGAATGCCCAGAAAAAAGTGGAAGCGCACAACTTCGACATCCGCAAACATCTGCTTGAATATGACGACGTCATGAACAAGCAGCGCGAAGTTGTCTATCATCGCCGGCGCGAACTGTTGGCGGGCGCCGCCCTCAAGGAAGATGTCTTCGACATGTGCGACGAACTGATCGATGGCATCGTGGGCGCCCACGCCGACCCGGAGAAAGACCCCGGCGACTGGAACTGGAAGGAAATCGAAGAATCCTTCTTCCGCCAGTTCAAGTTCCGGCCTGGCTTGCGCGAAGGCAATGGCACTGAAATCGCCACGCCGGAAGATCTGATCGACCTTGCCTCCGCCCGAGTCCGGGCGCTTTACGATCAGCGCGAGGCCGAGTTTACCGAACCTGTTATGCGGCAGATCGAGAAAATCATCATGCTGCAGACTCTCGACGCCCTTTGGAAAGACCATCTGCTCGCGATGGACCATCTCAAGGAGGGAATCGGCTTACGCGGCTACGGCCAGCGCAACCCTCTCGTCGAATACCAGAAGGAAGGCTTTGACATGTTCGAAGCCATGATGAGGGTAATGCAGCAAGACGTGGTCGAGAAAGTCTTCTCGGTCCAGTTGCGCCGCGAGCAGGACGTACAACAGATAGAGCAACAGCAGCAGCGTCCGCAGCGTGTCACGATGAGTCACGGCGGGGAAACAGTCAGCAGCGACCCGCAAACCGTCAAGCGCGACGCCAGTAAGGTGGGCCGTAACGAACCCTGCCCCTGCGGTTCAGGCAAAAAGTACAAACGCTGCCACGGTAAGTAGTTGTTCGAAAAGTAGCGATTGCCGCTAATGTTCGGCTAATCGCCTGAGAACCAGGTATTACGAAGACGCCTTTGTCTCGATTGCTTCACGACGGCTTGCACCCCTTCACGTGCGCATATTAAATCACGGCGGGGAGCGAATCTGATGGAGGTACGACTCGAACCGGCAGTTGTAAACGGATTTCGATTCGCAGGAGTTTCTGCCGGACTAAAAACTGAGGCCGGGCGGAAAGATCTGGGAATTATCGTCGCTGATACCCCCATTGTCGCCTCAGGCGTGTTCACTACCAGCCGTGTCAAGGCGGCGCCGGTAATCGTTGCGCAGGAACATCTGCGTGGGGGGCGGCTGCAAGCGGTCGCCGCGAACTCAGGTTCCGCCAATTGCTTCACTGGCAAGGCTGGTATGCGTCTGGCCCAACAGTCCTGCGCAGCTCTCGCCGGTAGCGTCGGCTGCCCGGTCGAATTCGTCGTGCCTTGTTCAACCGGGGTCATCGGTCATCTCTATGATCTAGAGAAGTATCGAGCTGGTATCGCCGAGGCTGTCACGGCTTTGCAACCTGCGGGGTTAGCTGATTTTGCCAGCGCGATCATGACTACCGATACTCACCCCAAAATAGCATCGACTACGACAAGGGTGGGCGGGAGCAGGGTTACGATCGCTGGATGCGCCAAAGGGGCGGGGATGATCGAACCTCGAATGGCGACCATGCTGGCGTTTGTCGTAACTGACGCCGCACTTCGTCCAGCTCAGCTCCGCTCCATCATGAAAAACATTCTTCCGCACAGCTTTAACGCCATCACCGTGGACGGGGACATGTCGACCAATGACACCCTGTTGCTGATGGCGAGCGGTACTGCGTTTAGCCCCCCGCTCGCAGACGGCGATCTGTCAAAATTGGAAAATGCGATTGGCTCGGTGGCCGGCGCCCTGGCGCGCGAATTGGTACGTGACGGCGAAGGTGCGAGCAAGCTGGTAACGGTTGAGGTTCGGGGTGCCCGTTCGGAGAGTGAGGCTGACCGGATTGCTCGAGCAATTGCTAACTCGCCGCTGGTGAAAACAGCCTTCTTTGGCTGTGATCCGAATTTCGGCCGAATCGCCATGGCCGCTGGCAAGGCCGGGGTGAACTTCAATCCGGATCTGCTTGAGGTGAAGCTCGCCGGTATCAAAATCGCCGCTCGCGGCGCCCTCAATGTCGCAGCCTTAGCTGAAGCCGGCGCTCGTATGAAAGAGCGCGAGTTCAGCGTCAACCTCGACCTCAAGATGGGTAAGGCGAGTGCCCGTGTGACTACCTGTGACTTGAGCTACGACTACGTCAAAATAAATGCCGAGTACACAACCTAGTAGTGCTTCTGCAGCATCCCGGTCTCTTCCCGGACGACTATCATCGTAGGCTCGTTTAATCGGGAGAGAGATGGGCGAGGATTGCGGGTTGGAAAGGAGCGGAAAAAATTTGGGGCGATTTGTCAAGGCGGCACGTCGCAGCGAAATCCCTGAGGGCAGCGCGAGGATTATTCAAGTAGATACCCGGACGCTCGCCATATTCCATGCGAACGGCGAGTTTTTCGCAATCGACAATGCTTGTTTGCACCAGGGCGGTCCACTGGGCGAAGGTGAAGTTTATGGTACCCGCGTCGTATGTCCGTGGCATGGATGGGAATACGATTTTTCGACGGGAAGCAACGTTGACGACCCATCGATGAAGCTCACGTGCTTCCCAGTAAGAGTCCAAGATGACGACATCCTGGTCGAGATTTGACCGTTACCTGTCTCTCAGTTCAGCACTCTTTCGCCGGCGCGGGCCATCGCCGTGCTTACCTGACCCAACTCGTCCAGGCTTCGTGCCTTCGGCCAGTTTTGCCGAGCGGGCGACCGGCACACGGCGCGAGTTGCCCAATTACATCGCTGTCGGAGTGGGCCGGGCTGGTACAACCTGGCTTCACGAGATGCTGACCGGGCATGTAGGGCTGCCATATGGCGTCAAGGAAACGGATTTTTTCTTACGCAAGTATCACAATGGGATCGAGTGGTACAAAGGTTTCTTCCGCCATTGTGCCGCCGGACTTCCGATAGTCGAGATTTGCCCCACTTATTTCAGTTCAGCTGAAGCTCGCGAGCGCATCAAATTACATATCCCTGATTGCCGAATAATCTGCACGTTTCGCGAGCCGGTCGAGCGAGCTTACTCGCACTACAAACTAATGCGGCATAACGTGTGGACGCGCGCCAGCTTCGAGGAAGTCGTCAGCACGTCGCGCGAAATCGCAGAAATGAATCAATATGCCTTGAATCTCAGCGGATGGCAGCAGACCTTTGGACGAAACAATGTCTTGGTCAGCCTCTATGATGACTTGGAACGTGACCCTCAGGGTTATCTTGATGCGGTTTGTAATTTTATCGGCATCCGCCCGTTTCCGCTCGCGCGCTCAGTAGCTTCTCGCCGGCTGAATTCATTTCCGACCGCACCGCGCAATCGCAGACTGGCGCAGAATGCCCGGCACTTGCGCGATTCGCTGCGAGGGCGGCGCGCATATCGACTCGACCGTTTGCTCGAATATCTTGGGATATGGGCATTTTGTTTCGATGGTGGAGAAGCGTTCCCTCCGCTTGAATCTGGTCTGGAAAAGCGGCTCAAACAAAGATTCCTTCCCGAGGTAGAGGCGCTGGAGCTGCTCATCGGGCGCGACTTATCGGCGTGGAAAACCAGCAGTAATGCGCAATACCGCCCTCTGCCTGATCGTGCGGGTGTGCGGTAGTTCAAGGATCGTGAACAATCATCCTCGATCGGGCAGCGCCCAACTCCAGCGATTCGTGCCTGCCACGCTATGATTAAGGTCTCGGTCATAATCCCGGTATTCAATGGTTCCGCGACGCTTCGTCAGGCGATGGACAGCGTGTTGGAGCAGAGCGGATGCGGGCTGGAACTGATCGTGGTCGATGATGGCTCGACCGACTCCACCCCGGCGATTATTGATTCTTATGGCGACCAGATCCGGCGAATTCAGCAACCTAATGCCGGGCCTGCTACGGCTCGCAATGTTGGAGCGAGGGCAGCACGTGGCGATTATCTCGCATTCCTTGATGCAGATGACCGATGGCTGGCTGGCATGCTGCCGCGCACAACCGCGGCGCTTGAACTCGATCCGGAATGTGTGGTCGCTTACGGCAATCTGCTGATGATGGATAGCGACGGGCACAGTTTGGCGGCATATCTCGTTGGCCCGGAAGATGCCCACGCACCCACGATGACGGAAATTCTCGCCCGAATGTGGCCGATCATGCCGAGTGCGGCGCTGATCCGCCGCTCGGCGTTCGAGGCCTGCGGGGGGTTCGTTGAAGAGTTCCGGGGTGCCGGCTTTGAAGACGCATTTTTGTGGTTGACCCTCCGCGAACAAGGCCGTTTCCAGTATATCCCCGAGCCGTTGGCCGCCTGGCGATTTTCCTGGTTTCCGAAGCCGCTCAAAGTGCAACCTTATCGCAGTGATCCCGAGACGTTTGCAAGGCTCGTCAGGCAGCGGTATCGAGTTGACCCATCTCGACTAGTCGCCGCCCGG
>JAMXLL010000294.1 GCA_024281015.1 Candidatus Binataceae bacterium
ATCGGAAATGATCCGCATCGACGGTTCGGGCGGATAGATGTAGGTGTTGCGCACCATGAACTCTTTGAGAATGTCGTTCTGGATGGTGCCGGCGAGTTTCTCGGGCGGCACGCCCTGTTCCTCGGCGGCGACCACGTAGAGCGCGAGGACGGGGAGCATCGCGCCGTTCATGGTCATCGACACGGTCATCTGTTCGAGCGGAATGCCCGAGAACAGGGTGCGCATGTCGTAAATCGAATCGATCGCGACGCCGGCCATGCCGACGTCGCCCGAGACGCGCGGGTGATCGCTGTCGTAGCCGCGATGCGTGGCGAGATCGAAGGCGACCGAGAGGCCTTTCTGCCCGGCGGCGAGGTTGCGCCGGTAAAAGGCGTTCGAATCCTCCGCGGTGGAGAACCCGGCGTATTGGCGGATCGTCCACGGCTGGGTGACGTACATGGCCGGATAGGGGCCGCGCAGATACGGCGGAATGCCCGGATAGGTGTCGAGGAAATCGAGGCCCGCGAGATCGCCCGCGCCGTAGAGCGGCTTCACCGCAATGCCCTCGGGCGTGAGCTACGGCTCGGGCGTCCCGCCGGGCTGCGGCAGGGCCGGTGCGGCGAAGGCGACCGTGGCGAAATCCGGAATGCGGCTCATCGGTAACTCATTGCGTTCGTAGGTCCGATTCCCGGATTACGCTACGCTCCATCCGGGCTACGGTGTACTGCCAACTTACTTATGGCTTATTGCCAGAATATCATCCTTTAACCTTCCCGTCGCAAACGGGGCTGCTGAGCGGCCTCTGAAATCCTTGCAAGTTCGGCGCGACCCCAAGGGGTCAAAAGCGCAGCGCCGTAGGCACCTGCCGGCGCACCGCAATTTTGGCTGATGACCCCGTGCACGACTGGAACAAGCCGGCTCAATTTGGTAGTCAAGCGCGTGCTAATTTCGGCGCGACCGGGCAGGTGAAAGCCGCCAACCGGTGCTACCGGCCAGGACGCCAGGAGGGCTGTTATGCCTGCCGCGATCCAAGTCGCGGAGTGGATTGTCCGTTACCGCGCAGAGAATTTGGCCGCTCCAGTCGACCCCATGTCGCTGGAGAAGTTGGTTTATTACGCCCAGTGCTTTTACCTGGTACGGACGGGAAGTGCGTTGTTTGAAGATGAGATTCGAGCTTGGCGCTTTGGACCGGTCATCAAAGCAGTTTACGACGCATATGCCCGTTTCAATGCGAATCCCATTATCTTGCCGGAAGGAAATTGGCCGCAACTGACCAGTCTAATTCAAGACCATTTGGAGGAAGTCATCAATTTTTTTGGTCAACTTACTGCCATTGAATTGTCCAGTGCCACTCACGCGGAGGAGCCTTGGACCAGGGCAAGACATAATTATAGCCGCCGGGAAAAGTCGAATGAATTGATGCCTGTTGCATATTTGAAGCAGTATTACTGCGCTCTGGTATCCGACGGAGAAGAAGCACTCTCAAAGCATGAGCTATTGGACGTAGTGCCCGAGCCTCGGTGGGGCACTTATTATATCGCCGGCATTTGCGCGCGCCGTATGATCCATCATCCTCTCTATGATATTGAGATGGCAAAGAGGCTGTCCGAGCCGGTTCCTCAATCGCCGGAGTTGGCCCCCGGCTTCTTTGATCCGGCAAAAACCAAGGACTATGTGGATATTGGCGCTGTTTCCGGTTTAACTACCGAAGAAATTATGAAACGTCTCTCCGAAGAAGCCGAAAAAGATGCCGCGCCTGCTCATACCCAGGGAAGTACTGCGGCGCCTAAAAGGCCATGATGGCTTGCTCAAGGCTGTTGCCGAATTTGCAAGATGTTGCGAAGACGGAACTCAGCCGCCCCGTATTTATAAAGCATCCGGCATCGCGAGAGACGGCGGGACATTCGAGCCATACCTGCGATTGAGGCTCTATCACCATCATCTGCATCGCAGTGGAGAGCCGCTATTAGCTGTCCAGCACGTGGGGACGGATGTTCGTGCAGTGGGGGTGACCACGCATGCCGCTTATTTCGGAGATAAAATGCTTTGGCTGCAGGAGCACGAACATCTGATCGACTGGCAATCATGTGTGGACATCAGGGAAGAGGTCTGGGCTTATCGGCCTAACACTTAACGGCCGCGGCCTTGATTTTGCCACTGCGGCCCGGCCTTAAACTCCCCGATGCACGAACCCCACCGCCGCCCGGCCGAAAGCTCCGCCGCGCTGTGGGCGCCGCTTGCCCGCTTCATCGCCGCGGAGGAGCGGCTCGGGAATTGGGCGGCGCAACGCCCCGCGCGCGCCATCGCCTACGAGTTTGTCCGGTTCGGCATCAAGCAAGGCTGGGCCTGCCTGTTCGGCGGCCTGATGGTCGCGCTCATCCTGGCGACCTCGCGCTGGTACCCAGCCGGCGCCGCGCTCGCCCGCTACGATTTCATGTTCCTCGCCGCGCTGGCCATCCAAGGCGCGATGCTCGCCTTTCGCCTGGAGACGATGGAGGAAGCCAAGGTGATCCTGATTTTCCACATCGTCGGCACCGCCATGGAGTACTTCAAGACCGGCGTCGGGTCGTGGGTCTATCCCGAGGCGAGCCTGTTCCACATCGGCGGCGTGCCGCTGTTCTCCGGCTTCATGTACGCGTCGATCGGCAGCTACATCGCGCGCGTGTGGCGCCTGTTCGATTTCCGCTTCACCCATCATCCGCCGCTGTGGAGCGTGGTCCTCCTCGGCATCGCCATTTACGTCAATTTCTTTGCGCATCATTTCATCGTCGATATTCGTTACGGCTTGTTCGCCGTCATGGCGCTGATGTTCGGGCGCACCATGATCTGTTTCAAAATCTGGCGCGTG
>JAMXLL010000295.1 GCA_024281015.1 Candidatus Binataceae bacterium
TGTGCGTATTAAAGATCCGGGTGGAGTGTCTTTCTTGGCAGAGGTCGTCTTTCTCCTGGCCCGTTCCAGTTTCAGATTCCGCGTATAGGGCAGGAACCGTCGGCATCCCATTTTGAAAGGAGCTTTACAAATGAACTACTCCCGCGCAACGTTAACAGCCATCTTGTGCGGCATCATCATGTCGACATCGAACACTCTGGGGCAACCCGCAGGAGCTGCGGGGATCCCACCTGAGCTAGTGGGCGCGTGGACGCACATAGAATGGCAGGCGAACTACGGTCATTACGACCCGGACAAAGTCGACCAGTTCGACTACCGAAACCAAGACCCCGTTGGATGGACCGACGCATACAGGTTCTTCCCCGACGGCAGCTACCAGCATGCGTATTTTGCGTCGCTAGATATTCCGGGCTGTGACGTAAAGACACTACGGCAAGAGCTTGGGTGGTTCCATCTCGCAGGTGAATCGGTCACGTTTCAAAACCGAATAGCCAAATTCAGCGCTCAGGACCGTTGCCATCACCAGAACAACTTCAAAGGACGACCGGATAAGCTCGCCGATCTTCGCACTTTGCAATGGCGGTTGGCGAGGAACCGAAACGGACAATTAGTACTTCTGCTCAGAGGCAGTGACGGCAAGGAAATCGATTATCATCGAGATCCGAGTGGCCACATCTGATGCAGCGTGGCAAGTTCTGCGTGGGCTGAGGTAGCTATTGCGTTTCTCACCCTGTGCGGCGCACCTTGGAAGTTGTTGTTGCAATTGGGTTTGGCAGAATGGAGATAGAGCCCGCTTCTACGCACCGCGCTAGCCCTCCCCTTGGCTTATACTCGTCGGCAACTGGTATGGGCCACGCGGGGTCAGCCGAGTGCCGGATGAAGCAGCTTCCGAGAACTTAACGCAACTCCTCACGGATTGGAGCAACGGTGACGCCCAAGCCTTGGAGAAACTCATACCGTTGGTTTATCGGGACCTCCGCCGTCTCGCGGGGCGATACTTGCGCTCCGAATCTCCTGGCCATACGCTGCAAAGCACGGCACTGGTTCACGAGGCCTATCTTCGGCTGATTGACCAGCGCAACACTCGCTGGCAGAATCGAGCGCATTTTTTTGGCATCAGCGCGCAGTTAATCCGTCGTATCCTAGTCGATCATGCACGAGCTCGCAAAGCCGGGAAGCGAGGTGGATACGCTGCCAAGATTCAGATTGATGAATCGGTCGTGGCGCCTGAGCAGCAAAATCTGGATCTGGTTGCCCTCGATGATTGCCTGACGGCGCTATTCGAGGTTGATCCTCAGCAGGCCCGAGTGGTCGAACTCCGTTATTTTGCCGGCTTAACGGTGGAGGAAACAGCCGAAGTCATGCACGTCTCGCCGACCACCGTCAAACGCGAATGGAGATTGGCGAGGGCGTGGCTACATCGCGAGATCGCCAAAAGCACATAAGCAAGTGGAACCGACGCAGTGGGAGCGTGTGAAGTCCGTTTTCGCGTCGGCTCTCGAGTGTGATCCTCGAGAGCGCGGCGCGTTCCTCGACGCTGCATGCGGCGGTGACGCCGAACTTCGCTTAGAAGTCGAATCACTACTTGAGTCCGACAATGCGGTGGGCGATTTCATTGAGCAGCCGCCGTCGGAGCTAAAGCGGCTGCTCTCAGAAGACGAGCGTCCCGCCGCTGAAATCGGCAGGCGCGTAGGAGCCTACGAACTGGTTCGCGAGCTTGGCTCGGGCGGCATGGGAACGGTTTATCTGGCCGTGCGTGCTGACGCGGAATTTCGAAAGCACGTAGCCATCAAGCTCATTCGCAAAGGCATGGAATCCGATCTGGTTGTCGATCGGTTCCGCAAGGAGCGGCAGATTCTCGCGGGGCTCGAGCACACCAATATCGCGCGTCTGTTCGATGGCGGCGCAACCGGCGATGGACAGCCATATTTTGTAATGGAGTACGTCGAAGGCCAGGCTATCGATGACTATTGTGAACGCCGCCGACTTGCGGTCCGGGAACGAGTCGCTTTATTCCGTGATGTGTGTGCGGCTGTCCAGTATGCGCATCAGAGCCTGATCGTGCATTGCGATCTGAAACCAAGCAACATTCTAGTCACAGCCCGTGGCCAGGTAAAACTGCTCGATTTCGGGATCGCGAAACTGCTAAGGGGTGAACAGGAGCCGGCCACACCTCCGACACTGATGGGGCTACCCCTCATGACCCCTGAGTACGCTAGTCCGGAGCAAATACGCGGCGAGCCCGTAACGACCGTCAGCGACGTTTACTTACTCGGCCTTATCCTGTATCGGCTGCTGACGGGCCGCAATCCCTACACGCTGAAGGGCAGCCTGGTTTCGGAGATCGAGCGTATCGTATGCTTTGAAGATCCTCCCAAGCCGAGCGCGGCCGTAATCGATTCCGACAACGCTGCACATACGGGAAAGATCAGTGAGCCGAGTGTCAATGCAGCCACGCTGGGGATTAGTCCACGGACACTGAGCCGTCAACTGCGCGGTGATTTGGACAACGTTGTTTTGAAGGCGATCAGCAAGGAACCTTCGCGGCGATATTCCTCGGCGGAAGCACTCAGTGAAGATCTGCGGCGCTATCTCGACGGCGAGCCCGTGACGGCTCACCCACCCACGTTCAGTTATCGCACAGCAAAGTTTCTCAGACGCTACAAGACCGTCGTTGTTGCCACCGGCCTGCTGCTGTTGAGTCTGACGGGAGGGATCATTGCAACCTTGCAGCAGGCTCGGCGGGCGAAGCGGGAGCGCGAGCGAGCCGAATCGAGCTTGCAACGAGCAAACCTCGAACGAGCCCGAGCTGATAGCGAAGCGGCCACGGCAAGGGCGGTCAACGAGTTTCTGCAGAATGATCTCTTGGCCCAAGCAAGCGCTACTGTGCAGTCCCGACCCGACATCAAGCCCGATCCGGACCTTAAGGTGCGCACCGCTTTGGACCGAGCTGCGGCGCGCATTGCGGGCAAGTTTGACGCCCTTCCGCTCGTGGAGGCTTCGATCCGCCAGACGATCGGCGATACGTACGTCGACTTGGGTCTCTATTCGGAAGCGCAGGGGCAATTAGAGCGTGCGCTCGACCTGCGGCATCGGGTGCTGGGCGACGAGCATCACGACACGTTAGCCAGCATGCACAAACTGGGGCTTCTAGACTGGTACCAAGGTAAGTACGCGGATGCCGAGCCACTGTTAACCAAGGTACTGGAAGTGCGGCGTCGCGTGCTGGGCGAGGAGCACCCCGATACCGCGAGC
>JAMXLL010000296.1 GCA_024281015.1 Candidatus Binataceae bacterium
CGGTCATGTTCGAGTTCGACCAGGACCGGCTCGCCAGTAGCATTGGTTAGCTCGATTCGGGCACGCGGACCGGCCGTGTTGATATGCTGAACGGTTGCGGCGAACGAGCCATCGCCGCCTGGCGCCGGCTCGAGGTCCAGCATGTGCGGACGCACGTAGACCAAGGCTGATCCGCCACCATCGTGACTGGCGTTCTCGATCAGCGGAATGCTCGCACCATTGCTGTTGAAATACACTTGGCCGTTATAGACCCGGCCATGAAACAGATTGACGGTACCGAGAAAGCTTGAAACGAAAGGCGTAGCGGGCTGATGGTAGACTTCTTCGGGGGTGCCGATTTGTTCAATTTTACCTTTATTCATCACTGCCACACGGCTCGCTACTTCGAGCGCCTCTTCCTGGTCGTGTGTGACAAACACCCCGGTTAGCCCCAGCTGCAGGTGAAGTTTTCGCAGCCATTGCCGCAGCTCTCTACGGAGTTTTGCATCCAGCGCGCCAAACGGTTCATCAAGCAATAAGACATGAGGCTCTACCGCCAGCGCGCGTGCCAACGCGATGCGTTGACGCTGTCCGCCCGAGAGCTGCGACGGATAACGATTCGATGTCCAGTTGAGCTGTACAAGATCGAGGAGCTCCTCGACCCGCTTTCGAATCTGCTGTTCAGAGGGGCGACGTTGACGCGGCCGGACGCGCAATCCGAAGGCGATGTTTTCGAACACCGTCATGTGGCGGAAAAGCGCATAATGCTGGAACACCAGGCCGACTCCGCGCTCGCGCGGAGCCCGGGCAGTTGCTTCTTCGCCTTGCAAGAGCACCGAGCCGGAATCCGGATGCTCTAATCCGGCGATTATCCTGAGCAGTGTGGTTTTTCCTGAACCTGACGGTCCCAGCAATGCAAGTAGCTCACCGGGTGAAAGGTCGAGAGTGACTCCATCAAGAGCGACGAAATCACCGAACTTTTTGCGAATGTGCCGAAGTTGAATGCTCATGCGGCCTCCCGCAGCGTATCGCGTTCAGTGTCTTGGCCGCCGGATTCGGCCGTTTCAGCACGGTCGAGGACGCGGCGGGCAATCAGGGTAAGAATCGAGAGCAAACTCAGGAGAGATGCAACAGCGAACGCAGCAGAGAAGTCGTACTCGTTATACAAAATCTCAACATAGAGCGGCAGCGTGTTGGTAAGGCCACGGATATGGCCAGACACGACCGAGACCGCGCCAAACTCTCCCATCGCTCGTGCGTTGCAGGTCACCAGTCCATAAAACATGCCCCATTTGACATTGGGCAGGGTGACTCGGAAGAAGACTTGCCAGCCGTTGGCGCCGAGCGTCAACGCCGCCAGCTCTTGTTCAACGCCGGCCGCCTCCATTACCGGAATCAATTCACGCGCGATGAAGGGAAATGTCACGAAAGTCGTGGCCAGCACAATGCCCGGTGAGCTGAAGATTATTTTGAGGTGGTGTGCCGCCAGCCAGCGTCCGGCCAGCCCTTGAGCCCCGAACAGTAATACAAACACCATACCCGAAATTACAGGCGACACTGCGAAAGGCAAATCGATTAGAGTAGTCAGAAGACTTCGGCCGCGAAACTGAAAACGAGTTATCGACCACGCTGCAGCGACGCCAAACACCAGGTTAAGCGAGACAGCAATGGTGGCAGCAATCAAGGTCAACTCTATAGCACTTCGTGCTTCCCGATTAGTAATCGCCGCGAGATAGACGCGAACCCCTTCGCGAAATGCCTCTCGGAACACAGCCGCCAGCGGAAGAAGTAGAAAGATGCCAAGAAAGAGCAGCGCCAGGCCGGTGATCGATGCGCGTACCCAGGGCGGATCGGCAGTCGTCTCGTACGAACGAACTGCGGGTCTTTCGGCTGCCGTCATTCTCACATCGCCCGTCATCAGACGTTCGATCTCGCGCTCATCCGAGAGCATCGCGCGTCGAGCTCCATCTTTGAAGCAGGTTTACCGTCAATAGCATCATGAATGAAGCGATAAGCATGACCAGCGCGACGGCTGCCGCTCCCTGGTAGTCAAATTCCTCCAGCTTGGTCATGATCAGCAGCGGTACAACCTCGGTACGCATCGGCATGTTGCCCGAAATAAACACCACCGAGCCGTACTCCCCGAGGGCGCGAGCGAAAGCGAGAGCAAAGCCGGTAATCGCTGCAGGCATCAAGGCCGGTGCAGTCACGCGCACGAAAGTCTGCAACCGCGATGCACCAAGCGTCGCAGCGGCTTCCTCGAATTCATCCTCCATATCGTCCAATACCGGCTGAACGGTACGTACCACGAAAGGCAACCCGATAAACGCCAGAGCCACCACTACACCCAAGGGGGTGTACGCGATGCGTATGCCGAGTGGTGCGGCCAGGCGGCCGATCCATCCGTTCTCGGAGTAGATGGCCGTGAGGGCAATACCCGCCACCGAAGTCGGAAGGGCGAAGGGCAAGTCGACTATGGAGTCGAGGATATCTTTGCCAGGCAGACTGTAACGAACCAGCGTCCAGGCCACCAATAGGCCGAAGACAGCATCGACCAAAGCGCCGGCAAAAGAGGCGCCGACACTCAGTTCAAAAGCAGCCAGGACGCGCGGCTCAAAGATTGTTCCCCAGAACTGCGTCCAACCCATGCCGGCGACTTTTAGAGGTAGCGTAGAAAGGGGAATCAGGGCGATTAAACTCAAGTACGCAATGGTGTATCCGAGAGTGAGGCCGAAACCCGGTAGTGCATTTTGCCGTTTGCTGCGCATCCTGCTAGTGCCGGTAGATCTGGTCGAAGGTGCCGCCGTCGTCGAAATGCGTCTTTTGTGCCTTTTGCCAGCCACCAAACAGACCATCGACAGTGAATAATTTGAGTTGTGGAAAATTCGGCCCGCTTTTGGCCGCGCTGGCAAGTCGCGGGCGGAAATAATGCCGAACGACGATCTCCTGGCCCGGCTCACTGTACAAATATTCCAGATATGCCTGGGCAACAGCACGCGTACCGTGGCGCTCGACTACTTTATCAACCACAGCGACCGGCGGTTCCGCTAAAATACTGGTCGAAGGATAAACGATTTCGAATTTGTCTTTGCCGAACTTGTTGACTGCCAGATATGCTTCGTTTTCCCAGGCGAGCAGCACATCGCCAATTCCCCGCTCCACGAAAGTCGTGGTGGAACCGCGGGCTCCGGAATCAAGCACCGGCACATTTCGATAGAGACGCGTAACGAAATCTTTTGCCTTTTGCTGATCGCCGCCGGTGGTTTCCAGCGCGTACCCCCAGGCGGCTAGATATGCCCAGCGCGCGCCTCCCGAAGTCTTGGGATTGGGAGTGATAACCGCAATTCCGGGCTTGACCACGTCAGGCCAATCTTTGATTGCCTTGGGGTTGCCCTTGCGCACTAGAAAAACGATCGTCGAGGTATACGGAGTACTGTTATCAGGCAGGCGAGTTTGCCAGTTCGCCGCCAGCAAACCGGCCTTCTCGCTGATCGCATCGATGTCGTAAGCAAGTCCGAGTGTGACGACATCTGCCTCCAGCCCGTCAATCACAGCACGAGCCTGCTTGCCTGACCCGCCGTTGGAAAGATTGATCGTCACATCATTGCCCGTCTTGTGCTTCCAAAACTGCGCGAAAGCTGCATTGTAATCTTCGTAAAATTCACGGGTCGGGTCATACGAGGCATTGAGAATGGTCTGCGGATCGGTCGCTCGGGCCTGTCCGAATCCAGCTATGACGGCAACACTGATGCCAACTAGAATTCGGACGAGATTAAATTGACGCGTCATTTGTACCCATTGAGCTCTTATCTTGTGAAGTATGCGGGGCCGGCGTAGAGACAGGCCCCGCGTCATCTCCGCTGCTCTGCTCGTGCTCACGACCTCCAATCAGGTGTCTCTACGATTACTCAGTAAGCGAATTCGACATTGGCAAAGATTGAATGGGTATCGCTTGGCACCAGATTGGGAATCGTGAAGGTCTTGATGCTCGGCACATGGCGCCCGTTGAAGGTGCCGGTTGTATATCCAAAGCCTTCTGCGGCTCCTACCGGAATCCCGAACTGGTTGTGGTAGTACGATGTATTCTGGCTATCGATAGCGAATCGCAGGTACTCGTTGTATCGGTAGGCAATTCCCACTATGAAGCGTTGGAAGTCCAGGGGATTCTCGGTGATATTGTCATTGGGCATAAACCACTGAAACATTCCAAACAGGCTCAGCTTTGTATTTGGGATATTGAAATGGCCGAAGAAATCAAGCCCAATGTTGCGTTCCCGTCCGTTTTGCAGAATCGCGCGATAGACCGCAGTTTGCGGACCGTAGCTGCCAAAAACGTTATAGCAAGGGGTAGTGGAGCTGCAGGAAAGGCTGCCCGTCAGTGGTGCGCCGGTCAGCACCTGGCTCTTCAGGTTGTTGTTCGAGATCGCAGGACCACTCGCCGTACCGAATGCATCCGAGGGTCCGCTCCCCGAAAACATGTTGCCGAGGCTGACTGCGTTTTGACCGTAGTCGAATTCACCGGCCAGGTTCCAGAGGGGCTGCGAATAATGTAGCAGCGCTGCGATCCGCTCGAAGTGGGCGTTGGTCTGTTTGAGGGTCGTGGGGATATTCATATTGTCTGGCGTGGTATTACCCCAGCCATAATTGTAAAACCCTGTCAGTCCGAGCCCCTGGAAGCGCCAATCGGCCCCGAACGGATAGGCAGTCACGCGCGCCATCATCTCTTTGGTGTCACTCTGTTCAAATGCATGAAAATTGCCGTTGTTGTACACGCCAACGCCATAGTCGAGGTAGGTCTTTTCACCACCTCTCAACTTGACCGGACCTTCCATCTGGATTCCGAGCTGCGACGACGACAAACCGAGATAGTTCCAGGGTCCGAGATTGACGAACCGGTAGCCATAGAGGTCTTCTTGCCACGGAATGAAAGGATTTGGCAGAGCACCAAATGATATACTCCCCCCTTTCAGCATCGGCACGTCCTTCCAGAGACTGAGGTATTGAAGGTACGCATACTTCACTCTCAGCGCCAGATTGCCATCGAGGTTACTGCTGTACGAGTTGCTACCTGTGGAGGTGTTCCCGTAGGTGTTGCTGCATGACGCGTCCGAACTCGGACAGCCATTGGTCTTGTATATCTCTGGAGTGAATCGGAACTGCCAGTCCTTCGTCGGAAAGAAGTAGAGGTTGGTGTAAATTCGGCTGATGTCGAAGCTGTTGAAATTGCCGTTGCCCGGACCGGGATTGTTGAGGTTATCAAGTTCTGACGGCTGGAAGCCGGTGAGACTGTAAAAGCGATAGTCGCCGAAAAAGAGCGTGCCGATGCGGAACTTATCCTGCCAGTTGGCAAGATAGTCATGCCATGCCGGTTGCATCGCATCGACTTTTTTGGCGAGCTGCTCATCCTTGAGCCGCTGCTCTTCCTGAGCTTGGGTAACTGCAGCCTGAACTTTGGCGTTGGTCTTGTCCTCGACTTGCTGTTCAATTTTAGCGGCGTCAACCGCCTGCCCAATAGTCATGGCCACGCGCCCACGTCCCGGGCGAATGAAGACCTGGCCGGTACGCTGGTCGACCCACAGCGTAGTCGCTTTGGTAATCGTATAGCCTTCCTGCGCCCGCAGCCCGGGGGCAGTCGAAAACAGAACCCAACAGGCCGCCGCCAGGACGATCTTCCACTTTCTTCGCATCATCCTTCCTCCATCTCGGATAGCGCGTGAAGCGCTCCCGCTAAGGGACCTCTGCCGCTCAGGCCTAACCATATGGTTCCTCTTAGTGGTGGTTATCCACTACTTGCTCGCCTCCGGTGTCTCGGTACCAAGTCTGAAATCCCGCAATTGAAAGGCCGTGTAGGTCTTACCGTCCGGGCAGCCATACCTCGGTGGCGAGCTCATCTGAACTATCGCGCACTCCCAGACATTGGGCTTGCCGTTAGCATTCGCAGTTACTGTGAAGGGATTGTTCGTGGGATAACTCAGCGAGCATCCCGCGAGAGTCGTGAAAATGAAAACTACGAGACATAAACGTGGCAATCTCGATAAAGTATCCCGCATGACGGTTCCTCCCTGCCTACGAAAACATTAGTGCGCGCGTGAGCGCCCACTGAACATAAAGCGACCTGCAAATTTCAGTTGGGTACCCTCGAGGGGCTTCACCGTCTATTTGAGCTTGATACAAAGCAGCTTTATACACGGTCTACTCAATTAAAGTAGGTGGACAAGACGGTGACAGACCCCTAGTGCCGGTACTTCGAAAGCTTTTTCCCACTTACATTAACCAGCGATGCGGTCTAACACGTCGGCCAGGCTCGTGGAATTCACGATTCTGTCTGTAGCCTCGCATAACTCTTTCATCACCGCGCGGACTACGCAGGACTTGTGATCGACGCATTCACGGCAGCGTACATAGACAGTTTCATCAACACAGAGGGCCGGCGCTAACGAACCCTCAACAACACGCAGAATATCGCCCAAAGTAATCTGGGCTGGTTCGCGTGCCAGAGAGTAGCCGCCACCCTTCCCCTTACGGCTCTGCAAAATCCCATTGTGGCGCAGTTCCAGCAAGATTCCCTCCAGAAACTTGCGCGGGATCTTCTCGCGTTGAGCAATATGAGCAATCAGCACGGGCCCTTGTCCAAACTGGCGGGCCAGCGCGATACTCGCTTTTAAAGCGTATCTGGACTTGTTCGATAGCACTTAATCTATCGGGATACTGGGTTTACTCCAGAGAGCACAGTCTGTCAAGACCGAGTGCGCCGACTCAATGCACTTGAAGCCGGCCCAAGGCTCATACCACTTCAACAGGATTCAGTTAGCCGCCGTTCTCACGAACGGTATCGGATACCAAGCTGGAACGCCGCTGGAAGCGCCTTGGCGAGTACGATTTGACAGACCAGTATTAATCAAGTAAACCAATCGTTTTATATGGCTAAGCGTATAGCGACATTTGTTTATAAAACATGCCCGGAGGACACAAAAAATGCCAGAAACCAGCGAGCATAGCTTTGCGACTGGAGACGATCGAGCGGAGGAGAGGGTCGAAGCCTTCCTGAACTACATATCCGAGTTCAGCGAGAAACCGGTCTACTATGCCTTTGAGCCTCCGCCGGGCGTAGCTCGTCAGACCGGCAAGTTCGCCCTGCATTCGATGCCCATCCATAATGGACGGACCATCCTCAGTGAACTCTCGCTGGACGAACACGGTTTCGAGCTTGTCAGGCAAGAGACCTCGGTCATCGATTTCTATGATCGAGAAGAAGTGCAGCGTACCTACTATCCGGAGATCGAGCGCCTGCTTAAAGCCGCTACGGGGGCCTCTCGAGTCGTCATTTTCGACCATCAGGTGCGTTGTTTGCCAATGGCCCAGCGCGGGGAAAAAGGCGCCAGGGAGTACGCGAAGGTAGTGCACAATGATTATACAGCGAAATCAGGCCCGCGCCGGGTGCGCGACCACCTGCCGCCAGCCGAAGCGGAAGATGCCCTAAAGCATCGTTTCGCCGAGATCAATGTGTGGCGGCCGATTCGAGGGCCAGTCGAGTCCTCTCCCCTGGCGCTGTGTGATGCGAGATCGATAGCGCCTGAAGATTTCGTGCCGTCTGATCTGATTTATCCCGATAAGACCGGCGAAACCTACCGCTTCAAGCACAACCCGAATCACCGCTGGTTTTATTTTCCGCACATGGAGCGCAATGAGGTGATTCTTCTTAAGTGCTTCGATTCAGCAGAAGATGGCCGCGCACGCTTCACGGCCCACTCCTCGTTCGAAGATCCGACCACAAGTCCCGGCGCCGCAGCCCGGGAGAGCATTGAGGTTCGAGCGTTAATCTTCTGGCCAGAGCAGGGTCGAAGCTGAGGGTTAACAACAAGTCGCGGATCCCGGGTCAGCGCAGAGGCGTGCTCGAAGAAGACATCGCCGCCAACGCTTAGTGCTTTTGGGAAATCACCCGGGTAGTTCAAATATCTTTTTGCGGGGCTCATCAGCGCACCTCCTGACGAGGAGACAAAGGTGCTGCGGGCCCCGTACGAAGGACAAACGATGCTATCCAGTTCGGGCCCGATGGGCCCACGGGTGCTGCAGCTCCTAGTTCAATAGCTCGCCCTCTCGCGGCCCACCTGGCTCTGCAAAGGCCTTCGGCTTCCGGGTGTCGTACGCCCTCAGGATTCATCGCGCTTGATTCGGCAGCGGTTCGAATAGTGTATTGACTGTTCCTCAATAATCTAGTACTTCAATCGTGTTAATCGATAATGAACCCGCCGCCATTTCCAATGTGCCCAAAGCTGCGTGACGTAAGCGAGCCTCTCTGCCAACAAGAGCCTATCCTGGCCGACAACCTGGATAGTGCAACAGCATTCTTTTACACCCTCAACCAGCTCATTCGTTCGACGTCACCCGACACATCGGAAGCGCTAAGGTTCAAACAGCCGAGATTGGCGGTTCGTCTCATTGAGAGTTCAAAAATTGGGATGCGCGAGCTCGCATTGTCGGCAGTTGGATGGGTTCGCCGCGCCAAGGCGTTGATCCCTGGCGTCCGGGGGAGATAACGCTCGAGCCTTCCAGCCGACCCTCGTTAGCGTTGCCCGCCGGAGGAGAGATGCATGCAGATTTTCTGGTACTTGCCCACGCATGGTG
>JAMXLL010000297.1 GCA_024281015.1 Candidatus Binataceae bacterium
GCGGTCAGGATGACACAGGCGTGACGGCGAAACATTGTGCCCGCGGTGCTCGCTCGGCCGGAATTCCAAGGCCGGCAGCCGTCATTTAACTGATACGGGACACCAGGAGGGGAACGCAATTTTGCGCACTAAACACCACGTGCTGTGAGTATAAGCACGGTGTACCTCGTGCGATACATTTAAAGTGTCACATAAGTTCTGACGATGGCAGTTATCCTGAGGTCCTCCAGCTTCTATTTCAAACCAAGGCGGCATTGAAACCGAGCCGGCCGAGGCACTTGCCCGGCGCGTACGTCGCCAATCAGCAGCAGTCCTGCGCGCTCGGCGCTCGAATTTGGCGGTCAGCTTCTCCTCGGCATACAATGCGACCTCCAACATGCTCTGGCCGCCGATTCAACTGCATCCTTCTTTCGGAACATCGAGCCGGCCGCAACAGCAAGCGAGGTTTGTCATGTCTCAGAAAAAAGTTCTGGTCGCGGGCGCGTCTGGTTTGGTCGGCTTTGCCGCTGTAAAGCATTTCTCCCAGCTTGCTGAATGGGATGCGGTTGGTGTATCGCGCCGCATTCCGCCGGGCCTGGAAGGAGCGAAACTAATTTCGGTTGATCTGACCGACAGCGCGCGCTGCGTTGAGATTTTTGGCCAGATGGGCGATGTGACTCATTTAGTCTACGCCGCGCTCTACGAGAAACCCGGCCTGATCCGGGGCTGGCGCGAACGTGACCAGATGGAAACCAATCTCGGGATGCTGCGCAACCTATTTGAACCGCTGGCAGGCGCGGCCAAGAATCTTCAGCACGTTACCCTGTTACAGGGGACGAAAGCATACGGCGCCCATATTGAACCGTTCCCAGTACCCGCACGCGAGCGCTGGCCGCGCCACCAGCATGAGAATTTTTACTGGCTGCAGGAGGATTATCTGCGCGAAAAGCAAAAGGGAAAGGCCTGGCATTGGACGATTTTTCGCCCGCAGATTATCTTCGGCGAGTCGCTGGGTAGCAACATGAACGCCATTCCAGCAATTGGCGTGTACGCAGCGCTGCTTAAAGAAGCCGGCCTGCCGCTATCTTTTCCCGGTGGCGCTCCGTCGATCGCTGAGGCAGTAGATGCAGACCTGCTGGCTCGCGCATGCGGATGGGCGGCGGTTTCCCCGCAATGCGGCAATGAAATCTACAACATCACCAACGGTGATGTGTTTGTGTGGCAGAACGTGTGGCCAACGATAGCAGAAGCGCTGGGGATGAATGTTGGCCCTGCGCAGCCCTGTTGTCTGGCGGTGGAAATGCTCAAGCGAGAAGCGGAATGGGAGGCAATCGTCAGAAAATATAATTTGCATGCGCCAGCGAGTATGCGTGATTACGTCGGCCAATCTTTCTTTTTTGCCGATGCTATTTTCGCATATGGGGTGAAACAACTGCCGTCAGCAATGCTCGTGAGCACGATCAAAGCGCGGCAGCACGGCTTTCATGACTGCATGGATACGGAGGACATGTTCCGCAAATGGTTCAAACGGTTTCAAGACCTGCGGTTATTACCACCAGTGTAATGGCAGGGAATCGTATGAAAGCGGGCGCATCAGAGGCATATTGGCCCTGAGGTCAATGGCAAGTTGCCGTGGACCGATACCATTATGCGGACGCAGGCCCGGATCGACCGCACCGTGTTCAAAGCCGCTGCGGTGCGCAATCCATCATGCGTACGATTCCCTCTATGAAATGACTAGGTTGCGGTCCTCGCTAGAGCAGGAGATCTCATGAGTGTCTCACTGAATGGCATCGCCCATATTCAGCTTACCGTCAACGACCCTGTGCGCTGTTTACCGTTCTGGGAGAAGCTCTGCCACTTCTTCGGAATGCAGACGCTCATCCAAAACGAGAACATCCTGTACTGCATCGGCAGTCGCACCGGCATTTCAGTGAGCGCCGCGCCAGCCGGACGCGATGGCGGCCCATTCGATCAACTACGCGCGGGACTACACCATTTCTGCCTCCGGGCGCGGAGCCGCGCGGACGTCGATGCCGTTGCGCGCTTCGCAGAGGAAATCGGAGCAAAGATCGTCCACCCCGCAGAGGAGGGATCTCAGTTTGCCCCGGGATATTATTCGGTCTTATTCGAGGACCCCGACGGTATCCGTGTGGAGGTGAACTACGTACCCGGCAAGGGACACTTCGGCGCAGGAGGGCGGCTAGCAGCTGGGGGCGAGGGACCTGCGACTCAATATGATGTCGACGGCCTGAAGGGCTCGAAGAGTGACCCGGACAACACCGATCGATAAGATCCGGCCGAGCGTCTCCCAAGTAACTCAGCCCGCAGCAGCATCGCGGAGCGCAATGCCTGGCGTCAGAAAGCTCAGGTCTGTAGGTGTGCCCCGACTTTGTCGACGGGGACTCGCGTGACCAATGGCGATGACATCATAACGGCAGCTTGGAGAGCCTCGTCGCAAACTATCGCTGTTATTTCTCGCCTGCGGCAGCGCAGCTGTTTGAGCGGGAAGCTACATCGTCTCACATAGGAAGCGGGCCACGTTCCATAGCATCCGGGCCGATTAATTAATCGCCAGTCTGCTCTAACCTGCGAGCGAATAATCGAGCTCGATTAATTATGCTTCAGCAAGCGGGTGAGTATGTTTGTGAGGCCGCAAAATGCATCGACTGTGAGCGATGGTCGCTAAAGGCCAAATCGGTCGATGCCTGCCGCGCAGTCATTCGACAAAGAATGCCAGCAACGAACGTTATGAGTTCGTCTACCCTTCACATGTACAGAAGTTAGAAATAAACTCGAAATGTGGTGGATCCAGGGAATCAATAGATACATCGCTATTGCTTTCAGATACTGATCGTAAACTATTGGTAAGCATTTTCTTCCACCACTGAGTCTCACGGACGCTGGCTGTCTACTCGAAGATTTACCTGAGAAACACTTACCCCAATTTTTCCAATAGCTGTTCGCGTCGGCTGTTCATGAGCATGTCGGATCGCCACCGGCCCGCCCCTCACAGGTCATCTCGAGTGCTCAAGTTAGGAGAGGAACAAGGGACTATGCCAGAGAAATGGACGTTATCGAAAGAGCTGGATAGCTTTTATCGCAGGCTAAACGAGCTGCTGGAAGAGCTTGGCTTCGGCCCCGACTTCTTCGCTCGCGAGAAGGCACCCCACGGTGAGCCAACCAGACCGATAAATGACATACTGGAAATGCATAGCTTAGTCGGCCTTTTCCGTCCCTGGGGTACTATGAAGGGTAGTCCGCCGATTGATACGGTAGTAGAAGACGGCAAATACACCGCTCGTGTCGATCTACCCGGCATCGATCCGAATAAGACCGCCATCGAAGTCACAGGTGACCGGCTAACAATAAAAGGGTATCGGAACGATCACAGTAAGGGTAAGGACGGAGATCGCTTCCGGCATGAAATCCGCTATGGTGCCTTTGAGCGCTCGATCCGGCTACCGGAGGGAATCAGGGCGGATGATCTAAGGGCCATTTATCAAGACGGCGTATTAGAAATCTCGGCTCCCAGGGCCTCGAAAACTAGGATACTAACCATTCAAACCGAGGGTCGCGAGGCGGAGGCTGAGAACTGATCGGCAGAGCCCGTAACGGAAATTGGACGAGCCCGGCATCAGGTCTCAGTGAGATTTAGTGGCCACAGGCTTTAGCCTGGTTTTTTTCGGAGAGGCTCCTGACGAATCAGAAACAACCTTCCCGACAAACACACCGGCAAAGGCCTTCGCGGTGAAGAAATCCGAGAGGGTTCCGGACCTGATGGCGATTGGCTCATGTCAAGCCGCAGCACCGGAGCCACTGCGCTTTTCATCAGGGCTCGGACCAGCACCCTTCAGCCTGACAAACTGTTGCAAAGCATCAAACCAAAATGGGGCTCCGAACAGGGTCGCAAATGCAGTTACCAGCCAACCTAGAAACGTCCAAATCCCTCGCGTACTCCAAAACAAGCTGGCGTTGGCGGCAGACCAGCCAGTAGGAACTCCCAGAGTCCCAAGCTTTTGAACCGCTGCGATTGCTTCCGACGGTGTCTGCGAGGCGACGGGCATGATGGTTTTGATCAGGAGGGGGCGTTGCCATAAGGCCAGCCCGATGTCGATTGCGCTAACATTCAGCGCCGCTGCCAGGATCAGAGCGAGTGCAAATGACCAGGCCTGCGTCTTGCGCTTGTAATCTCCACTCAGCCGATCCATTCCGTTGTCAAACCAGCGGGCGAGCTCGATGCGAATTTTGTCGATATCGCCGGAAGTGCGAACAACTATTCCCTGCATCAGCGACCTAAGCTGCGGATCCTTGATCTTCGCGACTTCAGCAGAAACCGCTTCAGGCGCGGCGTCTGCGATCCTGGTGATGTCAATCATTGCGTCTGCAAACTGTTGAGGATGAATGTAGGCTGGCTTGCACTTAAGTTGCTGTTCTGTCATCGCCTTTCCGTCGTCGCGTGGATTGACTAAAGCATGGTTGTAAATGTCTCGAGCGAGGCCGGTGAACTGCTGGTCATTGAGCAAATCCTTTACCCCTTGAAGCAATGTTTTCGAACGCCATTTCAGGACTGACGCGAGTGCTTCAACCATGGTACTGACGGCGAGGGTTAGGGCGAGAAACGTGAAGATCAATCCAACCGCCACATCCAGTACACTACTGTTGAACATTCCAATGAACTCCTGTTGCACAAGCACCCATCGAGAACACAACCCAGCTTGGGGCACGCCTGCTGTCCGATTAGCGCATTGATGCGCTTTCAGAGAATCGCCGAAACCGCGCCGTATTGACTACCAGCAAGTCCCCGCAGTGACAAACAGTAATATCTCGTCCACGGCCGGCCGGTCAGGCAGCTTCTCACCTCTCCGATGGCTTCGCAAAACGTGCTATCAGCAATGTCTTTTCAGCGGAGCTGCATGACTCATCTCTCGACCACGCGATCACGGCGCCAGCCGGCGCGAGCGCGAGGAGACATCAACGCGCAGCTGTAAATCAACAAACCCAAATCGCATAATCCCTCCCGTGGCTCGTTTGCAGCCGCCGGCTCCGGATGACAAAAGGCATACCGGGGCGGAGAGCCGGGAAGGCGCCATGCTTGAGCATTTGGACGAGAGCCCCCAATTAGCGCTACTTAATGGACGAGGAGGTTCCTACCATGGCAAAGGTCAGCGGCAACGACCTGGTTGTCCAGGCGCTTCAGGACGAGGGGGTGGATACCACCTTTTATGTTACCGGCGGACCGATGGTGGACGTGGCGGTACGCTGCGTGGAAATGTTCCGCACCGTCGACGTTCGTCATGAACAAGCAGCAGCAATGGCAGCGCACGCTTACAGCCGCGTGACCGGCAAGCCGGGCGTCTGCTTCGCGGCATCCGGACCCGGCACTACCAATCTGATTACGGGCGTGGGCAATGCTTTTCTCGATGCCGTGCCGGTGGTCGCGTTGGGCGGCGCCAGCGCGGTGGCCCAGGCCGGAATGGGCGCCTTTCAGGAAATGGACCAGGTCGGGATGTTCAAGCCGATTACCAAATGGGCCGAGCGTGTCATCGATGCGCGGCGCATCCCGGAAATCATCAACAAAGCCTTTCGCATCGCGACTGGCGGCCAACCCGGGCCGGTCTACATCGACTTGCCGGGTGACGTGCTGTACAAACGAATTGAAGACAACGAGGTGCAGTTTTTCAAGAAGCCGCACGAAGTCCCACGCCTCTCCGGCGATCCGGCCTTGATCCGGCGCGCGATTGCCCTGCTCAAGCAGGCACAGCGTCCGCTGATCCTGACCGGCACTGGAGTTTTCTGGTCGAAAGCCTGGACGGAACTGCAGCAATTCGTCGATTTGAGCGGAATTCCGTTCTACACGACACCGCAGGGCCGCGGCGTTGTCCCTGAAGACCACCCGCTGAGCTTCCTGGCCGCCCGCAACCAGGCGTGGAAGGAAGCCGACGTAGTTTTGGTGATCGGGACCCGCTTCAACTTCATCATCGGCTTCGGCCAGCCGCCGCGATGGGCCGAGGACGTCAAGTTTATCCAGGTCGATATCAGTGACGAGGAGATCGGACGCAACCGGCCGGTCGAACTCGGTATCGTCGGCGATGCCAAGATGGTGCTGCGGCAGTTGATTGAAGAAGGCCGCGACGCTTTCAAGCAACGCAAGGAACTGCCATGGATCGAGACCTTGCGGGCTTACGACAAAAAGACCGAAGAGAAATCACGTCTGCAATTGAACTCTGACAGTGTACCGATTCACCCGCTGCGTCTCTTCAAAGAGGTGCGCGAATTCATGGACCGCGATGCAATTATCGTGGTCGACGGCCATGAAACGCTCAATTTCGCCCGTCAGAGCATTCCTACCCACGTTCCGGGCCATCGGGTCAACGCTGGCGCCAACGGGTGCATGGGAGTTGCGGTGCCGTTCGGCCTGGGCGCAAAAGTCGCCAAGCCTGATACCCAGGTCATTGTGCTGAGCGGAGATGGTTCCTTTGGCATGAACGGGATGGAAATCGATACCGAGATTCGCCACAACATCCCCGTGCTCAATGTAGTTGTCAATAACGGCGGATGGGCTGCACTGGGCGGGATGGCAGCCGGGCGTGACCTCGGTTTCAGCCGCTATGACAAGATGGCTGAGGTATTCGGCGCCCATGGCGAATACGTCGAAAAACCCCAGGACATTCGCCCCGCGCTCGAACGGGCCCAGGCCTCCGGCAAGGCTTCCGTCGTCAACGTCATCTGCGACCCGAATGCCCGTTCGTCGACGGTGTCGTTCGCTGCCTATCGGGCGATTTGACGAACAGTCATTCCACTTTTGCCCTCGCCTCGCTACCGATCCCTCCCTGCTCGTCGGGAGGGATCGGCGCGATGCATGAGAAATCAACGAAGGAACAGCTAAATGGCCATTAATACCGTCTTGGGGAGATGCGAGCCGCGCGACCTCGGCTTTACCTTGATTCACGAGCATCTGACCGCCGGCATGCCCGGCTGGGAATTCGATAACGCACGCTTCGACCGTGCTCGCGAACTCGCCAACATCGTCGAGAGACTCAAGGAGATCCGCAGCCTCGGCGTCTCAAGTTTTGTTGACCCATGCCCGATGGAACTGGGACGTAATCCGGAATTGGCAGCCGAGGCAGCGGATAAGTCCGGTATGCGCGTAATCATCGCTACCGGCGTGTATAACGAGGCGCTTGGCTTTCCCACTCATTTCAGAATGATTGGAGCTGACGATATAGCCGAAATCTATGTGCGCGAATTGACCGAAGGCATCGATCATACTGGAATCCGCGCCGGCATTATCAAGACCGCGACCGGCGGCGTGCCGGGATGGACGGTGGACACCGAGATTACCAGGCACGAACAGAAAGCCCTGAGGGCTGCGGCGCGCGCTCACAAGGCCACCGGCGCACCCATCCTGTGCCATAACAATGAGTTGTCACCGTTCGGCCGCGAGACACTGGATATTTTCCAGTCCGAGGGAGTTGATTTCAACCGCGTGCTAATCGGTCATGCCTGCGGCGTCGGGAACATGAGATATTATTTTGATATACTCAATCGGGGCGCCTGGCTGGGCTTCGACCGTTTCGGGATTGACACTATAGCTCCCGACAAAATGCGGCTGGCGTCCCTGTTTGGACTGCTCGCGGTAGGCTTCGATCGGATAATGCTGTCCCATGACGCGGTGGCATGCATGCTCGGACGCCAATCCAAAGCTATGCTGCAGATGATTGAGAAATGCCCGAACTGGAATTACGCGCACATCTGCAGGAATATCCTGCCGGCACTGCGGAAAGGCGGAGTGGCTGAACAGACTATACAGAAGCTGACGGTTGATAATCCCAGGGAATATTTCGGCGGATAGGTAGTGTGGTGTCCCGGAGTATTATGACAATAGGGAGTCTTCGCAAACACTGAATCCGGACCGGCTGCACGCTATCGCGCGAAGCTGTCCGGGATCCCTCAACTGCGTTCCCGCTGCTCACTGCGCTCGGGATGACCAGAGAGCAGCTCCGTAAGGTCTTCTCACTGCCACCCTGGAGACGTGACAGTAATTGACAATCTGTTAACAGGCTGCGCGTCACGCCTCGTGTCCATTCGGGAAGTAAGAAGATCTTTCGCGGAGAACGATTTTCTCACAAGGTTATCAATGGCGATCGGCGGGATATCTGCTGCAGCTTGCACATTTCTATACTCCAAGGCCTTGACCCAGATGGTGCCCGACTATATTAAGAGACGCGTACGGCGAACTCTTTCCAATTATATAGGATTGCAGTTCGTGTAGGCGGCATATCTAGAAGGGGCGGGGGGAGTCATGTCGGGAGTAAACCGAGACTACCATCAGATTTGGTCCGCACACGTTAAAATCCAGCTTCACGCAATGGTCGTGATTCATACTTTCGGAGGGCGTGGCTCTCCTGTTTGAATCAGCTCTTTTTTCGGCTGCTGCAAAAACTCTAAACAGCGCGATTCGGGCTCTGGTTCTCCCAACGTTGGTGGACCCCGGGTGAACCTCGTAGGCCGCCGGTTGTGGTCGAAAGCTAAACTAGACTGCGGCCCCCAAAACGTCGGTGATGCACTGGGCTGGCAACTCTAGCGCCTCACTACGTTCCGGTTGTCTGTTTATCGGAACCTGGCGCAAGACCCGAAATTGATTCGGGTCTCACGGGCCGCGTCTTCTAAGGCTATCGGCAGTAACCGCAACGAGCCGAGAACGTTCGCCGGATATAGCTTGACGTTCGAGTGTACTCCAACGTTTGAGGAAGCTTTTCATGCCCGCCTGACATCTTCGGCCATTAGCGCGCCCGGATGTTGATGCCGGGCTTTGGCGATCCAGCCGAGCCCTAAACCCGTCAATGAGCATGCGCCAGATAGGC
>JAMXLL010000298.1 GCA_024281015.1 Candidatus Binataceae bacterium
AACGCTGGCGAAATGTTGATGACCTCAGGGTTCACGTCGGCGCACGTATTGTGACGCGCGCCAGGGGCCCGGCGTCATGACGCATACGACGGCGGCAGTGTGTAATTTGTTCCAAATTACACACTGCCGCCGCCACTCGTCCACTGGGCTGCGGGCAAAAGGCCAACTACTTGTCATTACCGTTTGCACTCAGGGTTGGTATGCTCAGGCCGACACAAAAGCGAGCACGAGGTGAGGGATCTCGCAGCCAAGTATTTAGGCTGCGAGGGAACCGCCATGACCGCCCATGTTTTGCAGTTTGTCGAGCTGTCGGACGAGGGTCGCAACGCGGTCCGGTCTCCTGGCAAGCTTGGCAAACGTGATAGGTGGAGGTCCGGGTTCGGCGCGAGTCCGGGAAAGAGCAGGTCGTGAGATTGCCCGCGCAGGCCGCAACTTGCAACGCGGGCAGCGACCGATTGTGTGCCGGGGTCCGCTTGGCCTCGGGCCCTCAGAGAATTCAGATTGCGATGCGGCCCAAACGGTTCTGGCAGGGTGTGTGTCTCTCGATGCTTCGTTTGGATCTGAGAATTCCTCCGTAACTCTGGAACTTGAGGTTGCCCAACCATGAAAGGAGGAGGCTACCCGATGCGGTTGCACTCGCATGCAGTTGTGGTCTTTGCGGTTTTAGTCGGAGGTTCCCTTCTAGCAATGCCGGGGCAGGGCGCTGCGGCGACTGCCCAGGCCACAGTGGACGGGATGGCCGGCGATAAACTTTGCTAGTGCACCTGCGTCAACCGATTTCGTTAGAAAGCCTTGAAATTCGACGATCTGAACACGCGCGCGGTACTCATTTTGGCTACGACCGGTGACCGCGATGAGCTTGGTCGCGCTGCGTGCAGCTCCTGCGCGAATACGAGCAGCGGCTTCATAGCCATCCAATCCAGAAGCCCGAGATGACATACTCGCGCCCGCAGCTCGCGGCCGCGAAAGTCCTTATATTCCTCCTCCCAGCAGCAGTCATTCGTGCGATGATGGTGGGAGATAAGGGTACGGGTGATGCCAATCGCGTCAAGAAAGGGACGTCGCAAAAATCGTGGCAGAATAGTGCGTCAATAATCGGCACTCTTCCTTGTCGCGGACCCCTCCACTACAGTCCGAACCCATGAGGGTCGTATAAAAATGGCTGGTAGCTGCGCAGTAATTGCCTGCAATCTAAAAGCGATCCAGGCGGAGCAACGCCCTCGCTACCATAGTCTGATGACACGCGTGAGGGCCGCTGTTCGGGAACGGAACAGCTGCGAGGATGGATATGCTTACCAGCTCGACAGCGCCGTCATTACGTTGCCGGAAGTGGCCGAATGGATGAGCATGGAGCGCCTCTGCTGTCCGTTTCTCAAAATTCAGCTTTCAGCAGCGGGCAATCAGGAAGGTTGGGTGTTGACCCTCACCGGTCCGGAAGGTGTAAAGGCTCTGTTGGAGATAGAATTCCGACCGACTGAAACAGGCAACTGAAGAATTCATGCTGTCCAAATACTGGTGCGGATTACATCTCCAATCCATTTGGACGGTCATCAAATCGGGCCACATTATCAGGAGGGGTCGTGGTTGCGTTCGTCAAATCGCCGGCGACACCGCTGGTGGCCTGCTTGTTGATCAACGGATCCGTGGCTGACGTTGGGCTCAGCCGTGCCCACTTCAGATCGATATGATTTACCTGCAATTAGCTTGATGGTGAAATAGACCACTATATGCGGAGTCCGGGGTCAAACGTTTATGAGAGAGGAGTTTCGTCGCGAGCGAATCGTGCCGCATGTCGGCACCTATCATCGCGAACTGCCTGTGAGCATTGAGCGGCTGTACGAGAACACCATCGATTGGGAGCATCTTCCCCATCTGCATCGGAGCAGCTTCGCGCGAATTGAATGCGCCGAATCGGGAATCTGGGGCTTCCGTGCTCGTGTCTGGCCGCAGCCTTATAATGAGCGACGAAGTATCGTCATCGAGTTGCAGCTTGACCGAGAATTGCGCCGATGGATAACCAGTACGCTAAATGGTCCGGGAACGGGCACAGAAGTGTGGACTCATGCGTTCTCACTGGCAGAGCGCCAGACACTAGTAGTCGTGGATTTCTTTGTGCCGGGAGTTGATGGAGTGCGCAGGAGTGACATCGGCAGCTTTTATGCGCACCTCTATGCAGGACTCTATGACGAAGACGTTCGGATGATGTCCGGGCGGCAACTGCAACTCGACAGCGTTCGCGCGGGCGTAGCAGAAAACACCGAGCCACTGGTGCTCGGATCCTTAGCGGAGGTCCGCTCGCGGCTCCCGCTCGTGGTAAGCCGCGGTGGAAGAACGTTTTGCATCGTCGAGAGCAGGGGAGAGCTGATTGCTTATTCGACCATATGCCCGCATCTGCTGGGACCGCTCGAACAGTCGAAATTGCAGGATGGGATTATCGAATGTCCGTGGCACGGGTACCGCTACAACATTCACACACGACAATGTGTCAGCGGTGCGAATTTAAGTCTCGCGATTGCACCGCGAGTGAGGATCGGCACGGACTCAAGCGTCAGGCTCGAATTTGCTGAGTTATAGGCAAGCATTTATACAGCCTAAGCAGGCTTGGTTCAACGTCCTTCTTGAGAGAGTAATTCTCCAGTCTCTAGTGCATGGTGGTAATTCGGGTATTTGAGGGAATCGGAAGCATCGCAACTCGGAGACCTATTCCCAACCCTGCAAAATAGGGTCTCCTGTTTTTTCTTCCTATCGAAAACCTCATCTAGCGTGGATTTCGTTAACGTTGAACAGGATGCACTTTAGGCTGTACTCCAATTTGCACTTCGCGGACGCATATTCCATCGAGTGACACTGGGGATGTACCAACGGGCATGATGTTGCGAGCACCGAGAGATGCGATTAGCGTGAATGCCATGCGCAAGGGGTTGATCGCGCTGCTGGCGCTTGTACTCGGGTTACATGTCAGTGTCGGGTGCATGGTCGTCCACAGCGGCATGACTATGGAATCCCCTTGTTGCGGGAAGAATTGTCCGATGGGTTCGGCAATTGGTGAATCAGTTTGTTGTCACGCACAAGACTCCGGCTTTGCCGCTCGAGCAATTTCCAGGCCTTCATTTCCGATCGCGCAGGCCCTCGTCAGTTTAGTGATTGTGTCCGTCGTAACGCCTGTGCGAACTGATATTGCGCAGCTATTTCTACTTCAGGGTAGTCCTCCGGGAGCCTCCCAGTTGGCTCTCCTCTGTTCGCGACAGATTTGATTTTCGTTCCTCCGTTCAGCCTTTAGCCCGAAGAATACTGCAGAGTCATAGAACAACCCAGCACGGCCGATTTGGAGGCCGTGTGAGCGGAGGTTCTTGAACTGAGTCGGCTGCGAGTTTTTTGAACTCACGCCTCTCAGGGGCCGCCCCAAGTCAAAAGAATGGGGGTTGCATGAAATCGCAAACACTAACGGTAGTTTTTTGGCCGTTGATATTTTTGTCATTAGGCTTCTGGTGCTCGGTTTTCAGTCCTTCGGCCGCAAGCGCAAAGAGTGAACTTCCAGATCCGCAGGCGAATCTCGACAGCCTGGTACAAGAAGCCCTTGCCCGGAGTCCTCTGATAATTGCGGCGCGGCGTCACTGGCAGGCCGAGATGCAGATGCCGGTGCAGGAAGCTACGTTGCCGGACCCTCAGATCAGTTTCCAGAATCTGGCGGTCGGCGATCCGGTTCCGGGGAACAATTTGCAGAACAACAATTTTGCCTATTTCGGCTATGGAGTTTCGCAGGACGTTCCATTCCCCGGAAAACTCAGATTGAGGGCGTCTGTAGCCGAAAAAGAAGGCGAATATTCGCGTCAGGTATACGAGGCCCAGATACGCGCTGTTGTCGAGCAGGTGCGCGAAACCTATTTCAATCTATTTTTCCTGACCCACTCTCTAAGCCTTCTGAACCAAACGTCCGGCGAGTTCGAACGCGTCGCTCACATAACCGCCGAGCAATATGAACTGGGGATGAGGCAACAGCAGGACGTTTTGAAGTCTCAACTTCAGATGACTTCGCTCCTGAACGAGAAGCAGATGACAAGCCAGGAGCTGGAGCAGGGGCAGGCGGACCTTAAGACCGTTTTAGGCCGCGAACTGGATTCGCCGGACATCCAGATGAGTGAAGTGAGAACCAGCGCGTTGAATCTGAACGACGACCAGCTTAGAACCTTGGCGCTCAGTGCCTCGCCGGTCCTCAAGCAGGCGCAGGCAATGGAAGCGAAGAACGAACAATCGCTCAAGCTCGCACGTGAGGATTACATCCCGGATTTCAGCATCCAATACATGTATCAGAAGACCGGCGCTCGGTTTCCCGATTACTACATGGCGAGCTTCGGCTTGAAGATTCCACTTTACTTTTGGCGGCGGCAAACCCCGGCGGTCGAGCAGGCCACGTTGGAAAAAGACTCTGCACACGCGGAGACGCACGCGGTCAGATTGTCGGTCACCTCAGCGATCCAGAACCATTGGATAGCGCTGCAGACGACGGATCGTGTCCTGAGAATTTACAGCGATGGGCTAATCCCTCAAGCGCAAGCGACACTCGAGTCCGCAGCTACAGCCTATCGGGTCGGCAAGGTGGATTTCCAAACGCTGCTCAGTGGGGAAATCGATGTTCTGCGGTTGAAACAGCAATATTACCGCGCCCTTGCTGACCATGAGATCGCCTTCGCGAAAATTCAACAGGTCATCGGGAACGTGCGATGAGCTTACAATTACAGGGCCTTTCGATGAACCGAGTAGCGTGGCCTCGCCGATGGTCGAAGCCTGCGTGGCTCTGTGGGCTTTTAACATTGATCGTTCTGGCGCTCGGCGTGGGAATGCCGAGCCTGACAGTGGGCGCGCCGGATGCGCCGCAACTCGCCCCTATCCAGGTTTCGCCAGAGAGGCGGCAGCTCATCGGCCTGCAAATCGCAATCGTTCAGCAAAAGGAGCTGAACGACCGCATCCAGACTACCGCTATGGTGGAGCCTGATGAACAGCGGGAAAGCTACGTTCAAACCCGTTTTGCGGGCTGGATTAGAAAGGTCTTTGTCAATCAAACCTATCAGTACGTGAGGAGAGGACAGCCACTCTTTACGGTCTATAGCCCCGACCTGGTGAGTGCCGAACAGGAATATCTGCTCGCGCTCGATACGACGAGTGGCCTGCGGCACAGCGAAGTCCAAGGGGTGGCGAGCGGCGCGGATTCTTTGGTCCAGGCGGCGCTCGAACGACTGCGGTTGTTTGGCGTTTCATCTAGCGAAATTTCGCGCCTGAAACACGAACGAACCGTGCGTGATGCAGTCGAGATCGATTCGCCGATGAGCGGTTACGTTGTGGAGTGGTCAGCGCTGCCGAACAAGTATGTGCAGCCGGATACCAGGCTCTACACGATCACTAACCTTTCTATCGTCTGGGTGTATGCAGCCGTCTATCAGAGCCAGATCGGAGAGGTGAAGGTCGGCGACCCTTTATCGGTGACGGTTGACGCCTACCCGGGGAGGACCTTCAAGGGCCGGATCGATTTCATTTGGCAGGCGATTGACTCAACGACGCGGACCGCGCGAGTGCGTTGCGCCTTGCTCAATCCCGAGGGGCTCTTGAAGGTAGGTATGTACGTGAGCATCACGCTGGAGCCGCAATTGGGAAATGCGCTAGTCATTCCGGATTCCGGCGTCTTCCGCACCGGTACGCACAACATAGTCTTCCTCGATCGTGGTGACGGTTATTTGCGGCCGATCGAGGTCCAGCTCGGGCCCCATGCAGGGCAGGAATTCGTGGTGATAAAGGGCCTTCAGGCCGGCCAGCAAATAGTCAGCTCAGCGAACTTCCTGATCGATTCTGAAAGCCAGTTGCAGGCCGCTATGGGTACGTTCGTACAGCCTCCGCCGGGTGCCGGTGCCACCGCGAGTGCAGCTTCGGGCACCGTCAAGGTCACCACTAATCCTAGTCCTCCGCATAAAGGCAGCAACGAAGTGCTGGTCACAGTTGGCGATGCCGCGGGCCGGCCGGTAAGGGACGCACAGGTCTCGGTAGTGTTTTTCATGCCCGCGATGCCCGCGATGGGTATGTCGGCGATGCGGGTAGAGGGCAAGGCCACTCCGGGGAAGAACGGCCTCTATGCAGCGACGGTCAATCTAGAAAGCGGCGGAACCTGGAACGTAACTGTCACAGCAAATGAGAACGGCAGGGAAATTGCCAGCCGCCAGCTTTCGATGATGGCCACCGGTGCGATGTAAATGTGTGAACGATACGTACCGATCACTTTCAGGTAAGCGATTGAGCGCGATCTGCAAAGTAGAGCCGCGACAACGGAGCGGCGGCGCATGCTAGGTCAGTGATAAAGGTCACGCCGTGATCAACAAGACTATCGATTGGTGTAATAACAATCGTTTTCTGGTCTTTCTTCTATTGGTAGGAGTGGTGCTCGCGGGGGCCTGGTCACTCTCGCGGATTCCACTCGATGCGCTGCCGGATATCTCCGATGTGGAAGTTATCGTCCACTCGGAATGGATGGGCGAACCGCCGGACATCATTGAAGACCAGGTCACCTATCCGATCGTCACGACCATGCTCGCCGCACCGCGTGTCAAAGCGGTACGCGCCCAAACCATGTTCAATGACTCCTATGTCTTCGTGGTTTTCCAGGACGGTACTGATCTCTACTGGGCACGCAGCCGAGTGCTCGAATACCTGCAGCAGCTGCAAGGCCTGCTGCCCTCTGGTGTCCATCCGGTAATCGGTCCCGACGCCACCGGCGCCGGTTGGGTCTACGAATACGTACTCCTGGATAAAGGCCACGATCTGAATCTGGCCGATCTCAACACCCTGCAGGACTGGTACGTTCGCTACCAGTTGGAAACCGTACCTGGGGTGGCAGAAGTCGCGAGTATCGGGGGTTTCGTCAGGCAATACCAGGTCAAGCTCGATCCGAATCGCCTGCTGGCCTTGCACATTCCGCTTGAGACTGTCATCGACAAGATTCGCGATAGCAACAACGAGGTCGGCGGACGTGTGCTGGAGATGACCGGCGCTGATTACCTGATCCGGGGCCTCGGTTACATCAAAACGCTTAGCGACCTCGAGAACGTGCCCGTTGCCAGCAAGAATGGCACGCCGATCCTGATACGCGACCTCGGGGTAGTCAGCTTCGGTCCGGACCTGCGCGAGGGGGTCGCCGAGTGGAACGGGGAAGGGGAGACCGTGGGTGGCATCGTCGTGATGCGTTACGGTGAGAACGCGCTTACCGTCATCAACGGCATTAAGGCAAAGCTCGCCGAAATCAGGAAAAGCCTCCCGCCGGGAGTACAAATCGTCTCGGGGTACGATCGCTCCGGGCTTATCAACGCATCGGTCGCGACTCTCAAGCGGGACCTGATCGCGGAAGCGATCATCGTGAGTCTCGTGATCATCATCTTCCTCTTTCACTTCCGTTCCGCGCTCGTCCCGATCGTGAGCATTCCTATAGCACTGATTGCTTCATTCATTCCGATGTACGTCTTGCACGTGAGCTCCAACATCATGTCGCTGGGAGGTTTCGCGCTGGCCATCGGGGTACTCATTGACGCCTCGATCGTGATGGTCGAGAACGCCTATCGGCATCTCGCTGAACGAGCCAGAGGAGACCGCCACATTGATCCCGGCGAACACAAGCAGGTCGTAGTCGGCGCGGCCAAACAAGTGGGGCGCCCGCTCTTCTACTCGCTGGTGATAATCGTTGTTTCCTTCCTGCCGGTGTTCCTGCTAGAGGCGCAGGAAGGGAGGATGTTCAAGCCGCTGGCTTACACGAAAACTTTCGCCATCATCTTCTCCTCGCTACTCGCTATCACGATAGTGCCCATTCTCATGGTGTTTCTGGTGCGTGCCAGACGTTATCGCCTGGAAAGCGAGAATCCGGTCGCGCATTTGTTCCAGCGGCTTTATATGCCTGTTATCCGCTGGTGTCTCCGCCATCGGGTGGTCACGCTTGCCGTTGGAGTTTTGTTCCTTGTGCTTACTTTCCCATTGGCCTTCAAGATTGGCAGTCAGTTCATGCCGCCGCTGTTCGAAGACTCGATGCTCTTCATGCCCACCGCCTTGCCGGGAATTTCCATCACATCAGCCAGCCATCTGCTGCAAGAACAGGATCAGATCCTGAAGTCCTTCCCGGAGGTCGAAACTGTCTTCGGCACCATTGGGCGCTCCAATAGCGCAACAGACAATGCCCCGCTTGATATGTACGACACCACGGTGATGTTGAAGTCGCGTGATCAATGGCGGGCCGGTATGACCTATGAGCATCTGGTGCAGGAGATGGACGCCAGGCTGCAGTTCCCCGGACTGTCAAATACCTGGACGATGCCGGTCGAGAATCGCCTGGATATGGAACTTACCGGCATCAAAACGCCTGTCGGGCTCAAGATCCAGGGGCCTGACCTGGGCGAAATGCAGAGGCTCGGCGGACAAATCCAGGAAATCCTGAGCGGGCTGCCCGGCACGCGCGGGGTCTTCGCCGAGCGGGTCGCACAGGGTTTCTACGTCAATATCGACGTCAACCGTGCCGTCGCCGCCCGCTATGGCTTGACCGTGGGAGACGTACAGCGCCTGGTAACTTCCGGGATGGGCGGGGAAAACATTGCTGTCACGGTACAGGGTCGCAGCCGCTTTCCGATTAACGTGCGCTATCTACGCGATTATCGTGACGACCTTGAGGCGTTGCGACAGATGCTCATCATGACGCCCGAAGGGGCACAAATACCGGTCGGCGAGGTAGCTGATATAACACTCAGTCCCGGGCCCTCCATGGTGCGCGACGAGGACGGCCAGCTCACGGCGTACGTCTTTGTCGATCTGGGCACTAGCGACTACGGGGGTTATGTGAGCACTGCGCAAAAGGCGCTGGACACCAAGCTGCGGCTACCGCCCGGCTACAGTCTCAAGTGGTCCGGCGAATACGAATTCGAGCTACGGGCCAGAAAACGGCTGACGCTGATCTTGCCGGCGGTATTTGCCGCTATCTTTCTGCTGCTTTACATGTTGTTCGATTCAATTCCCGAAACCCTGATCCTGTTATTCCCGTGCGCCTTTGCGCTCACCGGCGGACTACTTCTTCAATATCTGATGGGGTTCAACCTTAGCGTTGCGGTGGCGGTTGGCTATATCGCCCTGTTCGGCATTGCCGTCGAGACCGGCGTGGTAATGATCATCTTCCTCGACGAAGCGCTCGACTTGCGGCTCACCAGGGGGCCCGTGAATGAATCCGACGTTGAGGGCGCCACTATCGAGGGCGCCGTCCACCGGCTTCGGCCCAAGCTGATGACAGTGTTTGTTGTGATATTGAGCCTGGCGCCGATTTTTTTGGAGGGCGGCATCGGCAACGATGTGATGGAACCGATCGCCGTTCCGATAGTCGGGGGAATGTTAACCTCGTCGATTGCCGTACTGATTCTGTTGCCTGTGCTTTTTGCCATGCTCAAGGAACGGGCGCTCCGCAACGGCAAGCTGAGACCATCGGCGGTAGGCGCGCTTCAAACCACAAGCAAATAGAGCCGCTTCGGTAGCGGATTCGGCCTTGAAGCCCGCAAGCGCGGATTACCTATTGTCGAGGTCCCCACCCACGAGTAACCCTCGCTGATCACCAATCGTCAAATCTTTTCATAAGTAAGAAATCAGGCCAGACATTGCCGGTAGCGACTTCAATGATGCTCCAAGAGGTGCACCCCAAATTGTGCGTTTGGCAATTTCGTCCTCATAGCGGCGTCGGAACTCGGTGGCCACCTCTGAACGTCCGCACCGGGATGACGAACGGACTCTACGGGAGTGCTCGCGCTAGACTTGGTATAAGTCTGTGCTGATCCAACCACTATTGTGCGGGACGCTTCAGCCACTTACCAATTGACTCGGACTTTTAACTCCGTACAACGTTAGCTGCTTGCAAACCCTGCGGACCTTTAACTAGCTCGAAGCTGACACGGTCACTTTGGCAGGGCACCTCGTGGCGTTTGCCGCCTTTCTCATGAAGCCTAAGCCAGGAGCGGCGTCCCTGATGGTATAGTCCTCAACCCGGAGAGTGACGACCTCACTAACGCGGGCGAAGCTGTAGGCCGTGAACCCCAGCAGGGCACGGTCGCGGAGACCGATAGCTCGCTGGCATCCCGTCTTCACTCGGGCCGGAACACTCTGATGCATTGCAGCGAGCAACTTACGCTGACATTCCAAAGCGTGGCGCCGGCGTTAACAGCGCCTTCTCCTATTCATGATCTCTGACAGGACCTGGAGCACAACTGAGTCAATCCACGGGCGGGTTAATCTTGCCCGTGCTTCCGGACCAAATCGAGAATTGAATCCGCTATCCCTCGTGGGGTTTTGTTCTGCGGCGATGCCGGGGGTGCGGGGTTAACAGGTACCCCATCGGGCACTTCGTTCTTTGTCACGAACCCCCTGAGCTCACCCCACGCATTCCGGTCCAAATAGTGTCGCTTGATGTAGGGCCTCGCGCCATCAAAAGGCGAGAACTCAGTATCGACGTATTTCTTCTCGTCTGCTGTAAGTTCTCTTGCCGAGCCGTCATTATCTATATAGACGAGCGTTTCACTGGGCTTTGGCATGGGTTTCATTTATCGAGGCGGAACGTTCTTCTTTCATGCCATTATCGCAGCGACGCGAGGAACGCGCATCACAATATTTAAAGTCGGCATCTGTCGAGTCGTAAATAAAAAGAGCCGTAATAGGCGATAGGTCGCAGCCTCTCCAAGTTCCTCGGGCCCTCAAGTGTCGGCAAAAGAAGCCGTACTGATCGAGGGTTTTGATTGCGGGGAAGGCGGCAATCCGGGCAAACAGCTCGCGGGCCCGCGCCCGCCGCGGCTCCCGCTCGACTGCCAGCAGCTCCTCGACAAGCATTGTTCGATGAATTGAGTTAGCGATGCACGCCGGCTCTGAGATCGTGGACTGAAGCATGTTTTTATACAGAAGGCGGCTATCCACGGTATGATGGAATACCGCTTCCAGCCGCTCCGTCGGCACTTTGAAGGTCTGATGAAGATGACTTCGTAGCCAAAGGATGATGATATAGCGCATCGATGGCAAGCCGCTGCCGGACTTACACACTCTTGAGGCGCTGGCCTCGCACAAATGATCCAGAGAGGGACGAAGATGATCGTTCAGGCACGCAAAACCTACAAAGTCGTAAGTGAAAAAAATGTCCCGATGAAGACCCGCGACGGCGTGACGCTCTATGCCGATGTGGTACGGCCCGACGTGCCGGGTCGATTTCCCGTCCTGCTCAGTCGAACGCCATACAACAAGAAGGGCACCGACGATCCTAACGGTCCCACCTACCTGTTCGCTCGCTACGGCTATATCTCTGTCACGCAAGATTGTCGCGGACGCTTCGCCTCGGAAGGCGAGTACGACACGATTTTCCAGGAGGTCGCCGACGGTTACGACGCCGTCGAATGGGCGGCGCGGCTGCCGTGGTCCAACGGCCGTGTCGGCACGACCGGGCAGTCTTACTTGGGACTCACGCAATACATGATTGCGTGCAACGATCCGATGCCGCCGTCGCTACAGGTAATGGCTCCGGTCTCGGCATCGTCTGACTATCACGCAAGCTGGATCTATCACACCGGCGGCGCCGCGCTCTGGGGATGGATGGTTCCGTATGCAATCTTCAAGGGCCTTAATACCCTCAAGCGGCTCAAGCGGAATGACCTTTTTGAAAAAGCCAAGGACTACGTAGAAGGTGGCGAATTTCCGCTGATGCGGCAAACTCGCTTTGGCCTCAACGCCTTCACGCCGCTCACTGACCGATGGTATCGCCATCTGCCGATCAAGGACTGGGGCGAGATCCTCAAGGAGACGGCGCCCTATTTTGCTGCGCATGTGGCACACGCTGACGACGGCGAATACTGGTATCGCGCGAACGTCAATCGCCATGCGGCGAGCGTCAGCGTACCGATGCTGCATGTGACTTCGTGGTACGACATTTTTGGCGAGGGCGGCCCAACTGCGTATCAGAGCATCCGGGCCAACAGCAAATTCGAAAAGGCGCGCAACGGCCAACGCCTGATTATCGGACCGTGGGGCCATCTACTCCCATATACGGTCCCAAGCTCGCGCGGTACCGGCGACATCGATTTCGGGCCGGCGGCGCTGATCGATCTGAATGAGACTCTCCTGCGATGGTTCGATTACTGGCTCAAGGACATCGATGATGGCATCGTGGATGAGCCGCCAGTTACGGTTTTTACTCTGGGTGAAAACCGCTGGCAGAAACTATCCGGATGGCCACCCGCCGGAATGCGGCTGATTCCTTACTATTTACATAGTCAGAAGGGCGCAAACGGCCTGGCGGGTGATGGGACACTGAGTACCGTGCCACCCGACAACGAAGCGGCGGATACTTATAC
>JAMXLL010000299.1 GCA_024281015.1 Candidatus Binataceae bacterium
CGTCGAGCGGGTCAGGGTCAGTGATTACTCCCGGATTCATCATCCGCTCGGGATCGAACACGGCCTTGAAGGCGCTGAAGGCGCGAAGCAATGGCGGACCATACATCTTCGCCAGCAACTCGGAGCGGGCGCGGCCGTCGCCATGCTCACCGGAAAGTGATCCGCCGAATTCTGCTACGAGCTCGCCGATATCGTTCATCGCGGCGCGGAATTTGGCGATTCCAGGGGTAGTGAAAAAATCAAAGTTGATGCGGCAATGGACACAGCCTTCGCCAAAATGGCCGTAATAGGTAGCCGCGGTGAGTTCATAACGCGCCAGTAACGCGACGAGCCGCCGTAAAAAATCGCCAAGCCGTGCCGGTGGTACCGCGCAATCCTCAGCTCCCGGCCAGGTCCGCGATTGACCGGGCAGCAGAGCGCCGGCACCCAGCCCGGACTCTCGAATTGCCCACACTGCGCGCTGCTCGGCTGCTACGTTAAGAGTTGCGACTCCGGTACATGCCGCAACACGTTGTGCGTCCTGCATCACCGCGGCCGTCGCCGCCTGGAGGTCATCGTCGGTGTCCGCGCCGAGTTCTGCAATCAAAAATGCCCGGCCGCGCGGCAGAAACTGTACCCCAGGCAGCCCTTTCTCACGCGCGAAATCGGGGAGACGATGGTCGAAGCCTTCCAGTGCCTGCGGCCGATGCTGGAGTAGCCACGGCGTCTGATCGGCAGCGCTGAATACGTCGTCAAATCCCATCACCACCAGTGCGATTCGTCTGGGAACCGGTACCAGCCGTACCGTGGCACTGAGCACAACCGCCAGCGTTCCCTCAGAACCAACAACCGCGCGGGCCGGATTGAAGCCGCTCTCTGGCAGCAGCTGATCGAGATTATAGCCGGATACCCGGCGGGGAATTTTCGGATACCCCGCCCGTATCAATTCAGCGTTAGCTTCGGCGAGTTCACGCAATTTTTGGTAGAGCTCGGCGCCCCGGCCGCCGCGTCCAACCACTTCGGCATACTCCCCTTCGCCGCCGCTACCGAATGTCAGTCGCGTGCCATCGTAAAGAAGGACATCGAGACTGATGAGATTATCGACCGTCTTGCCGTGCGCCGCAGAATGCGCGCCGCATGAGTTGTTGCCTATCATCCCGCCCAACGTGCATCGATCCTTGGTGGCAGGATCTGGGGCGAAAAAGAGTCCGTATTTGGCTGCTGCAGCGTTCAGTTGGGCCTGAACGACACCGGGCTGGACAACCGCAATGCGTCTATCGGGGTCGAGTTGGCTGATGCCATCCATGTACTTCGAGAAATCCAGCACCAGCGCCGAATTGACCGTTTGCCCGGCCAATGCCGTACCGCCGCCTCGTGGCAGAATCGCGATGCGGTTCTCGCGCGCCAAGCCCACCGCCCGTACCACGTCTTCCTCGTGCCGGGGGATGACGACGCCAACCGGCACAAGCCGATAATTGGAGGCGTCGCTAGCGTACAAGGCACGAGAACCTGCATCGAACCGCACCTCGCCATCGATTATCTGCGCAAGTTGGTCTCTGAGGCGGTCGACAGATGCCATTGGCGTCACGAGCTGATTATCCTGCGATGAGAATCACACGGGGCAGTGCCCCGCCGATTTTAGTGCAGCCACCAGGAGCCGGTGAAGAGCATCGCATCACGGCGATCAAAAATGTCTGACTCCGCAGCTTTGCGGTTGGCAAGCATGGATGGGGTATGGCCTAATTCGCTTGGGGACAAACTAATCCGTTTACATGGAGGGACCCATGGCAAATGGACCCGAAAGCGGCGCGCCGGCGTATCGATGGATAATCGAAGCATTGGTCATCGTGATGCTGATCGTGCAGGTTATGGCGTGGCTGGCGCCGGCTCCGATTCTCGCGCCGATCGTCGCTTCGCTGCACATCGGTATGGCCCAGTTCGGCCTCGTTATCTCCATCATTTCGCTCTGTATTGGGATATTTTCCTTTCTCGGCGGCGCCTTAACTGAGCGCTATGGCGCTCTGCGGATTCTTTTAATTGGTATTTGGCTGTTGGCGTGTGGCGAAATCGCCAGCGGCTTCACCAATAGGTACGGCATGCTGCTGCTCTGCCGCGTGGTGGAGGGCGTCGGATACGGTCTGATGATCGGCCCGCCGGCCGCTCTGGTAATGGAGTGGTTCGGTGAACGTGAATGGCCATACATCAACACCGTTAACTCGATGATCGCCTATCTTGGGCTAGCCGCCTTGTTTGCCGTAACACCGCGAATATTTCATGCCCTCGGTTCATCATGGCACCGGACGCTTACCTGTTATGGCCTTAGTGCACTATTCGTAGCAATCCTCTGGACCGTGCTGGGGCGTCAGCGGCCTAGCTCGATTGCTGTGGGGCAGACGACTCATTCCCGCTCGAGCCTGGCCGAGGTGCTGCGGATGCGGGGCGTGATCCTGATGTCGATAGCACTATTCGGCGGCATGTGGGTATTCCAGCTTTATACCTCTTTTTTGCCAGAGTTCTTCCGCGAGTATCGCGGACTGGGGCTTGAAGAGGCGTCATCCTTGACGGGGTTACTACCGCTGACCGGAATATTTGCGGCGGGCTTGGGCGGCGTTGCGAATGGCATCGTCGGCCTGCGCAAGCCATTTCTCTGGCCGATGGCTATCCTGGCGCTGATCGGCTATTTGGCTGCCATTCTGCTGACCGAGATCACGGGAATTTCTACCGGTCTGGTTCTGGTCGGAATTGGGGCCTCCGGGGGGCTAGCTGCGACGGCCACGTTGATGATGGAACTGCCTGGTATGACGCCGGCGAAACTGGGGCCTGCGTTTGCGACGATTTGGGCAGTCGGCTACACGGGTGCGTTCATCTCGCCAATTCTGGGAGGCTTTCTGGTGGCGACTGTGGGGCTGCGCAATGTACTTTTATTCGCGGTGATTCTGCAGGTCTTGCCAATCATTGCAATGTACATGCTGCCGGAGACGGGCCCAGGCCGCCGCTCGCTAGCCATGGCTGCCTCCCCGGCCGGACATTAATTGGGTGGTGCTTGTGCGCGATCGGCGCACCTAGGACCACCGAACTGGTGCAGCCGAACCGCCTTCATCGTGTTTGTCGGCATCGCTTTCTCCTTGACCCCAGCTCGGGGTGAGATTTTTATCCGCTCGACTTCTCGAACGTGAGTTCCTCGCAGATGCGATCGTAGAGTTTGTTGGTGCGTAGCTATTCGTGATTTGCGATGGTCTGGGCGTGCTCGAGTGTGGTTCCTGCAGGTAAGTAGTAATCCTAGTGCCGCGAATAGTGTGGCAACAGGTGGAGTAGGCAAGGCGCCGGGGCTTCAGCACGGCGCTTGCTCATATGCAGCACATCGAATCTGGACATTGGCTGCTCACTCAGCCGGTCAACCTTGCGCATCAGTTCCGTCGAGCTTTTTATATCTGCGAATAATGCGGTGATCGTCTTTCGCTCGCCCTCGCGGGCGGAGCTTGCTGCTTCCGCTGAGGTTCCAATTTCTGCCGTGCTGAGCGAAGACCGTGGCGGCTGAGCAGTAGCTATAGTGACCGCCAGTGCTGATCCGCAATCGCCTCAGAATTTCTTGCCGGCAGGATTCTCGTTCGCGCATCTTGAGCAACGCATCAATTCGCCAAACGCTACTGACTCGCATGTCCGTTTATCACCTTGTCAGGATGCTGACTACTGATCCGTCTTACCTCCCGCACTTAGTCGATGAGATACGAAAAGTGGTCAGTGGCGACTAGCCGGTTCATATACCAACGTGGGGAGGCGAGCCTAACGCTCCCATATCGTGGCCTCGGGCGGTGAGGCGAGTATGGCGAACATCGCGCTGATAGGGCCAGCAAATATGGCTCTCAGAGGCAAGGAAGAAATGCAGCGCTGCGCGAAACGAAAGGATCCGGTACCGGCATCCCTGGCGCGATGCTGTCTGAGACCCCTCGACTTCGTTCTCGTTGCCCACAGTGACACAAGGCTTGCTACTCGGTAATCGTCCGCGACAAAGGATAGCGGCAGGGTCGGTAAAAAAAGAGACGCAACAAGGGCGGGCAGTCATTCTGCCGACGGCCTTGGCCGATTAGCACGGGCCGTGGTCTATCTTGCCGGTCAGCATCCCCCCTTTGCTATTTTTGAGGAGACCGCCCAAACGCTGAGGTTATCGATGCCGACGGCCGGTCGCTAAACCACCTCCCCGACCGGACATTACTTGCGAAGGCGAATACGAGCGGCGATCAGCAGTGTGATGGTTCTCTCTATATCGGCCACATCGTACAAGAGAAGGCGTCCGAACGGTGCTTCCTGGTCTGAGAGAACTTGTGCGGCAGCGATAACCCTGATGCGCTTATCCCGCAGAGTTCCAAGCGCTTGTTGGAGGGTAGCGTCCAGGGTCGACGCTTCATTTGCCAGCAGATCTATATTGGCCAACATGATCCCATCCCCGATTTGGGAATAATGCGGATACAAGTAGTCGCCAGCAGGTCTAAGGTTATCCGTCTACATGATCCAGCCTGCGAAATAACATACAAACATCAGCTAACAAAAGAGTGCACTGTAACACCGGGAACAACAGAGGCGCTATTACGTCTTTGCGCCTGAGCAGGGCGTGAGCGGGTCCCGGAACTCGAACGCGCATCGTTCCCATCAGACCCAGACTGCGAAGCAACAAGCTCGAGGAGAAGCCGTTGCGTCGCGCCCCGTCGCGCTGATGCGGGAGCCTTTTCCCAGGCCTCGACACTCCACGTTCCTGAAGAAGACGTCCCGAAAAGGAGGGTCCGGGGTAGAACTGTTCGGCAAAGTCATACCGGCAGGTGCCAGCTCAGCAATGGGCCTTGGGAAAGCTCTCTCAACTAAGACGGCGTAGGGCCAAAGTGCCGGTTGGTGCACTGGCTCATGGGCCGATAGTCTCCCGGCAGCGCCTTCCAGACCGGCGCGGACCGCGCTGGCCGCTGGTCCCGGACGCGTCGCTTAGTACGATAGTGACGAAACAGCCCTGCCGAGAGCTTCGGGCGGCGATCCGTCCACTGTGGGCCGGAGGCATTTCGGTCGGTCGGCTGGTTCACCAACGGGACGCGGAGCACCATTGCCACCGGGAATGCGGCCGTGCGTTCGGTCCTCAATCGACGCCGGGCCGCCTGCATTCGAAAGCCGCGCAGTCGCCGCAGCCCCGAATCGGATGAGTAGTGGCGAGAAGGTAATCGCATCGAGCGGATAACTGCCCCCATTCTACAAATCCGGTTGGTTGAAGCCGATGTGCTGAGATTTTCTCATCCTGGCAAAATCAGTAAGCATGCATCGTATACGCGCAACACAATGATCCGCTCACTGAGGTAAGGTTTCATTCCACGACTGCAAGAGTAGGTGACGAGATCGGTCTCCTGTCCCCTTGCCAGATGCAAAATCAGCTTAGCAGGATCGTAAGAGCCGTTAGCAGTTGGTGCAGCACGCCCAATGTCCTGGGGTAGACAAGTTCAGTAAATATATCACTATCGCATGTATACATACGTTGCTATCGGGCATGTGATGTGCTCTGCCGTCAAAAACTCATTGCATACAGCAGACATCGTGCGATTTCGGTGCACATTAGATCAATCAGATTGATGGGCAACGATCGGGATCCCATCCGTGAATAGCAGAGACCCTTGAGAACGAAACGTGCTTTGCTGTCAAAAAATGTGGAAGGTTACATATAACTCGACGTGTGTTGACTTTTGGATTGCGCGTAATTATCGTCGCGCTACTGTTTGGCCCGAAAGAAGTAGCTCATCCCGCACGGTGCAATAGGAACATAACAGCGCCGTGAGAACTACTGCCCGAGTTCCTTTTAGCTGCCCTCTGCTGCGATTCCGTTGCGCTGCTCGGAGAGGTCGTTCCATGCCGGCTGATTCTTTTCCATTAGATGGCAATTGGTCGTTTCGTCCGGACGGTGATTTTGTCACCTTTGATTCAGGTCCTCTTCAAGCGCGGATCTATAAGGATTCGGGTCACTTGGCCCTGGCGGGGCCCAGTCTCGAGAATCAACCTCTCGCAAATGTCATTCAGTTCGCCCCGCCCGCCGTTCACACTGCAAGCCGAGATTTTTCGGTAGGTCCGCTCATCTCCTCAAAGCGATCCAAAAACGGATTGGAAGTGGTCCAGAGACTGGGCGCGACCCAGATAACAGCGCTGATCACCTTCCCGCACGACAGCGTGCTGCGCTACGAAGTGACTGACTGGTCGGACGTGCTGCCGATTGCGACCGCGGTCGCTGCGTCTTCCGACAACACAGAGCACTTCTATGGTCTAGGCGAGAAGTTTAACTCCCTGGATCAAACCGGCAAGCGGGTGCACGTGGTGACATTCGATGATCCGGGTCGTAAGGGTGACCATTCTTATAAAGTAACGCCCTGGTTTATCAGTACGCGCGGTTATGGGCTTCACTTCGACTCGCGTGCCGAGACCATTTTCGATCTGCGCGCTACCGCCCCAGACAGGTACGTCATAACAAACCCCTTTCGCACTCTGGCGTTTGAGATCGTTTATGGTCCAAGCCTGCGGGATGTCTTGAGCCGCTTTACCGGGTATATGGGGCGTCCGTTCCTGCCACCTCCCTGGATTTTCGGTCCTTGGATCTCGTCGGATATCTGGCGTAGCGGTGGCGAGGTCCGCTATGCGGTAACCCAATTCCGCAAGCGAGGTATCCCGGTCTCGGCCTTCGTTTTTGATTCTCCGTGGGAAACTGCATACAACGATTTCACCTTCAACATGACGCAGTTCGGCCAGGGTGGCACGTTCGAGAACGAGCACTACGAGGGCTTCGGGTCTGTTGGAGAGATGATGAGTTTTCTCCAGACGCACGGACTGAAGGTAATCTGTTGGATGGCACCGTTTGTAAATATCAGCTCTGCAGATGAGAACGTCCCAGGTCAGAATCTAGGCAAAGCCTCGAATTATGAGACCGGTGTCGAGGGCGGGTTTTTCGTCCGCTTAAACGGTTCAGCGGGTCCGTTGGTTGTGCCGTGGTGGAAAGGACGGGGAAGTCCCATCGACTTCACGAATTCTGCCGCGCGGGCTTGGTTCACGGGTCAACTCCAAAAATTACTTGCGCAGTCCAACATTACGGCTGCATCACATATTCAGGAGCCGGCGATCGGAGGTTTCAAAACCGATGACGGCGAGAGCGGTAACGGCCCGAATACTTACATTCCTTCCGGCGCCTTGTATGCGGATGGGCGAACCGGCATCGAGATGCGAAATGGTTATTCCGTTGAATATCAAAGAACCGTTTCGAATCTACTCGGCGACAGAGGAGTACTTTTCGCTCGTAGTGGTTTCAGCGGCTCTCAAGCATTTCCCGGCCACTGGGCCGGTGACAACGAGCCAAATTTCGGTGATAACGGTCTGCCTGGTGTCATCGTCGCCGGCCAGTCTGCGGCTATGAGTGGTTATTCGATCTGGGGCCATGATGTCGGCGGATACATTAATCACAACTTCTCGCCGGTGTCGCCGCCCGATCTGTTTATGCGATGGAGCCAATTTGGCTGTTTTTCGCCGATTATGCAGATGCACCGCCAGGTCTCTTCACATGACCTTCGTCAATATCCCTGGGGTTACCCGCAGGCCGGGGAGACAATCACCAAGAACGAGGCTCTGGCGAATTATAAATTTTACACCACGCTGCATACTCGTCTATTTCCATACATTTACACTTATGCCAAGGAATCAGCGGACACGGGAATACCAATCATCCGTCCGCTCGTACTAATCCACCAGGACGATAACCGGACCTTCGGCGTACAGCACAGTTACTACTTTGGCAACGATCTGCTCGTCGCCCCCTTTGTCGAACCGGCCACAAGACAACGGACCTTGTACTTGCCCGCCGGTCAATGGTTCGACTTCTGGACTAATGAGCAGCACACCGGAAGACGAGACATAGTCTGGAACAATCCCTCTCAGCCCGATCTCCCGAAATCCAAGATTCCTGTCTTTGTTCGTGCCGGCGCAATCGTTCCGCTGATACTCGGAGACGACACACAGTCACTGTGTGACAGCAATTACGTAAACAGTTCCGATGTGAAGTCCTGGGATGGTGGCCTCGAGCTCCGAGCATATCCCGCCGGCAATACCCAGCTAACCATGTTCGACGGCACAGCGATCGACAGTGCCGCGAGCGCCGGGTCAACCAGGATCACGATCATCACTGAAAAGCGCCGCCTATTGGTCCGGATTCTCGCGCAGCGTCCCCAATCGGTCCGTCTGAATGGGACCGCCGTCTGCGAAGCGCCATCGTCGGGCGATTTCGATGCCGCAACCGAAGCCTGGCGATTCGATACGGAGAGCGGGTTTGTCCTGGTAAAGTTCGCGCACCGAGGCGGGACGGTCATTATAAGCCTGTAACGAGACGGCCTGGCTCCGGCACCACGGGCACAATGTTTCGGAATTGAGAGTCGAAAGGGAAGATAGATGAGGGTAATTGCGTTAGCTGCCGGCCTGACACTTGTGGCTGCATTGACGTCGATACGACCAATTGCCGCGCAGACCGATGTACTCACTTATCGATATGATAATGCCCGGTCCGGTATCGACCTCAAAGAAACCATACTCAACAAGTCGAACGTAAAGAGCGGACAATTTGGTAAGTTAGCGTTTCGCAACGTTGACGGAAATATCTACGCGCAACCGCTAATCGTGTTCCAGGCCGGTATCGGTAACCCGCCGAAGCCGGCAAACGTGGTAATCGTCGCAACTGAGCACAACAGTGTTTATGCGTTTGATGCCGATGATACATCGGCTGAAAACGACCATCCTTCCGAAATCACAAAAAAGGCCCTTTGGCACCGCGGCCCGGATGCCAATCCGGACGGCTCCCCGGGCCTGGGGAGTCAAATTGAGAGCGACGGGATGTTCTTGAAAGACAGGATCACGATGTCTGGTGACAACCCGGATGCCGGGTGTTTTACCATGGCGGACGGAAAGTGCTTTGTAGTCTGCACTGATTTGACAACAGAGGTCGGAATTACCAGCACGCCTGTGATCAAGATTACGAACAGCGCTTCGCCGAAACAGGGCGTGATCTTCGTAGTTTCCAAATCATTCCAGGGCAACAAGGTTACCTACACGCTATTTGCTTTAAATCTTGCAGACGGGCGCCTCCTCGGGCAGGGTGTGCGGATAAGCGGAACCGTCTCGGGACCGAACGGAACAATAACCTTTGACCCGCTGATTCAACTAAACCGGCCGGCACTCTTGTTAGATCATGACGTTCTCTATGTGGCCTTTGGGAGTCACTGCGATAGCGAAAACTATCGAGGATGGATCTTTGCCTATGACGTATCCGACCCAAGCGCACCCCAGCGGCTAAGCGTGTTGTCTACTACCTTTACAAACCGAACGAGTGCGGATGCCAATGGTCGCGGGGGAATCTGGATGTCGGGTTATGGGCCGGCTACAGACGGCAACGGGATATATTTCTCAACTGGAGATGGAACATACAATGTAACGAACATGAGCTTCCCCGAACTGGCCGACAGCGTCGTCAAAGTAAAGCTTGGTTCAGGCAAGATGGAGATACAGGACTGGTTTAGTCCCCAAAACCGGGATGAACTCATGAAATTCGATGCAGATCTCGGTTCGGCCGGACCAGTACTTGTCCCTGATAGCCATTTGCTGATCGCTGCCGGAAAAGAAGGGCGCATGTATCTGATTGATCGCAATGATATGGGACGCGGGACGAAACCCTCGCTCCAATCTTTTCAGGTCACGCCTAGTCCACTTGATAAGAGGCTGCCGGCGAATCCGCAGAGGTTAGGTGACATGACATACTGGAATATTCACGGAGCGCCTGTGGTGTGGCCAGTGAGCGGACGGCAGTTTGTGTACGTGATGGGCGAAGAAGACCATCTAAGACAGTACACTCTCGTCCCTGACCCGGGATCCGCCGGCTGGAAATTTGATAATCCCCTTAATCCACAAATCAGTAAGGCAACTATGGGACTCCCCGCAGGGTTATCTTCAACCCCTCCAGAATATTCCGATCTAAGAAGCCCTAAGCGCGCCAGCAATAGCATATTCATGCCAGGTGGGTTTTTGACAGTGTCGGCCAACGGAACTGATTCAAATACAGGAATCGTCTGGGCCACTATGCCCTTCTGCGACGATGCTAATTCAAGGGTGGTCTGGGGAATCCTTCGCGCCTTTGATGCCTCCGACATTTCCAGGCCTGAGCTGTGGGACAGTGAAGGCCCTGCCCAGTGTAAAGATGGCCTTGGCGGCAGCAACGACAGCGTGGGTTTTTTTGCGAAATATAATCCGCCGCTGGTGGCCAATGGGAAGGTGTATGTAGCAGCGTTTCAGCAGGAAGACGAGCCAGACCGGATGCAACACAGGCGTGTAAAGTCCGGCTTGCTTCCGGCACTAGTGATCTACGGTCTTAAGCAGAATAAATAAGACGCGGCTTGATGCTCGAGAAAATGGTAGCCGCGACTGCGGTTAGACAGCTCCCCTATGGCCCAGCGGGAGTCTCGACTAGGGAGAAGTCTTCGGCCGGTCCGGGTGCGGTACCAGCCGTTCAATTTCCTCGTGCAGGAGGGCGTTCGAGGCAACGAAGCCTTTGAGTTTCACTGAAGGCTTGTTGAACCGCATCTCGCTACCATCGATATCGGTGATGCGTCCACCGGCTTCGATGACCAACGCCGCCCCGGAGGCAATGTCCCATTCACTTTTGGGCGTGCGGGTAAAGGTAGCATCGGCGCGTCCGGCGGCAACCAGCGCCAGCTTATAGGCAACGCTGCCGATTGGATTAACCCGCAATTTTCCCTCGTAACTCTTCCACTCGCCGCGCGAGGTCTCGCTGCGGCTAGCCAGTACGACAGCGTGTTCCAGACTCGGGGTCGGCGTGACGTGAACGGGCCGGGAATCCATGTAGCATCCGCCGCCGCGAGTGCACCAGAACATTTCTCGTTTAATCGGGTTGTAAGTCACGCCGAGGACCGGATGACCCTCTTCCGCCAGCGCAATAGCTATGACGAACTCAGGAATGCCTTTTATAAACTCTTTGGTACCGTCAAGGGGATCGACTATCCAGACACGGCGGCGGGAAAGCCGGTCTGAGTTATCGGCGGTCTCTTCGGATAACCAACCGTATTCCGGGAAGGCCGCCTCTAGCAGGCGTTTGATTTCGCTGTCCGCATCGAAGTCGGCAGTGGTGACAGGATTGTCTTTGCCCTTCTGATCAATTTCAAAACCTCGATCGCGAAAATAGCGCTCGAGAATTTCACCAGCCGAGAGCGCGGCTTCGCGTGCGAGTTCGAGTTCCCGTTGCAGGCCGGCGGAAGGCGAAGTGACTTCGTTTGACGGCATCCTCGGCGACATCCTTAAGCTGATTTTGAAGCTGATTTTGCGGCCGGCTTCGCTGTCCGCCTGCGCCGCACCTTGTCGTAAGCACTATGCAATTCCTGGAGCATCGTTTCGCGCCGCTCATAGAGACGACGGGGCTCGCGCGCCTTGGCACGGGCCAAGGCATAGGCGGTTATCAGCGGCAACGCCACGGTGGCGTCGACGTAACATACGACCGAATCAGGCAATCGGCGCGGATCGATCTTACCCCAACTGACCGCCTCACTCGGAGTTGCACCAGAAAGTCCGCCGGTATCGGGCCGCGCATCCGTGACCTGCAGGAAGTAATCATGGCCGTTTTCGGCCACGCCCATTACTTCCTGAATCTGCGGCTCTGTCTGGAGCACGAAATTCTTTGGCGAGCCACCGCCCAGGATAAATACGGCACTTTTCATTCCGTGCTTTTTTGCCGAGTAGACAATCGCCGCCGTTTCGTTGACGTCCGCCAGAGGGTCGAGCCGGAGACTGCTGCCTTCGAATTCGAGCAAAGCGAGGTTCATCCCGATCGACGAATCGCCCGGCGACGAAGTATAAACCGGGACGGCATGCTCATAGGCGGCTGCCAGCAACGAGCGGCCTTTGAGTTTCAGGACGCGGCCTCGTTCTGCTACGTAGCGGCCAGCCCGGTAATGAAACTCAGCGGTGCTCATCGGCTGCTGGAATTCCGGATTGGCCGCAAGCTGCCGAAAAAAAGCGTCGGTCGAGAGCAGGACCTCGTAATCAAAGAAAATGTCATAGATCCGCACGACACCGGACTTGCGCAAGGCGATGTCGTCGGTTTCGGCAGATCCCTGGAACATCTGCAGACCAATGCCGAAGTGCGTGTCGTGGTAGAGATTGGCGCCCGTCGACACAATCCAGTCGACGAAGCCGTTTTCGATAAGCGGAATCAAGCATGACATGCCTAATCCGGCTGGGGTAAGGGCGCCGGTGATGCTCATTCCTACGACCGCATCGGCGGCCAGCATCTTTTCAGCGAACAGGCGGCACGCGTCGCGCAAGCGCCGGCCGTTATAGGCGATGAAAGCCTGGTCAACCAGATCGGCCGCGGTCATATCCGCTCGTATTGGCGGGGGAGATATAACAGCGCCCCGCAGCAGGGGATTAACCGAGGACTTCCGGGCCATTTTACGACAGCCGCCTGATCGTGAAGGCCAGCTCGACGCGACGTCAGCTGGTTCAGCAATGCGCACAATCGTATCCGCAGGAGTAGATAGATGCTACTCGCAAGTTGCTGCCAGCTTGGATCTGCCAGGCGGACTCCTGGGCGTGACAGGCTTACGGTCAGTACTCGGCTATCTTCGCAATCATTTGCACAGCCGAGCCGACTACCCCTAAGATTAGCGCGGGGATCGATCCGCCGAGGGGACAACCTATGGCGATAATTGCACTCACGCAGCATTTGGGGACGCGTGCGTTCGATCTTGGCCGCTTGACGGCCGAGCGGCTCGGCTACCGGTTCTTGAGCACCGACGAGCTGATGGCACGAACCTCGCCCGGCTTTAAGATCACTCCCGAGCAACTAGTGATTGTCGACGTTCGGCGTCCGCACTTTTGGGAGAGGCTCAAGACCGACACGCAGCGGGTAGTCGCCTTTTTCCGGGCGGCTTTGCTGAAGGAGATGGCGGCCAACAACCTGATTGTGGCCGTCCACGCGTCCACCTGCCTGTTGCCGGAGTGCGGATGCGGACTGCGCGTGCGATTGACCGGTCCATTCAAGGAACGAGCCCACGAGGTGGCTCAGGAGGAGCGGCTCACCCTCCCGCTGGCCGAACGCCGGGTACGTGATTATGACCGCGAGGTGCGGGCTCGCGCACAGACCTTGTTCAATTATGATCTCGACGATCCAGCCAACTTTTCGCTCGTGCTGAACACGTTTGCGATGCCGCTGGGCACAGCCTCCTCAATGCTGGCTGCGCTGGCGATAGACCTGGATCGCAGTACGC
>JAMXLL010000300.1 GCA_024281015.1 Candidatus Binataceae bacterium
TTCAGCCCGAAGAAAGACGAGCGCTGCTGGCATTGGCCATGGTTGATCGTTCCCAGAACGGACGCAACCATATGGCGGGACCGAAGGCGCCCGGAACATCAGAGGAACAACAATCAGCACATCACCGATGTCCATCGGCAACATTTGCCCCTTGGCCAGCATCGAGAAAATGAGCAGTGATGATGCTGCCACGCTGACATTTGATGAGGTTTGAGGTCGACGCGGTGAGGCGAGCAATCGCATTTTTCATTACTGACACTAATCTATTCTCCGAGGACGCATCCAAGCTTAACGGTAATGATGGCCAAATCATCGGACAAGGTGGCCCTTATCGCCGGCATAACTGGGCAGGACGGCGCTTATCTGGCGCGTTTTCTTCTAGGGAAAGGCTATGTCGTCCATGGTACCTCACGCGACGCAGCGCTTGCCCGGCTGGATGGTCTGATTGCGCTAGGCATCTGCGACAAGGTAGCACTCCATTCGATGTCACCAGCCGACTCCCAGTCGGTGGCCCAGGTGATTGAAGGTGTCGCACCGGATGAGATTTACAATCTCTCGGGGCAGTCCTCGGTTTCGCTATCCTTTACCCAACCTGGAGAGACATTGACTGGCATAGTGCTCGGCACGCTCAATATGCTCGAGACGCTGCGCCATCTGCGGGATCAGGTCCGTTTTTACAACGCCGGCTCTTCCGAGTGCTTTGGCGATACCGGACCGCGCGCGGCGAACGAGCACACGCCATTCCGGCCGAAGAGCCCTTATGGGGTGGCCAAGGCGGCGGCAATCTCGTTAGTGACCAATTACCGTGAGGCCTACGGACTGTTCGCTTGTTCGGGACTTCTCTTCAATCACGAATCACCCCTTCGGCCGAGCCGCTTCGTGACCCGCAAGATCACCGCGGCAGCCGCAAGGATTGGCGCGGGGAGCCGAGAACGGCTTGCTCTTGGCAACCTCTCGATCCGCCGCGATTGGGGCTGGGCTCCCGATTACGTCGAAGCGATGTGGAGAATACTTCAGTGCGACCAACCCGACGACTTCGTTGTTGCTTCGGGCGTCGCCCACTCGCTCGAAGAATTCGTAGCGACAGCATTCCTCGAAGTTGGACTTAATTGGCGAGATCACGTTGATTACGACTCGTCCCTTGTTCGTCCCAGCGATATCATGTATTCGCTTGGTGATCCTAAAAAGGCGGCACAAGTTCTCGACTGGCGTACGACTGTTACATTGCCCGAGATAGTGGCGCGGATGATTCGCGCAGAGCGCGAAGCTGCAGACAGCATAGAGGGCTGAAACCGCAACCGCTCGAGTTGCCGTACTCGGCCACATACCGTACGTTACCGCCCCGGCCAAACTCCCAAAAGAAGGCTTAATAACAATCCCTGTGCGGCGAGGTGTGGGATACAGCGTTGACGCTCATGCGTTGGCGGCTCCTCGGGCGCTCGGCGGTTCCAAGTTCCAACGCCGCACATAGCCGATATGCGTAAACTTGGAAGTCATGTACTTCATGGTAGGCCCGTCTCTCTATGCGGTTATGCCAGAGCAAACAGGGCTGCTGTCGCTCTCTTTGAGCTAGGCGGGCTTGCCCGAGCGAGTGGCGCAAATTCTTATTGCAGTAGGATTTAATTCTGATGGGCGAACCAGAAATAACGATCGGAATGAGCGTCTACAATGGCGCGTCGACGATACGTACTGCACTTGAGAGTTTACTTGCCCAAACTTTTGCCAACTTCGTACTCGTCGTCTGCGACGATAACTCGAGTGATGGCACCGGAGAAATCTGCCGGGAATATGCCGCCCGTGATCCGCGCATTCACTATGTGCACCAGATTAACAGTCACGGTCCAGTAAACAATTTTCGTTTTGTATTGTCTAAAGCGGCAACCCCGTTCTTCATGTGGGCCGCGGCGGAAGACTTATGGCTGCCAAATTTTGCCGAGCGAACACTGAATTTTTTGAAGGCGAATCCCGAGTACGTCTGCTGTCAGTCGCGCGTATTACTGATCACGAAAGAGGGTACAACCCATTTTAGCACCGGGACGTTCTCGCTTTCTGAGAACTTGTCTGAGAATGCTCTGCGATTCTTTCGTAATCCAGGAGATAACTCGCGCTACTATGGTGTTTTCAGAACGCAGGCGCTGCGTTCAGTTTTTCCACCTCGCAATTTTTATGGATACAACTGGGCGGTCTCCGCCGGAACACTCAAATTTGGTAAGCATGGCGAAATCTCGGAAAGTCTCATGATCCGAGATGCCGGCGCGCTCACAGAAATCGGAGGCGCAACACCGAGCGATCGGCAACTGCTACTTTGGCGTATTTTTCCCCTCTTCTTGATGACCTGGTACTGTTTTCGCAGAGGCTACGTGCCCTGGACAGTAGCGGGATTCGGCGCTCTCGCCCGGCTAAACCTCAGCGTCATGTCGCAGGTCGGATTATTTAGACTTGGGTCGTTTGGACGGCGGTACATTCAAACCCAAAGTTTATCTTATGCGCTACTTGGCAGGTATGCCAAAATCTATCAGCGATTCCGCAACCATTGGCGCGCTCCAGGTTCACAGACGTTGCCGACCGTGCCCTCCCCGCCAAATCTCACGGCCGGGAGTAGCCCGCGCGCCCTTTACCTCGACGCCGATACGCCGACACCTGATCAGAGGAGTGGCTCGATTGACGCTATCAACATTATCAGAATTCTGCAGGACCTTGGCTTCCGGGTGACGTTCGTCCCGGAGAATTTTATATACGGAGGGAAGTACACTGATGAGCTCCAGGCCAGGGGCGTGGAGATCATCTATCGCCCCTATTACGTTGGTATTAGCGATTTCATCACCGAAAGCGGTTCTAATTTCGATCTGGTGGTCATTTGTCGGGCCGAGATCGCTCACAGATATTTGGACCTTATTCTAAAAGTGCTACCGACGGCACGGATTGTCTTTAATACGGTTGATCTGCACTTCCTGCGGGAGAGGCGGGCAGCCGAGCTGTCAGGTCAGCCGGCGTTAGCCGAAAAGGCGCGGCGAATACAGGAGTCCGAACTTGCCTCGATACGCAAGGCTGATGCTACCATTGTTCTAACCAATGACGAAGCTGACATCGTGCAGCGCGAGGTGCCTGGTGCGCTTGTGCATGTGATACCCCTTGTGCGGGATCCGCGCCCGTTGCGAGCTGTTGAGCCTTTTGCCTCGCGAACCGGTGTGGTGTTCGTCGGGACTTATGAGCATCCTCCAAACGCGGATGCGGTGACCTATTTCGTTACAGAAATCTGGCCTCTCATTCGGCGTCGACTGCCTACGGCCGTATTTCGCATAGTTGGCAGCGGTGTGACGCCGGAAATTCGGGAGCTTGCGGGTAATGGTGTCGAGGTCGTTGGATATGTTGCTGATCTCGACGCCATTCTTGGTCAATCGAGGGTTGCCGTTGCTCCTTTGCGTTATGGCGCAGGCATGAAGGGTAAGATCTTATCAGCCCTCCTGGTCGGGTTACCGACGGTCACTACTACTATTGGGAGCGAAGGGTTCGGGCTGACCTCCGGCGAAGAGGTTTTGGTGGAGGACGATCCGCAACGATTCGCTGATGCTGTAGTGCGTCTTTATACCGAGGAGGACACGTGGACGCGTCTGTCGAAAAACGGACTACACTATTCTCGGACGAATTTTTCCTTAGATAAAGCGCGTGACAAGATTCAAACTCTGTTGTGCGACATCGGGTTTGATATGATCTCAACCCCCCCACAGGCGAAACGGCAGCATAATGAGATCGCATTTTTAACCAGCCAATCGCAAGCAGATTTTTTGAGAGCACAGCCAACCTGTGGCCCCTTGAGGTTCTCGAGCAAGACAGCCGAACGCTACCTTAGGCATTTGAGCAATGCTCGGATCCACAACTTCAAGCGCACCATTAATAACAATTATTATCAATGGCTCCCAGGCAATCTTGACGATAATCAATTTGGCCGACTGTTAAGGTTCTTTCGTGAAGAGCCAAGTGTGTTGCCTCTTTCTGTTGTAGCTCAGTCTGGCCGCCCAGGTGCAGTACTGGACGGGGCCTCTGCTCAGTACAATAGTCCAGGTGAGCAGGATCAGTATTTTGAGTTTTACAGCTTCTTTGTTGGATTGTTGTGGCACTATGTTTCTTCCCAGGACGATGTTGGACTGCATGACAAACTAGAAGAGCCTCGATTAGGTGATCCGCTCCCTATTCGATTTGGAAATCGCCTCCTTTCTGAGGACCTCGCGAATTCACTACACGAATGGTTAAGAGTAAACAGAGCTTCAGATGGCGTAATCCCCGCAAAGGCCCGCCGAGTGCTCGAAATCGGAGCAGGGTATGGCCGGCTCGCTTACGTGTTTCTCGTAGCTGGTTCCTGTCAATACATAATCGTGGATACTGCACCGACGCTCTTCTTAGCTACTTGGTACCTGCAAAACGTGTTCCCGCAAAGACGAATTTTCACGTACCGAAGTTTCGAAACGTTCGAAGACGTTCGCACGCAGTTCGAGACGGCCGACATTTGCTTTCTGGGGCCACATCAGCTCGAGTTAATTCCGGATGACTACTTCGATATAGCGATCTCAATCAACAGCTTCCAAGAAATGACGCGTGATCAAGTGAATTATTACAAAACCCTAATAGAATACAAAACCAAATACATCATTTATTTAAAGCAACGGACTGCGTCAACCAATGAATCTGAGGGTGCTGCCTTAGGACGCGCAGACTACGTTCTTCGAGAACAATGGCAGCTCGTCCTAGACCTCCAGCATCCTATTCAATCAAAACTGACAGAGTTGCTGTTTGTTCGGAATGAAATTTAGGCTCCGTACGCTCGAAGCGCGTCGCGGTCATTGTCCTTCTTGTCTGTCCTCCTCGGCAATGCATTAATTTATCGCCATCCAAGTGCAGCTGCAGTAGTCAGTCCCGTCTTGAGACCTCTTGCCGCTGAGTCGTTCAGGCTCCGCTCGCAAGAGTTCCGACGGAACCTGATGAGGTACGGAATCTTTCGCACAATTGAGTAGGG
>JAMXLL010000301.1 GCA_024281015.1 Candidatus Binataceae bacterium
CATTGGAATCTGGTACAATTCTAGGATCATCCGAAGCGCTACGGTGAAAACCTTAAGAGCACAGGCCAAGCGCATCCAGGACCTGACTGCAACCGCCGCTCTGCTTAAGCGTGTTGCCCATGTTTGACTATCGATTTTTTTGAAGTTTCGCGGGGCGAGATTTCACTGTTAAATATAAGGCGTGTCGAGATGCTGCTGCTCGGCCAACTTTCCGCGTTCCTTCGCCGCATTTCGGAATGCATCAGCGTCAGCATTGGTGATAACACCGGCCTTTCGCAGCTGTGGCATTGGCGCTCATTAAGCCCTGAGACGTCAGGTCGAGCTCAATAAACAGTGAGCCAGGTATGGCAGTGCTGCGAGCCTGCTCCTTGCGGTCCGGCGAAGGATGGTTATTTGAGAGTGCAGAGGGAGTGTCCCAGAGACTATACCTATTGTTCACAAAAGGGCTTATCGAGTCGGCCAATTGAAATCAGGCGAATGCTGCGAAATAGCATGCTAGACATGGAGCTGCTAAACGAAAGAGAAGCGCGATCGTGGCCCATTCGAGTTCCGGTCCGAACGCCTGATCACCGAGGCAACCTGCTCGCGAGGTGATCATCATGCCTAAGCGAGACTTATATCGAATTTTGGGCGTTACAAGACAGGCACAGCCGGCCGAGATCAAGCGGGCGTATCGCCGAATCGCCTTTAATGTCCACCCGGATGTAGGCGAGCGGCCGGATCCTGAGCACTTCCGTGAAGTCCATGAAGCCTATGAAATTCTGAGTAATCCGGATCGACGCCGCTCGTATGATGTCCAGATCCCGATTACGAGTCGGCCACCGGTGGCGGAGCCGCTACGATCGAAGGCGCCGATAACGGTCATGGAGGACTTTTTGACAGTTCGGCCGTCGATTGAAGAGGTGCTCGATCACATACGGCAGAACTTTTTCGGGTACCGCGAAAAGAGTGGGGGGCCACGACGCCATTTACGATTGGAGGCGGTCCTGGATACCGAGGAGGCGCGGTTTGGTTGCCGCCTGCCTCTCCGAATCCCGTGCTACATCAGGTGCCCGGCATGCCATGGCACCGGACAGTGGTGGGGTGTCTGCCAGGCCTGCTATGGGGACGGAATAATCGAAAGCACGCGGGAACTGTCTCTCAACATTCCTCCTGGCACCAGAGATGGAGAAATGTACTATATCGACCTCGGCGACGTGGGAGTAGGCAAACTGTTGCTGGAGATACACATTATCATAGCGCGACAGTGGTGATTTGTGATGACCGCCATTTACGATTGCGCTGGCCGGGCACGAGAACCAAATTCAAGCAGATGGCGCAGAACTAAATTTCCGTCGCTACTCAGGACCGCACCGATAATAAGACCTGCTTCAAATTCGGTCGGCCGGACGCGCGGGGAGAATTCATCCGACTCATGTGCAATCGAAACTCGCTTCAGTTAGCTTTGCCGAATTGCTTCCTGAGTCCGTCAGCCAACTCTGCGTAGCGGTCGAGCAACAAGAGCGTCTTGTCCTTTGGTAGCGGCATGATGCTGAAGAGCAGATGACGAAAACCCGCATCCAGCAGGCGTTTAGCGCGTTCAGCATTCTCGACTACGCCGAGCTGTATCGACAGGTTGAGGTCGGTGAGTTGGCGGCCGGTGGTTAATGCCCATTCTCTTAGGCTGCTTATCCCGCGGGCGTAATATGCGGGATCAGAGACCATGTCGGGAGCGTACCAGCCGTCGCAAAAGTCCATAACGCGTTCGATTGACCGGGGGCTCGCAGAACCGAGCAGCACGGGAGGCCCGCCCGCTTGCAGCGGTTTCGGCCAACTCCAGATCGGATCGAAATTGACGAATCGCCCGTGAAATTCCGCCTCGGCGCAAGTCCAGATTTGCTTCATTGCCAGCACACGCTCGCGAGTGATGGGCCATCGGATTTTCAAGCGGCTGCCGTGATTCTCCATTTCCTCCGCGTTCCATCCGGCGCCGACACCCAGGAAAAAGCGTCCTTTGCATATCACGTCAAGCGATGCGATCTGCTTGGCCAGCACGATCGGATCGTGCTCGGGAATGAGGCAGACGCCGGTGCCGAGCCTGATACGCTCGGTAGCGGCTGCGGCCGCGGCGATAACAATGAATGGATCGTGCAGTTCCGCATAATGTTTGGGTAATTCCTCGCCGAACGGGAACGGCGTCTTGCGGCTGGTCGGTATGTGCGTATGCTCGGGATAAGTTGCGGAATCGAGTCCCCGTTGCTCCGCTGCCCTGACCACCTCGATCGGATCCATCGAGTAGGCAGTCGGATAAAGATGTACGCCGAACATCGGCATGCGAGTTTCCTCCATTTATTTAGCCGCACGCGGCAGCCTCGTTAGCTCGTCCGCTGCGCTCGACAGGTAGGCTGTAGGCTCCCCTCATTGCTGCTGACTACGCTGTCGCGACGCAAAGATCAATCGAAAGAAAAGCACGGTGCGGCTTAAAGCTTGCGCTTGGACGGTGTAAGTTGCATGCGATGGCTGTTTCATCCGCCCGGGCCCCGCAGACTCGTTCCGGTCTCTCTCCAGAGGGGGAGGAATCGAATGAAACCGGGCTGCCCTCAGCCGATTATCCTGTTGCGAGCGCGCGCAAATGGCTAATTGCGGGCGCACTAATCCTTGGTCAAATATTGACCGGCCTCGACATGTCTATCGTCAACGTCGCGCTGCCTTATATGCAGAACAGCTTCCACGTTGGCGTCGACCGCATCAGTTGGGTGGTAACCAGCTACTTTGCGGCAGTCGGAATGATTCTTCCGCTTACTGGTTGGATAGCAGTGCGGGTCGGCCGCAAACGTTATTTGCTCGGCTCCGCGCTGACATTCGTTATCGCTTCGGCGTTATGCGGTCTATCGGCCGGAATTGGACAGATGGTGGTCTTTCGCATCCTGCAGGGAGCGGCAGGCGCGGCCATGATGCCATTGTCACAGGCAATTCTGCTGGAGACTTTCCCGCCCGAGGAGCACACCCTGGCTATGGCCACCTCGGGCATCGGAATGATGCTGGCGCCGGTGCTGGGGCCGACGGTCGGCGGATGGATAACGCTGAACTGGAGCTGGCGCTGGAATTTCTACATCAATCTGCCGATGGGCGTGCTGGCAGCGTTAATGATGTCGGTCTTCATCCATGATCCACCCTACCTGAAGCAGCAGCGAGGCGGCGGCCGCGTCGATTATGTCGGAATAATCTGCGTAGTGCTCGCCCTTGGACTATTTCAAATCGTGCTTGGGCGGGGAGGGCTGTCAGGCTGGTTCGCGGCACCGTGGGTCCGCTATGCCAGTGCGGCATCGGCAGTGGCAATGGCCGTCTTGATCATGCACGAGTTGCGGTTTCCGGAACCGGTGATCGATTTCCGCATACTGAAGACTTTGGGCTTTACGCTCGCCGTGGCGCTGATCTGTATCCAATCGCTGGTGTTGTTTAGCGTTAATCTCCTGAACCCGTTGTTCATGGAAAACGTGCTTGGATACACGGCCTGGCGGGCTGGACTGGCAGTTGCGCCGCGCGGACTTGGGGTGATTCTGGCGTTGGTGACGGTTGGCCAGTTATCACGCCGGCAAATTGACATGCGCCGCATCATAAGCTGTGGCTTCATGCTCGCCGGCTGGGAGATCTGGCATATGGCGCATTGGAGCCTCAATGCGACCGAACGCCAGGTGGCGCTGCCAATTTTTCTGTTCGGAGTGGGATTGGGTGCTGTGTTTCCCACCATCACCGCTCTCGGACTCGGCCAAATACGGCGCGAGCGGATGGGTTTTGCCACCAGCCTGTTTGGCATGATCATCAACAGCGGTGCCGCGACCGGCATCGCCATCGTCAGCAACGCGTTGACGTCCCGTCACGCTTTACATCAAGGGCAATTAACGACGTATTTCACCTTTCTTGAGACCTGCGAAAAAGCCGGTTTGCTACCCGCGACCGGCGCTGTCGCATCGCTGCCCCCCCTCAGCGACCTCGCCGCCCAGGCATGGCTCCTCGCGTATCATGACATGTACCGGGTATTGGCCTTTGTTATTGTGTTGCTCGCACCCTGGTGCCTGCTGCTCAAATCCGCGAGCAGTCCGCAAGCCTCAGGAAGCGCAACATTCGAATAGAGACAAAAAGCGAGATGGTACCAACAGCAGCCAGTCAGCGGTCGTAATAATCGCCGAGTAGCTTCCTAATCGGCTCGCACTACATCTGTCCGCAGCTCAACGGGTAATAGCTCCATTCCGGATGTCAACGCAGCACTGACACAACTGATTACGCCGACATTCATTTTTTCGGGAACTCCTGTCTCCGCCAGATTGTTTATCATACACGGATGCGAGTGATAGGCGTGAATTAGCTAACGTTATTTCTCATCGTTGGCTGTATTCTCCGAGTAGTTTCAATAGGCCAAGAAACATTTGGTTTCGTAGCGAGCGGGAACGCCTGTTCTGGGACCTCGGCTTAGGAGGAAGAAGGCTGTGAAGACTCTGACTTATGCTCTTGTACTCGGTTTTGGTCTGATCCTGCTGCCCTTGTTCGCATCGGCACAGAGTACCGATCGTAGTGAGATGAACCAGTGGCTCAGCATGACTGAACACCAAAAGGACATTCCGGTCGGCACCACGATCACCATGTCCAACTGGCAGCAGCATCAGGACGTCATGCCGCTCGGTATGATTAAGTTATTCCAGGGCCAGTATGGCTGGAAAATGCCGGCCGATGTTCAGATCACGGTAGGGCCCAACCATGTAGGCGGCAACTTGCCTAAAACGTGGGTCGAAGCGACCGAAAAATATGGACCACAGACCAGGGTTGAGCTCCTCCCGAACGGCCATTATTCGCTTAAAAACTACTATGGTGGCACGCCATTTCCTAATCCTCAGGATCCTCATAAGGGCTGGAAGATCCTGGCCAATGTATTTTGGGCATTTGTTCCCGCGCTATACGTCAACAGCCCGGCCAACTATGGCACAGTGTGGGCAGTGGACCGCTTCGGCGATGTAGCGCCGTCGAGTCTCGATGTCGTCTATCGCTGGACTGCCTTCATCACCGACACCGGCTTCCCAAGGACCGAAACCTATGCGCCGGGTACCTGGTATACCGAATGGGGTATGCAGGAGACACCGGAGCAGGCCCGTTACACGGCATCGCTCTCGCTCTTCTACATAAACCAGGAGTCTAATCCCTACCCCGACACCTACGTATTTGTGCCAGCATTGCGTCGGTCCCTGCGCCTGTCAGCGACCTCACGATGCTCGCCGGTATTCGGCTTCGATTGGACTTACGACGATGCCAAGACCAACGGCTTCAACGGCAGCACCTCTGTGTACACCGGCGATTATCTTGGTGATCGGAAAATCCTGACGCTGGCGAAGTTCAACACGGATGGTGGTATTTTTCCGCAGGGCTACGATATGCCGCTCGGTTTTCCCAAACCGTCGTGGGGTCAATGGGAACTGCGGCCAATGGTAATCGATGATGTGCATCGTATACCCAATGAGGCGGCAGGTTATTGCTATTCGAGCCGGATCATGTATGTCGACAAAGAGTTCTGGGACGGCGATTGGGTAGACCTCTACGATTCTAACCACAAGCTGTGGAAATCGATTGCGTATTTCAACGATATTGGCGATGTTCCAGGTTTGGGTCGCACCTGGGACGGCGTGGCATCGATGGCTTGGGACCTGCAAAACACCCATATGACAGTATGGTCGGGTTTCGGTAATCCTGGTAAGCGCAAGCCGTATCTCAATTTCAACTCCCCGAAAGAATATTTCAACGGAGTGAAATACGGCAGCCCATCCGGCCTGATGCAAATCCTGCGTTAGCTTCAACCAGCGAGCCCCGAAGCTCTGCGCCGAGGGCTTCGGGGCTTAAAAGTCGCCCCGTTTGTTACGAGCATCAGTTCCTGCGAAGCCGAACGCTGATCGAGATAGACGATTTCCATCACTGCGCCAACCACTCTTTCGGTATCAAAGTAGGTATATATCGCGTCGCCAAAGCGGGAGTGGGCGAGAATGGCGGCTCACATGCCGGTTGCTTTTGCAGGCGGGGACACGATTACGCTCACCTTGCGGGCCTGCGGCTGGGGAGCCCATTTGACCTTGCCAGTCGCCTCTATTGTCACCTCGACGAGATCGGAAACCTGGAACAGGTTGGGCGGGATTTTCCGCAATACCGGCAGCATGTAGGCGAATAACTGAAAACTCCTCGTACCAAGCCCGTCATCGCCGGTCGTCGAATTGACGATCTGTTGAGGTGTGAGCACATTAGGGCTCTCGATGCCCCATTCGACGTAAGGAACCAGAAATGTACAGTGCGCGACAAGCTGGTCGCCTGACAGATGACCCTGAAATTCCGTGCTGATCTCGTGAATATACCCGTGTAACTGCATCAGGCCGTTGATTCTGCCGTACAGCTTGCCTTGCGAATCGCGATCGCCTTCGACTGTCTGCGGGATAAAAACGATTTCAGGAAAATGAGTGACGTCGAGAATCGCGTTGCGCATAATCGCGTCGCGCAGATGCTCGCTGCTGTCTTCACTTGCGGCATCGATTACGATCTTGCCGCTGGCGTTGCCGTTATCGGGATCAATTGCGATGGTGCCTGTCTTCAGTGCGAAACTACCATGAGTGTTATGCAGGTTACCCAACAATAGGAAATGGACATTCGTGTGCTGGGGGTCGAGCTCTATAACGTCTTCGCCAGCGCCGAGTATTGCGGCTGCATGGGCGCTTAGCGCGCGTTGGCCGATGAACGACAGCGCCACCAAAATCATAATAGATGACCAATGTCTCATTGCGGTTTGTGCTAATCTGTCTTAGTTATTGGCGTCTCGGGAATTTTCGGTGCTGGAGCGCCAGGCTTTGAAGCAAATTCTTCGGGCAGATCGCGAATAAGCGTTTCTTAATCGCGACGATGTTTCCACGCTGAACCGTTCCTCAATTGCCTGGTGCAACCCTAACAGCGCCAGCCAATGTCCAGAACTGGAGAGTAGTGATTACAATTCCCGCACGTTTCCACATGTTAAGCGCATCATTCCCTCATCGGGGCTATGGCCTTCGGCGTGTAATCCAGAGCCATCTGCGATGTGCGGCGTTGAGTCTTCGATGAGCTGCCGATAAGCAATCGGCTAAGAAAGCCGGCTGCAGGACCAACTGGAACTGCAGTTATGGGGAGCAGCCCTGAATGCACCCCGAGCGCAAAACTCAAGACCGTTGGATACGTCGTCAGAGCATCAAGCATGCGGCGCCGCAGCCGCCTGTGGCTGCCGATGGTAAGCATCAACCGCGACATCAGAGCCGAGGGCCGCCTGAAGCGCCGATGCGCCTTTTCGTAATTTTCAAGTCTGCCATCCGCCATCGCATCAGCCAGTGCGCATGCCTGTCTAAAGCTCAGCGCAAGGCCCTCTCCCGTAATCGCGTCCATCGCTCCTGCCGCATCGCCGATCAGTGCAACGCGGTGGCGAACCACCGAGCTCATCTTGCTCGCACTGCAAACTGCGCCGCGCGCTGTGCCACTGATTTGGGCTCCTGCCAGGCGGCGCATCAGATCCGGATAAAGCTCAAGCAGCTCAGCCATACGAGTGCGTACGTCATTGGCAAGCAACGACACACAGATTTCATCGGGCGCAACGGGCGTGACTACCGCGTGGCCCCTATCGTGCCAATGGACCTCGACCAAATCGGTCCATGGGGCGGCGCGGAAATGCTGCCGGAACCCAATCCGGACCGGCATTTTCGCTGGGGGGCTAAATCCTGCGCGTCGCCGGACGAGCGATTCGCGCCCATCGGCACCGACGATCCAGCGGCACGGAAGCCTCTCACAACGAATTTCAACGGCGAAATCACCGGAAAGACGCGCACTCTCTCCCCATCGCAAGACGATACCGGTCTCGAGCGCACGGTCGACGAGGCTTTTATGAAGGAGGGTACGCCGCATGCCGAGGCCGTAGCAGCGCGGAAACATGCCATCTACAGAGTCCCCGCTTTCGGTGAATCGAATTCCGCGAAACGGCAGGGCCCCATTGCAGACCACTCCAAGCTGGCTGAGCGCCGCCACCCCGTCGGGCATTACTCCTTCACCACATGGCTTGTCGATCGGTGGAAACCCCCGCTCAACGACCATCACCCGAAACCCGCGTTGGCGAAGTGCGATTGCTGCGGCCAACCCTGCCGGTCCACCGCCGACCACCACCACGTCGGTAGCCCTCACCGAGCGGTTACCATTGCACCGGCAGAACTTCTGAACAGACCTCCGGCTTCATCGCTGAGACTAACCCCAGTTTTCCGGCGGAAAGGCCATGGCTCGTGATAGTGTCCTCCACGACGTCCAACATCGATGCGGAGGGAAGATTTACCGATATGTTCCAGGAACTCTCACGAGAGCCGCAGCTCCTGTCGTGAGACTGCAACGTACGTTTGAGACTGTGAAGGGTTTTGGGCGGCGCGGATGAAAGACTCAGCTTCCGATATCGCGCCTTTCTGGTGCAACGACCCGAGAATGGGTCGGCGCGTTCGGCTACACGTGCTCGAATTAGTGTCAATGCCGGTAAAAGGACGTTCCCGGATCCCAGCTGCGAGATGTGATGTCCATGCCGTGATGTGATCGGTCTCAGGATGGAAACAGCTAACGACTGCTCCAGTTATCGCCTCTTGACAACAACTATAATCAGGCAGCCTGCTGGCAACAGTTACTATATGCATCCGGTCTCTATGAGCCTACACTCTCCAAGTCTGCGTGCGGTTGATGAGCATAAGCTTAGACGATTGCAGCGTGAAGATATTCATTTGCTAAATTACTCCCCGGTTCGACGATACCTACACAGTAGCGAGTATTACCCCGTCTAACCGTCTGACTCGACACTGCTATACCAATGCGGCTGGCGCTGATCGCCGATGCTGTCGGCAGCGCGATTACCCAATTGAACTAATGTGCATTGACGACGCGCAGGGGCTCGCAGCGCGGCCCAGCTGCCATTAGACCCGGCACCGACGCTTGGTCCGGCGTCGCGCATCGTGGAGGGGATGATACTGGTCGAGCAACTCAACCCTCCCTCGCCTTGCTCGACGGATTGGACCGGATGGGCCATGGCGCCTATTGGTTCTCTGACGTCATCGAGGCCATACTGCCGGGGCGTGGCAGTACCGATCTATTTCTGTGGTTGCATGAAAGCCACGACGAGGAGCCGAGTTCGATGGAGGATCTTCTCGATGAGTTCGGGCGACGTCTTTGTCAAAAGTCGCCTGCCATCGCTTGGCGTTGGAGTAGCCTATAGTTGTAAATCATTGCAAACGGTGCGTGATCGCGGGCCGGACTCGCTATAGACGCGGCAAACGAGTGGATAGCGTTGGAGGCCGCGCGCATTGAAGCTGGCGTTCAAGCTGCTGCCGGTCCGGCGACTACACCTTGCTCATGCAATCGCGCGATCTCTCTCGTGCCTAGTCCGAGCACCTCAGTCAGCACTTGATCAGTATGCTCTCCGAGCAGAGGCGCACGGCGGGGCGGCACCCGCGGTACTGTCGAAAATTCCAACGGCGAGCCAGGCATCAAGTAGGTGCCGATTCCCGGATGCTCGACCTCGGCAAACATCGGATTCTCGATGGAACAGCGCGGATCTTCGCGAATGAGCTGGCGAAAAGTCTGGTAGGGACCCCATGAAACGTTGGTCCCGGAAAACGTGCGGCGGATGTCGGCCAGATCGCGTGAGGCAAACCACGGGCGCAGCAGGGCGGCGATCAGATCCCGCGCCTGAAAACGTCCGCTCTCGGTGTTGAGATCCTGGCCCGTCGCATGTTCAACATCCCGGCACGCCCGCTCAATCCCGGTTACTTCGACCAGCGCGGTCCATTGGCGGGGCGTGAGTGCGACCACCATAACGCGGCGTCCATCTCGAGTTTCAAAATCATGCCCGAACGCGCCATAAAGGTAATTGCCATCTTTCGGCTGATCCCTGCCCCCGAGCTGGGCTTCGGCAATGCGGCCAAGATTGCCGACCATCGCAAACGCCACGTCAGATAGTGACAAGCTGACCAGCTGGCCCTTACCGGTTAATCGCCGGTGCCGCTCGGCAGCGAGCAGACCGACCGTCGCCAAGGTACCTAACGCGATGTCCCAGGCAGGCAAAATACTGTTGAGCGGCTCGGCGAGATTGCGCGGCCCGGTCGCCCAGGGGAAACCAGTCGCAGGGTTTACTGTGTAATCGACCTCGCTCGTGCCATCGGGATTTCCTGTCAGGGCGACCATGATAAGGTCAGGCCGCTGCTTCGCCAGAGTCTCGTAGGCGAGCCATCCGCGCGCCGGGAAGTTAGTCAGGAACAGTCCGGCCTGCTCGCCCGAAGCCGTAATCAGTGCGGTCGCAAGCTCTCGGCCTGCCGCACAACCAAGATCCAACTGTATGGAACGTTTCCCCTTGTTCAGCCCAGCCCAAAACAGACTATGGCCATTGTCGGCCAATGGCCATCGTTGGTAGTCGAGCCCGCCGCCAATCTGGTCGAAACGAATTACATCGGCACCCAATTGCGCGAGTGACATACCGCCTAACGGAGCAGCAACGAATGCGGAACCTTCCATCACGCGTAAACCGGATAAGATGCCGTTCATGCCATGACCCCAATGAAACGCCAGTCGAGTACGTCCTCAGTGCCACCGGCCCGGTCCGCACGCACCCGGGAGCGCAAATGAACCAACCCCCCGTTAGGCAGCGGGTCGGTTTGTTCAAGCTCGATAGAACTGCGTAGAGTGTCGCCCTCCCGCACTGGCGCCAGATGGTCACAACTGTGCCAGGCGACGATGGTAACGAGATTTGGCAAAGCTCGCGCGGCTTGTGCCGCGGCCAGTCCGATCGTGTGACCGCCATAGACCAGCCGGCGGCCGCCGCTGGCGGAAGAATCATGGTGAACCATCGCGAGATTCAGTATGAGGCGGGCTAGCTCAGGCGCGGACGACACCAAGTCGCCGCCTGCCACTTCCCAGGAAGTCCCGGCCGCCATATCGGTGAAATGGGGGCCGGGCAGCGCCTCGCGGAAGCGCTCAAGCCGCCAGCCCGAAAGCGCATCTACCATTGTCTGGCGATCCAGCGCCGATGGGATTAGGTCGAGGTCTGCACTATGAGCGGTCACGCCCGCAGGGTCGCGCAGCGGCAGCATCGCACACCGTGAAAAGTCCAGCACTTGTTCGCCACGCTGATTGCGAGTGCGGACACGCAACACGGCGAGACCCGTAGCGGCGCGGCCTGGGCGCGAGCGGTTTTGCCGCAAGGCGACGACTTCAGTTGTGGTGTAAAGGGTGTCGCCGATGTTCGGAAAGCGGTGAAACATGAAGCCGCGGTAGAACAAATTTGCGATTACTCGCCCGGTCAGCAGCGTCGATTGGCCGATTGCTACATCCCACACTAGTCCCGGATGGGCAACTGGGGTCCCGGCCACACGCCGGCTCAGCTCAGCATCCAGCGATAATCGCAGCCTATCGCCGACAATCGCGGCATGGAGTGCCGCCAAACCATCGGTCAGAGTCTGCGCAGGCGCGCTGTCAACGATTTGACCGACCTGAAGATCTTCAAAAAACGGGCCGCCAACGATCTGATTTGCCATCAAACTACCGCCTGCAAACCGCCGGTCATGGGGTTAGCACGAGCTTGCCAAAGACTCTGGCGGCGACCAAGTCCTCCATCGCCTGCGCTGCCTGCGCCAGCGGGTACGATTTGCTCACTAGTGCCTTGATTTTGCCCTCGCTGAAGAGACCTGTGAGAATCCGCGCCATCTGCGGTATTGCCGAGCCGGCATTAATCAGGCTCATACCGAGCATCGTCACGTCCTTCATCAGGGCGGCAAATACCGGAAAACTTGCATCGCCTGCTTTGCCGGTGCCGGTGCCAATCACCACGATTCGCCCACGCGGCGCGACCGCCAGAAAGTCTTTGGCGAGGTTATCCGCCGCGACATTCTCGATGATTACGTCAACACCTTTATTGTCGGTAAACTTTTGCGCTTCAGCGACGAAGTCCTGCTCTCTGTAATTTACTGCAGCCTGGGCACCCAAGGCGGCAACCCGCTCGGCTTTCTCGCGAGAGCCGACTGTGGTCATCACGCGCGCGCCGGCCATTCTGGCGAGCTGTATTGCTGCGACACCGACACCGCCACCGCCGGCGGCAACCAGCACGGTTTCTCCGGATTTTAGCGCGGCCTTGTTATGCAGCGCCTGGTAGGCAGTATAGAAAGGAATCGGAATTGCCGCGCCTTCTTCGAACGACAGATTCGCGGGCAGCGGGATGGCCTCGTCGGCGGCCAGACAGGTTCGTTCAGCGTAACCGCCAGTCAGCGCACGGCCGAAGATCCGCTGACCCTCTTTTACGTTATTCACACCGCCGCCGACCTTTTCGACCTCGCCGCAAACGTCGGTGCCGGGAATGTATGGTAGCGGAAGCGACCCGAGCCGGCCCGACAGCCGCACCAGGTCCGCTGGATTGATGCCGGCTGCGCGGACTCGAATCAACACTTGTCCGGGTTGCAACTGCGGCTCTGGTGCGTCCTCGAGTCTTAACTGCTCGGGTCCGCCGAATTGATGCGCACGCATCGCCTTCATAATGGCTCCTCTGACGACCGATCTGTGTTGCGGCGCTGCTTAAAGAGGGCCTCTGCCACGGCGTGCGGGACCGCTCCCAAGGCTAGGCCGCCGCCACGTGAAAGAGGTAACTGAGACCTCAATGCGCCTTTCCCCAACGCATTGCAAGCCTTACGATCGAGATGGCGCGGCGGGCCGGCGGCCCATCTCAGTGGCCGGATCTCGTGACCCCTGTCGTCAGTTCAGACCCATCGAGGCGTTACGTCGTGCGGAATGCCGAAGGCAAGTTTGCCCAACCATCCAAGGCCGTCATGACCGGCGAAAGGCTGATGGATGATTGCCGCCCGCACGTCACGATACATCTGTTCAAGCGGAGCGGAACGCGATAGCGCCGCTCCCCCCACCAGCCGCATCGCCTCATCCACCACGCTCACTGCTGTCTCCATCACGAATTGATGGCACGCGATAATATCCATCATCGGCGGATCAATTCGCACTGCGAGTTCGCTAAGTGACGTCGCCGTCTGCAGCAGTATAGCTCTAGCGGCCCGCACTCCTATTTCCATCTTTGCCGCCAGGAACTGGTTGCCTGGATAATGGCTCATCGGACGATCAAACGGCACTTGAATACGTTGGTTCGCCCACTCGATTGCCCAGTCGCGGGCAGCCTGGGCCAAACCAAGATAGCAGGCGTTCGTCGATGGGACCCAACTTGAGAAAATTTTAAGAGTAGTGTCCCAGCTTCGCACCCGACGCGGCCGCGCGCTTTCTTCGGGTACGAAGACGTTCTCCCAGACGATGTCATGGCTGGATGATGCCCTGATGCTCAGCGTATCCCAGTTGTTTTGCAACTTTATGCCGGTTGTATTCCTGGGCAGGTAAAAACCGATTATCATCGGGCCTTTCGCCGGATCATCATAGTGTGCAGTTTCAAATAGTAAATCTGCACAGGCACATAGCGTGCTGAATCTGCCAAGTCCATTGACGATATAGCCGCCATCGACTCGTTCGGCACGCCGCGTGGTGTCACTCAGGCCGCCGAAGCCGACCGCGCTGTGCATTCTAGGGTCACTCAGACCACCGCCTATGATGATGCGGTCTTGCGCCACAGATTGGAGGAGGGAACGCACCCGCCCGTCCTTTCGGTTGCTGGAGCGCCAGAGATCTGCGAGCCAGCCGACGCCGAAGTGATGCATATTGATAGAAATCGCAGTGGGCAGGTCACCACGCGCGAGGCGTTCCTGTGCGAGCACGAGATCGAGGATATCGCCGTCACCCCCGCCGAGTTCGGCGGGCACCATGATAGCCGTATAGCCAGAGGCTTTCATGCGCTCGACGTTTTCAAGCGGAAAACTATTTTCCCGATCATGCTGCGCCACGCGTGTTTTGAAATCCTCGGCGTGCGTCGCAGCCATCTCGATAAACCTGTGCTGGCGTTCAGCCCGATTGGTCGCCATCGCGGTTGCGTTCCCCCGGTGATAGTTGAAGTTGCGCACCAATTTGCCACGGGCCGGGCAGCGGCGCCAGCGATGGAAATTCGGCAGAATTTAGACTGCACAGCTGGAAATCCAGTTGTGCTTCCCCATTCAGCAAAAATATCGGCCTCGTAGCCATCTCGAATTGTTCCGAAACGTCGACCAGCGAAACGCGGTTAAACGGGCGGGCCCGTCTCTACTGTCGAGTGGTTATTGCCCTCTTCCGCCAATCATCCGGTAAGTGATCGGGCAGCCTTGTGAAACTCGTCAGCTGAGCTATATGACTACAGTGGTCAGTTTAAAGGAAATCCAATTAAGAGATGCCAAGGCTGCGCTCTCAGCCATAGTGGACGATGCTCTTCGCGGTGCGCCTTATGTCATCACGCGCCATGGCCGCGGCGAAGCGGTGCTTATCTCCTATAAGGAGTGGGAAAAACTGTCACGAGTGCCATCATTCGGCCGCTTGTTGATGTCAGCACCGTCTTGAAAAAGATTCCCAAGCGCAATCGCGGCCCAGCGCGACGCCTGCGGCTGTGAGCGGTTACCTGGTCGACACTGATGTTATTCCGCGGGTGGGCCAGCGCGACGGAGTTTTCGCCGTCTCTCGTCCTCTGGATGGACCAACACTCGGACCGTCTCTTCATTTCAACGATAACGGTCGCTGAAATCGCGGATGGCATTGCGAAGCTGCGCCGCGAGGGAGCACGCGGCAGAGCCGCTGCTTTGACCGGGTGGTTGGACGCGTTGCTCCATCTTTACGGACATCGCGTCTTGCCGTTTGATGTCGCCGGGGCACGCATAGCCGGCGCGCTGTCGGATCTCGCCCGGAGCAAGGGTCGCAGCCCAGGATTCCCTGACTTGGCGATTGCCGCCACCGCGGCCGCCCATAGTTTAACGGTGCTGACGGGCAACCTGCACCATTTCGAGCCTTTGAACGTCGCCGCACACAATCCGATGGAATCGCTACCGGCCGATTAAGCCATCATCACTCGCCGGTGCCCTATTTCGATAAGAGAGGACCGTGTAGCAGGTGATGTGCTGGAAATTGCAATTCTGCTCCCCCGTTTCAGCAAATTGCGATAGCCTCGACTGTGAAATGCTCAAGGGAACAGCGTACCGAGCTGATAAATGAATATCACGATTCTCGATGACTATCGCGACACTGTTCGGACGCTCAACTGCTTCAGCAAAATCGCGCAGAAGAACGTCACGATTTGGAACGACCATACCAAGGATACGGAAATCCTGGCTGACCGGCTGCGCGATACCGAAGTACTGGTCCTTATTCGGGAACGCACGCCGGTCCGGGCTGCGCTGCTTGAGCGGCTTCGCAAGCTCCGGCTCATTAGTCATCTCGGACCGTATCCGCATATCGAAGCTGACGCGTGTACCCATCACGGCGTTATCCTTTCGTCGTTCATCGGAGGCAGTCGGCCATCGTACGCGACGGCAGAGCTGAATTGGGCGCTAATGATCGCAGCAATGCGGAGGATTCCGCAGGAGATGGCTGCGATGAAGGCCGGCAAATGGCAAGCATGGCCCGTTGGCCTCGGTCTGCGTGGCCGTACCTTAGGGATTTTTGGCTATGGCAGAATCGGCGCGGTCGTCGCCGGATATGGCCGGGCGTTCGGAATGAACTTGCTGGTGTGGGGACGTGAAACGTCACTCGCCAAGGCACAAACTGATGGCTTTACGATCGCGAGGAGTAAACCGCATTTCTTCGAAGAGTCAGATGTCGTTTCGTTGCAATTGAAGCTTACCGATCAAACACGCGGCATCGTCACTGCGGATGATCTGGCTCGGATGAAGCCGACTTCGGTGCTGGTCAACACCAGCAGGGCTGGACTAATCGAGGCAGGGGCACTCGAGCACGCATTGCGCCGGGGGCGTCCGGGAATGGCTGCGCTTGATGTTTTTGACGAGGAGCCACTGACTAATACCAAAGATCCGTTGTTGTCGATGGACAACGTGGTCGTCACGCCGCATCTCGGCTACGTCGAACGCGACAGCCTGGAAGGCATGTTCAATCTCATCTTTGACCAGATTCTCGCCTACGAGCGCGGACAGCCAATCAATGTCCAAAATCCCGAGGTGTTGAGAAAACTGTAGCGGCCAGGATGACACGAGCAAAGCTGGTTGTCGGCATTTGATTTGCTCAACTTGCAGATAAGTCCAACTGCCCGGCGATCCTCTGGAGCGGGCAGAAACCCATTCTGTGGAAAAGGTTAATTATGGAAGAAAACGTCCAAGTCGGTTTTCAAGTATTTACCGCGGACGGCGGGGAAGAGATAGGTGCGGTCCGCAAAGTAGTCCGTGACCGCCGCCTGCTGGTCGTGTACATCGAAAACACTGGCGACTGCGAGATTCCGGCCGCCGCAATTGCCGCGGTGCATTCCCAGAAGGTAATTCTCAAATGGAATAAGCTGTCGCCGGAGCTTAAGGAAGCTATTCGACGCGCTCACGATGCGGAACTGCCCGAAGGCGAAGACGCGGAACGCTAGATCTATCTCTTGATTTCCCCGCCTTTGTACACCATTTTGCGGCTGGTGAGCCCGCTAGGATCCCACTGGGTCCAAATCCCCTCGCGCTTACCGTCGTGATATTGGCCTTCAAGCGCCTTTTGGCCGTTGGCGTACCAACTGATATGGAGTCCGCTTTGCCGCCCGTCTACATAGTGGTCGATAGAGGCGCGGGCCCCGCCTTCATACCAGAGCGTCCAGTCGCCGTCCTGAACGCCGTTACGATAGCTCCCCTGAATCATCCTGTCGCCGGCGCTGCTATAAACCGTGAATGGGCCGTCTTTTAGCTCTCGGCCGTTCACGAGTTTCTGACACCAGACCTCGAAGCCTTTCGGCGGCCCCGCGCCCATAAGCTTTGATCCCGGGGGACATGTGGCTGAAGCTTGAGGATGGTGGCAGGCTGCTAAAGACAGTGCGAGCGACGCTAATATAGCAATCTCAAAAACTGCGCGAGCGGAGCCATCGTGTGGAAGCAAGGTGCCTAGGCCGTTTTTCCATCGGCACAGGCTGGTTCCTGCAGCCACGCACGATCACTCCGCCCGCCAAGGCTGAACTATTCGCGGAGGTGGAATCCGCTTAACGCCCAGTCCGCTCAGCTTTGTCCGGTCGAACCCAGCAGGTTGCCGCCAAGGGTCGGATGGCCAACCGTCTTGTCGCCGATCACGTTGACCAGCGCAGGCTTGCCTGACTTGAATGCTCGTTCGAGCGCCGGAACGATATCGTCGGGATTCTCGACGTGTTCGCCATGGCATCCCATTTCGGCGAAGACCTTATCGTAGCGAACATCCTGGACCATGTTGAACGGGTCGGTCCGATCCTTGAGCAGCGGCATCGATTCGAAACTTGGGCCCCACGAACTGTTATTCCACAAGAGGCATACGATCGGTAGTTTGTAACGCGCGGCGGTTTCGAGATCGAAGCCGCCGATGCCAAGTCCGCCGTCACCCATGATGAGCACAACTTGAGCGCCCGGGCGAGCAAGCTGAACACCCACGCCCATCCCGAACCCGTGACCGACGGGCGCAAGAGGACCGGCATCGATAACCTGCCCGGGGAAGCGGCAGACGAAGTTCTGCGACATCCATCCTGATAGCGTGAAACTGTCGATCACCACCGTTGCATTCTTATCCAGCACCGAAACCAGATCCCGGGTGAGCCGCGCCGGATGGATTGGACGATTATTAAGGAATTTTTTCGCGTTCTCGCTCACTTGGCGTTCGAAGTTGGCCCGGACCTCGCCCAATTCCTTGACCCAGGTCGACGACCGGTTTTTCGAAAAATCGAGTTTTAGCTCCTTGATGCGGTTGATCATCTGGCGGAGGACCAGCTTAGGATCGCCGACTAGGGGGACCTCCGCCGGCACCTGCCATCCAATACGATCCGGTGTGGGATCAACCTGAATATACTTGGCCTGGTCACTCCATGTTGGCGGACGGCCAAAATGTTCGCCGCTCCAGAAACGGAATCCGAGTGTCAGCACGACGTCGGCTCGTCCGGTAAAGGGCTTCTTGAAAGCGCCTCGGATTGCCAGCGGATGCTCCTCGGAAACAGAACCTTGGCCGGCGCGCCTCGCGTAAACCGGGATGTTGGTCAGCTCCACGAATTCCTTGAGTTCGGGGGCGGCTTGCGACCAGAACAGGCCGTCGCCGCCGGCGATCAAAGGACGTTCGGCTCCATGCAGAAGCTCGACCGCGCGATCAATCTTAGCCGGGTCGCCCGCCGATCGGGTGTCGTCGAGCGTGAATCGCATTCCGCCCCGGCGCTGCTTCGTGTCATCGCCGGAGCCATAGAGAATGTTTTGTGGGATTTCCACCAATGCAACGCCCTGGGGCGGCGTAAGCGCTTCGCGGAAGGCCAAACGCATATCAAACTCAATCGTGCTCCAGTCGGTGACACGCTTGGTATATTTGGCAAAGCTGCGCACCACATCCGAGCCATAGGCTTCCTGGAAAGAGCCCTGATGGTCTTCGGTGTTTGGATGTTGACCGGAGACGCAGACTATCGCGCTGTTCGTCATCGCTGCCAGGCATAGCCCGGTAACGGCATTGGTGAGGCCGCAGCCCGCCGTAACCATGCAGACGCCGACTTCGCCGGTCATCCGCGCGTAACCGTCAGCCGCATAAGCTGTGGCCTGCTCGTGGCGCATGTGAATCAGCTTGATTTCGTGGTTGCGCAGTTGCGCCAGGATAGGGAACAGATGTCCGCCGTTGATCGCGAAACAATAGCGCGTGCGATTCTCGCGCATAATTCGCGCTACTAATTCGCCGCCATCCGCTTTGGCCATCAGGAGATCCTCCTTGACTACTTGGCGCCGGTCCCGGCAAGCCGCCGGACAACGGTCCGGCCGTGAAGGCGCCTGTCTTTGGTCCGAATCCTTACATATTTTCTCATGAAGCCAAAACTGCTGGGTTGCCGGTGTGGACGGCGCACAGTATCGGCCTGTCGGTCACCCGTCGGTGAAATCAGCGATCGCATAAACGCAACGAAAGGAATTGATCCCGCGGGACGGGGCTGTAAACTTGGCCCTTGTGGTTCAGGTAAATAGCCATTTCTAGCGCAAACCTTGAAACAAAAAAGTCCTGGCAGGGGTTACATGAAGCGCCTATCAATCCTGATCGCATTGCTCTGCGCAATGTTGTCCCTGGGCAGCCCGGCGCGCGCATTCACCTTGCTCGAGCCAAACACTTGGCCGCCGGCCCTCAATCCGCACACTTGGCCGGGGGTACTCAATCCCCACACGTGGCCCTTCGACCTGTTCCCAATTCCGGAGGTTTCCACTAACCCCAATGGAGGCGTCACCTACGGCGTGTTGCTCGCGTTTCTGTTCAAGGACAAGCAGAATCAAATCGCCAGTATCCTGGCACCCGACGTCAACACTGATACCAAACTCGGCTTCGGTGGGACGGTGCGCTACTTCGCCTATCCCTCGGCGGATATGCAATGGTACGCGCTGGCTGGGGCGCAGGAGAAGATTGCCCGCATTGTGGATCTGAATTACGCTGCCGGCCGCACTCGCGAGACCAGGTATTCGCTTGAGGCACGCCTGTATTTTGAGCGTGATCCCACGGACCGCTTCTTTGGCTTTGGCAATGATGCGCCCGAAAGCGGAGAAAGCAACTACACTACCGAGCAGGTGTACGTACGCGGCAAGCTGGGCTGGAATCTCAGCAAGGCCTTTCAACTCGCGCTGGTAGCGCGCCCGCGTTATGTCCGCATCGAGGAGGGGGCCTTTACCAATATTCCACAAACTATAACCTTCTATCCGAACGCCAAAGGCGTAGGTGGCGGGAGTGAGATCTACGGCGAAGCGCGCGCTACTTATGACTCGCGCGATTCGGTCGACATTCCGCGTCATGGCAGTCTGGCCGTGCTGTACGTGGGCACGGCGCAGCGGGCCTTGCTCAGTTCGTTTTCCTACAACCGTATGGGGATCGATGGACATCATTATTGGACGCTCAGTCCGCGTCTAACGCTTGCAGCGCATGGCTATCTTCAATACATGCCATCCGGCAATGAAGCGCCGTTCTGGTCCAGGGGGCGCTTGGGCGGGGATCCCAGCTTTCTCTATGACCAGCAAACGCTGCGCGGATTTGGCGCGGGGCGCTACGTCGACAACAATCTGTCAGTCGCGAATTTTGAACTCCGGACCCGCGTCTACGAGTTGACGATAATGAACACCCATGGCGTTCTCGAACTCGCGCCTTTCTTCGAGGCAGGGCGCGTGTTTCATGAGATGTCTGGCGATCCGTTTGAGGCGCTTCATCCAGTCGGAGGCATAGGCTTCCGCGGCATTGCTGAGCCCTTCGTGGTCGGGTTCGTCGACGCGGGGTGGGGTGGTGAGGGAGCGGCAATTTTCGCCGGCATCAATTATCCCTTCTGATTCGAGCTGACCGCCGATCCAAAAAAATGCGGCGCTCATCAAAACCAGTAATTCAGGTTAATGGTAACCTCGACTACCGGCTGAGCTACGACGAACTTGGCATCGTCAAAGACGGGCTTTTTCAAGGTGCTGGGGTTATTTGAAAAGCCGAAGCCCTCTTTCGGCATTCCCATCCAATTCTGATTGAACTCGCCATCGCGGTTTTCGTCGTGAAATACTACAACCGCGTAGTTGCCATACGGGGCGTCCTTAAACCGGCAGGTGGCATGCCGCTGCTCTATCGGGACGGCTATAGTCATGCCCTTGTGGCTCTTCTCGGGGAATTTATCCGACGGCGTGAACAGGGTGCATATCACTTGCCCGTGATCGTTCCGTAACTTGACAACGCGCACGTTGATCGCTGCTAGGGCGCGACTTGCTGCAGGCTTCGGACAAATTGCGAGCGTCAAAGGAAAACCCAGAAGTACCGCGAGCAGGCGCCTTCCCCGCAGTTTTTCGGGCGCTACACCCGAGGGTCGCCAACGAGTAGTCATTGCAAGACCGAAATGCCTCAACACTGGACTGGCCCACAGAAATTAGTCCTGCGGGCTAATCTTAGGTAACTCCGCAAGGGCCGTCCTTATAGCTTCATCGGGATATGGCGCATCCTCGAGCTGACCGCTTAGATAGGATTGGTAGGCACTCATGTCGAAGTGGCCGTGCCCTGACAAGGTAAAAAGAATATTTTTTCTTTCGCCGCGCTGCTTACATATTAACGCCTCGTCGATTACGCAGCGGATGGCATGGTTGGTTTCCGGCGCAGGAATTATACCTTCAGTACGTGCGAACTGGATTCCCGCTTCAAACGTGGCGCGTTGCCCAACTGCGACAGCTTCGATGAGCCCCTCATGGTGGAGCTGAGAAATAAGCGGCGAATCGCCGTGGTATCGCAAGCCGCCGGCGTGAATCCTGGGCGGAACAAATTTCCGGCCCAGCGTGTACATCAGCATCAAGGGTGTTAGTCCGGCTGCATCCCCCGCATCATAGGCGTAATATCCGCGAGTCAGGGTGGGGCAGGATTCCGGTTCGACGGCGATCATCCGAAGTTGCCGCCCACTTGCCTTGTCCGCGAGGAATGGAAGGGCGGTACCGCCAAAGTTCGACCCTCCGCCGCAGCAGCCGACAATTATGTCGGGGTGTTCCCCGATCTTTTCGAACTGCTTCCTGGCTTCTAATCCAATGACACTCTGATGAATCAGGACGTGATTGAGTACTGAGCCCAGCGCGTAACAGGTATCGGCTCGTGCGGCTGCTTCTTCAACGGCTTCGGAAATGGCAATCCCGAGCGAGCCGGGCGACTCAGGGTCGGCGTCCAACGCCTTCCTGCCGCTAGCCGTTATGTTGCTTGGACTAGGAATAACTTCGGCGTCCCAGCTTTCCATCATGGTGCGCCGCGATGGTTTTTGTTCCCAGCTCACGCGAACCATAAAAACACGAACCTTGAGCCCGAACATCTGTCCCGCCATTGCCAACGCCGAACCCCATTGTCCAGCCCCAGTTTCAGTCGTCAAACGCCGCGTTCCGGCAAGCTGATTGAAATAGGCTTGCGCGACCGCCGTGTTCGGCTTATGCGAGCCGGCCGGGCTAACACCTTCGTACTTGTAGTAAATCCGCGCCGGAGTACCGAGCGCCCGTTCAAGGCGAGTGGCCCTGAAAAGAGGCGTTGGCCGCCAGAGACAATAGATTTCGCGCACGGGTTCAGGAATGGGAATCCACCTGTCGCACGAGGTTTCCTGCTCGATGATTGGCAGCGGAAAAATGCTGGACAGCGCGTCGGGACTGATCGGGCGCCCATCCTGGCCAAGCGGTGGTGCCGGTGGCAGCGGCATATCCGCGACCGCGTTGTACCAATCAGTTGGGATTTCTCCCTCATCGAGCAGAATCTTTACCGGTTGCATGTCGCGCCTATGGGCAGTCAGCGATTGCTGCAAGAGTCGCCGCCTTTTCCGAAATCATTGGGCTGAGCGCCCAACTGAGAAGGAATCGCCTGATGATCGATGAAGTTCCTGCTGGTCCTCTCGGCGGCAAGTCCGAAGCTATCGCGAGCTTCGGTAACCGCCAAGTTCCTACTGCGTGCGGGGTGGCACAGCATCAGCAACAACGCGACGAGGTGAGCTAATAGATAACCGGTGGTTATCGCCAACCTATCTCTTCAGATGTTGGCCGAATCTATAGAAAGGGCGACAGATTCCATGCGGGGAACTACGCCGCCTCCATGCCTTGCTGCTCGCATCAGGCACGGGGCGGCGTCAATCGCTAACCGTGCGAGTTGCCGTTTAAATGAAACAGGCGGCGAGCGTTGTCGCCCATCACTTTTCTGGCAGTCTCGTGGTCGAGTGAGTTAACCAATGCCAACAGCCCGTTATTGTAAGTTTCAGAGCCCTCTACATTGGGCGGGTGGCGATGGTAATGCGAAGGGCCATCGACCGAGGCATCTGAGCCAAACATGATACGGTCTGGACCGAGACCGTCAATCAGCCGACGCACCATTTGCCATCTGCACCAAGACGTTTCCAGGTAGATGTTGGGTTGTTCCAGCGCATGTTCTAATGCGCGCAAGCGGCCTTCCTCCGGCCCGAGATAAGTGTGATACAGGATGACTGGGATTTCGGGAAATCGTTCAGCCAATCGGCGTATGTGATCCGGGTCTGCATCACCAGGAGCGCTATGACAGGCCACCGGACAGTTGGCGCGTGCTGCCAGCTCAAGATAGGGATCTAAGCGCGGATCGTCTGCCCGGTAATCGTCAACTGTGGGATGGAGCTTCAGGCCGACCGCACCATTTGCAAGCCGCCTTTTCACTTCGATCACAGAAGTGTCGCCGGGGCGCACCCAAACCAACGGAAACAGACGGGCGGTCTCCAGGTCGACACGGTCCAACGCGCGATTATCTATCCAGGAACTTATGCCGGCGACGATGCCGGCCGACGCCATAGCCATACCGAGGCTGCGAATTCCCATCGCACCAGCGCCAGCGCCACTCACGTGCAAATGGGCATCGAGCGCGTCGAAGCCGATCCATAGACGATAATCGAATCCGCGATTATTGTCCCATTCGTCGCCGCGACCTACAACGCAATCCAAAGCCATGTGCCCGTCGAGCTGATCGACTTCTGCAACCGCTAATCCAGGTTCCACGGTCTCCATGCGGACTTCCTGGATTGGCTCTTGCCATCCATCGAAGCCGTAGTGGAGCCGCAAATCGTCTCCTTCAAGCGTTCCACGATAAGCCAGCCAGCGCTGCGAACTATCGCCGTCGCCACGTAGCCAGCAGATTCTTCCAGGGTTCACTTATTGCTCTCCTCCGAACTAGGCGTGTAAAGGGGGCAAAACTCATGCCGGTCCCTTTTGGCGCCTAGCTCCCCTCCACCTCGTCGACCACATCGACCAACTTTGATGCCCGTTCGTCGGTTGGTCCGGTTACCACTTCCTCGGAATAGAGTGGCGAAAATTGAAGGTCACCGCCCTGGCAAATCTCGAAATAATAATGCAACGCGTAATGGTTGGATGGCTGGCCGTTGGAATCGGGCATGGACAGCGGCAGGCGCAGCTCCTTCATTCGAATCAATTTGCCGACCAGCGGCATGTAACGAGTAGCACGTACATGGTTCCAGTCCGGCGGCTCGCCAACCGCGGTCAGCGCATAATGGATATTGACGGCTTCTATATCATCAGCATAGTCGCGAAACCATTTCACGACACGATGGGAGTTCATACGGTTGTCCACATATTGCTAACGGATCCGATTGCCGAAGCTGCCGCTGCGGGCGCCGCCAGTCACAAGGTATGGACTACGTAGCCCCAGTAATCCTCCCAACGATCGGCCCGATTGGGGGTCCATAATCCACCGACATGCCAGCGCTGGTGGACGTTGGCGCCTCTAGGTCCCCGGATGCGGCCGATGTAGCGGCGCGGCATAGGTAAGGCGCGCAGCATCTCGGACCTGATGCGGGAGAATTCCTCCATGTCTTCACACCCGTAGAACTTGAAGGAACGATACGGGCTGTCCTCGCCATAGCGGGTGGTGAAACTGGACTCTTCAGTGGGCTGATACTGCGGCGCATCCCAATCGTAAATGCTCCAGTAAATACACATGCCGCCGAGATCCCCACGGTAGTCGACGTATTCGACTTCTTTGCTGACGATCTCCTCGCTGAACAACTGGCTTAATTCGCGTTTGCCGCCGCGGAAAACTTCGAAATAGTGATGAAAGGCGTAGTTATCGCTGTATTGGCCGGTTTCCGGGTCGAGGAGTTCGTTCGGCAGTTTAATAATCTTGCGCCGGATCCCGTCATCGGGCAGCTCGATGACCTCCTGCTGTGTTTGTTTTACCTCGCCGCTCTCGTCGATGGTGGTGCCGCCCATACCCCTGACCAGGGTACCCCCCCGCGGCATCGCCCGCGTCTCACGATGAGCTTCCCAGTTGGGCATTTGCGCGAGCGGTGTCCATGTATAATGAATGTTGACCAGCTCAATGCCGGGCTGGGTGTCTACGAAGGTTTTTTTCATGTAGAACGAAAACATAGGATTGCTCCGTTTTGCCGCTGATAAGTCACCGTTGTCTTCAATCGTTAACCACTCTGTTATCACGATTCGGGCCTCTCGGCTAACCGGCGCCAAGGCCAAAAACAGCGTCGTCAAATCCTCCTACACAGCCCGGGGGCCAGCGGCGCGATCTATGAAGCCTCAAGCCAGACCACATGAAAGCCCGACGGTTTGACGAATGCGTTTTGGAAATCGGTGGAGTGCTGCAAACTGCCCTCGGGCGAAAGATCTTCCACCCTGGCGGCGCCACCCAGAACTTGACCTAGCGATTGCAGGCGAAAGGACTGCTGCTGCCGGGCATCTTTATTGATGATCACTAAGGCGCGTTCGCGCCGGTCGAGTGACCATTTCACGAAAGCAAAAATGCGCGGATTGTCAACTGTAACCGCTTCGATCGGCCCTTCCGCATTGAATACGCGCCGCGAAGCCTTGAGCCGATTAACGCGCTTGATGTAATCGCTGATATCCCATTTCGGCTTTTCCCAATCCTCCGGTCGCGTCTCCACCACATTCAGTCGCCGGCTGAAACCATATTCGAAGCCAATAGGCATCATGACACCAGTTGAAAATAGAGCAGCAAAGGCATAGCGCATCTTCACCGCCTCTCGATCTCCTTGGAGGTCATCAGCAAGGCGGTTGGTGTCATGGGACTCAGGAAAGCTGATTGATGGGACCAGCGTTGAAGTTTGACGGTATTGCTCCAGGCACCACGGCGCCACAAAGTCCCACCATTTTGAACTGTTAAAAATGAAGTCGAATCCGCAACCTGCCAACCGCACCGTCTCGGCGAATGGGCAACCGAGCGACTCTGCCAAAAAAATCGCATCTGGACGGGCCCGCTTCACGCTCGCGATCAGCGTCCGCCACAGTTCTGAAGGCAGTTTATAGGCAGCGTCACAGCGGAAGCCGCGAATTCCCATCCCAGCGTAGTGTTTTGCCAGCGCTGTCCAATAGTTCCAAAGTCCGTCGTGGTCTTTGCTGTTGTCGATCTCGAACAGGTCGCCCCAGGTGATCACTCGATTATCTTCACGCGCGCTCGGATGTACGGGTTGGCCATCGCGACCGCGCTTGTACCACGAGGGGTGCTGTTCAAGCAGCGTTGAGTCGAACGCGGTATGGTTGATCACCAGGTCCATGATCACACTTAGGCCAAGACCCTGGGCGGTATCTAGCATCTGACGAAACTGGCTCTCAGGGGGTTGGGCCGCAGACTCAATAAGCCGCGGATCGAACTCATAATAATCAGCGATCGAATAGAGACTGCCTGAGTACCCCGATTTGTGAAACGGATTGATAAAGACCCAATCAAACTCCATTCCGCGAGCCCGTTCGAGGTGCTCCTTCCAGTGCGGAAAGGTGCCCGCCAGAAGTGGAAAGAGATTGTAGATTCGAGGTCCCGTCCTCCGCGACTCGGACGTGCTCATTTTTCCTCCGCTCCGCTCAGGTGCATCGGCAGATTCCGCAGACTCTATATCCCTGGCTGTGCAGCGCTCTGCCTAGTGCGATCTGCTGCTTCGCCTTGCGGCGGCGCTTTTCGTCTTCCCAGGTTGCGCGGCCGGGCGCGGCGCCGCAACGCGTCTCGGCCCCGCTGGTTTCCATAAGAATATCAAGAGGTCTTTGAGATGGGCGCGCCAACTGGTCCAGTTATGGCCCCCCGCCAATTCCTGGTAAAGAACCGGCCATCGCTTCCGTTTCAGTAAGGCTAGTAGCTGTTCATGCGCTGGAATAAAGCGCGGCTCGTACTTACCGACATCGAAGTAGAACCGAAAGCTTGCACGCCGGGTCTGCTTTATCAGGCTGGCGAGCTTTTCCTCTTCGATCATTAGCGCGCTCGACTGTCCCGCCACTAACGAGAACAGGTCCGGATGCGAGAGGGCCGCGTATACCGAGATCAGCCCGCCGAGTGAAGCGCCCATGATGCCGCGCAGTTTGCGATTGGAAACGATCCGGTACCGTTGTTCTATTTCCGGTAGAAGCTCGTCACAGAGAAAGTCCAAGTAACGGTCGTTGGCCCAGTACTCTTCCATCCGGTTTACCGGGTCGACCATCACGGTTACCAATGGTGGTACGTCGCCGTCAGCGATCAGGTTGTCGAGCACGTTCGCCATTTTCGCTCGCTCGAGATACTCGCCGCCGTCGTGCACGTAAAGGGAACCGAAGCGCTGCGCGCCATCCTCGTCATAGGCCGCCGGCAAATAAACATAAAGGTGGCGGGTATTGTCGAGCCGCCGGCTGCTGAATTCGAATTGCTCAACGCGGCCATGGGCAATTTCGCCTCTCCATTGCAATTCCGGCGGTTCGTGAAAATCGCCGGCAATGAAGTATGAATTCGAGCCGCCAACGCCATTATCCACCTGATTGGGACAAAATGGGTCAAGCTGCCACTCGCCATCGATGATCAACTTGTATTCGAGGCGGGCCGGCTCGCTCAATTGCATCGTGTGATAGAAAAACCCGGTGCTGCCGAGTCGAGCCATCGGAATAGCATGTCCACTGCGGCCCCATTCGTTGAACTCACCGGTAAGCTCCACCTGGCTTGCTTGCGGGCCATAGTAAATGAAGTTGACCTGCGGCCCTTCAATCATCGGCGTACCCAGCGTCTTCAGGATCTGCAGGAAGCGCGATACTTCCTCCTCAAGCTCCGAGGCGCCAGCTGCCTCCAGGCGGGCTTTCCAGGTGGGGAACGTTGGGGCGGCTTCTTCGCGCGTCGTTGCCATCGCAAATCCCGTTTTCACTCGTTGCCAGGCAGTAAGCCGTTTTCACCTCAAAAATAGAATCAAGCGTGACTGCGAGTAATCACCATGCCTTTCATTAGCGCCCGGTCTACCGCGATGAGGGCCAATGTTGGGCAGCCCCTAGACCTTCAAGCGCCAATCCATAACCGAGGTTGTCGAGCATCAGGCGCTTGACGACTTGGGTCATCGCGACACGCGCATACCTGACCGCGAGTGATGGCCGGGCCGCGATTTGTTCAGCCAATTCCCAGGCGCGCGGTAAAAGCCGGTCGCTCGGCAAGACTTCGTTTACTACTCCGAGCTTAAGAGCTTCCTGAGCTGTGAGTTTCTGGCCGGTTAACAGGAAGTAGCGTCCGCGATTAGGTCCCAGGACCATCGGCCACGCCACGTGCACACCATCTCCCGGCACCGTGCCGTTAGGGAAATGTGCCGAGTCCTGAAACGTTGCATGCTCCGCAGACAGGACTATGTCGCACAGGATGGCTATTTCCGCATGCCGATGAGCGGGGCCGTTAACCGCGGCAATCATCGGCACTTCAATACTCAGATGATTCATCAAGAGATGCTTGCCCTCGTTATAAACGCGATCCCAGGCTGCCGAGCCCATTGTCGCTGAGCCTTGAGGCGGAGGATTGGCACAGAAGGATTCGCCGGTGCCGGTTATAATGACTACCTTGTTTTCGAAATCGCGAGCAATGTCGGCAAACAGAAAAGACAGGTCCTCATGCGGCCCGAGACCCCACTCCATTTCCCGGTTATTGCTATGGCAGGTTACCTGCAGGATTCCGTTGCGCCGTTCCAGTTTCGCGTGCCGGTACCTGGTTGCATAGTCGTCGAGTTTTATAGCCATTGGCATCGACCTCGATGCTTTCGAATCGTCATGCGCTACTAAGGCCAGAAGTGTCAGCCACCACCTGCTCAAAGGGCCGGACAGGGTGGCTGGCCATCCGATACGTAAGACCAAGCCCATGATACCAAGGCGCGCCGCTGGCGCGGCCACCTGCCTTTTGCATAGCGGCGGCGCCGCCGCGCTCCTCTGGCTGACATCAACACAGACGATGGTTGCTCCTCCGCTAGCCACAATATCGGCGATACGGCCGCTAGTATTCGCGCTGGTGCCGGTAAAAATCGCGCTTTGCCATCAAGTTTCACGTTCTGAAGCTCACCTCGGAGGAATCCGTTCTAAGCTGCGATTACCTAGTTGACAGCGGAGAGCGCCGGATGAGGGTTTATGCGATGAGAAAACATTTATTGGAATTCAGCACCCACGTGGTAATGAAATCGATCTCTGCGGGCTTACGATTGAGATATGAAAGAGCACCTGCGAGGCACATCCAGTTAAGTACTTCCTGCTGTCCACTATCTTCAATGGCGGACAGAGGGTAGCTTCGCCACACTTCGTAGTCGCCGGCCTGCAATGCCTCGTAGAGCGCCCGGTCAGCGGCAGTATCGGGATAGAGAAAATGGTTTTTCGCGGTGAGAAATGCATGCGACCAGCTTGATGATGCCATCAGCACCACGCGCCAGTCGCTTTCCAGCAATATCTTTGCCGTCGCAGATCCCAGATCGAAAAGGCGCTGCGGCCCGGGAGAGGGAGGATCAAGTTGCGCCTCCGCTGGCGGATTATGGAAGGTCGGCAGCCCGCCCTTGTGCGCGATGACACGCCGGCCATAGCAATTGATCGCAAATGGCACGACCGCATGTTGAAAGCCCCGCCGGTCGTAATCGAGATAAAGAATTGCGTTCCCAAAAGCATGGCCGAGAGGATTATGGAGCGGCCGATAGGCGTAGGCAGTATCGAATCCCGCGTCGAGTAATCCACCCGCCAGGAATTTAGCGGCGGCCGGATGCCCGGTCATATGATATTTTTGTTCGGCAGTTTCATTCCATATATTTCCCGCCGGGGGACTGAAATCGACGCCCTCATAGGCGCATACGCAATATGGCGGGATTACATCTTCTTTGAAATTTTCGTACTGGTCGTCCCCCCAGATCACAACCAAATCTGGCTTGAACTCGTCAATGGCAGCCCGTTGATGCCGGAACCATTGCAGTAGGTCGGCACGATGGCGCGCCGCGGCGGCCGTCGCGTGATCGTTGCCCCACTCCTCACGCATCGGCGGCGGCCAGCCTTCAGGGGTTCGCAATCTTGCCGGGAGCCGCGGGTTCTGCAGCATCCGGTCCATTATCATTGCCATGTTCTCGTCGCGCCAGGCGAGCGGAGGGTAGTGAGTAAGGCCGATCGCGAGTATCTCGCCCATCTTGCTTCCTCCTGCAGGAAGATCCAGGGAGCTGGATCCTCTTATAGCAGAAGGGGGCAGTGAATAGTGCCAGACGAAACGCATTCGCCCGGCATGGCGCCGATCAATCCGGAGAGTTTGCGGCGAGGCAGCCCGACAATAGCTCGAGCGCTTTCGAGGCGAACGCTCGCATATTTGCAACGCGATCTGGATTGCCAGTACGGATGATCAGCGCCCGCTCCGCCGGTCCCGCAATCCCCAGGCAACTGGTGCCCGGCGGATCGCCGTAGCGGCTGCCGGTCGGACCTGCAGCGCCCAGTTCGGCAATAGCCCAAGTGGTAGCGAAACGTTGTCGCGCTCCTCGGGCCAGCACCAGCGCCAACTCCTCAGTTAACCCGCGCAAGCCGGCGAATGCTGAATCAGGCAGGTCGAGCAGAGCCCGGCGGGATTGCAAGGTATAGACGACGGCGCCACCAAGGTAATACGCCGAAGCGCCGGGGATCGCCAGTAAGGCCGTGGAAATCAACCCGCCGGATGAGGATTCAGCAACGGCGATAGTCTCGCGCCTACGCTTAAGCACGTCGGCAATTTTTTCCGCGATTGGAAGCAGCTCTTGCATGGTGGCCCCTCGTTGCCCTCTCCATTCAAGGAATGGCGAGGGGGGATGGCATCGTCAAACCAATCCGTAAGCGTTGGCAGCATTGTCACCGAGGATGCCGCGGCGGCCGGGTTCGCTCATGGGCTTTACCATCTCCGCCAGCTCTTCGAGATAGTTGCCGGGATGATCGGGATGAGGGTAATCACTCGCCCAGAAAAATTTATCCTCGCCGACATGCGCCATCATTGCTGCGATAGTGCGTTCGTCGGGATCGGCCGAAATGAAGCAACGATCCTTGAAGTAGTACGAAGGCTTCTCCTTCAAGCGGACCGTCTGCGCAATCGTGGTACCGGTAAAGATCGCATCGGCGCGATCGAGGAAATATCCAATCCATCCGGCGCCAGATTCCAATACCACCACTTTTAGAGCCGGAAAGCGGTCGAAGACACCTAACTGGAAAAATGTCGCGAATGCATGCTGCACGCCGTGCCCGGCAAACAGATCGAAATACCACGCTGCCCATCCAAAGTTGTCATAGCGATGAAACACTCCCCAAGCCGGCGGCTCGATGGTTGGGTGTATCGCTAGCGGCAGTCCACAATCCTGTGCCGCGGCAAAAACGCGATCATGTGCGGCATCGCCATGCGGGCGGCGCGTAATGGTGAAGGGCGCCACAAACACACCTTTGCAACCGTCCTTGGCTGCCCGTTCCACCTCGCGGGCTGCTTCGACGGGGTCGCCAAGTGACAGATGAGCGATCGGCACCAAGCGGCCCCCCGAGTCACGGCAGAAGTCCGCGATCCAGCGGTTATAGGCACGGCAGTACGCGCTCGATAACTCCGGATCCATCGTTTCGCATTCCCACAGCAAGCCGATAGTCGGGTAGAGAATCGCTTTGGCCATGCCCTCCCGGTCGAGCAGCCTGAGACGTTCGCGCATGTCCATGGTGCCGAAAGCGGCTCCCTTGAGATAAGTATCTTCGGGCAGGGGCTTGCGGAAGCGAAGTTGTTCCGCCTTACCGGCAGTGACGAAATCCTCGCGGCGGCGACGGGCTTCTTCGATTTCCCGTTGTTTGCCCATGCCGCCCAGCGTGCCGAGGGCACCCGCTCGCGTCATTGCCGCGCGCTTGCCGGCGACTTCGAGATATTCATATCCGTCGTCACCGACTCGTATGCGGATAGCCTGCGGCCGATATTTCGGTTCAAGGTAGGTTTCCCACAGGTCGGGCGGCTCCAAAATATGCCCGTCCGCATCTATCACCAATGCTTCGACCTTCATCTTTACAACCTCAGAACAACGCTAGCGGATTGACTGGCGAGGCGGTACCTTGAGTGAGCACTAGCGGTGCCATGATAAACTGGAATGCGTAGCGCCCGAGCCGGGCACAGGCCGCCGAGAGCGCATCGAGATCAGCGTTGTCGATTAAGTGTACGCCCATGTAGACCAATGTGCAGCTATGAATCGGCAGGGCTAATTCCTGGTATCCACTCGGTACCGCATCGCTGACTCCGTCGGAACCCAGCACGGCGACTTTGCGCTCGTGGAGCCATGGCAAGCAATTGGCGTCGAGGCCCGCCAACCCCCCCTGGAAGGCGTCCCACGCGCCCTTCGCCTTGCGCTGGCGTGCCCGTCCCGTACGGACGAACAACACATCCCCCTCTTCGACAGTGACCCGGTGGTCCTTCTCAGCGGCGTCGAGATCGTCGGCACTTATCCTGACATTGTTTTCTAACCAGTCGACCCGCTTGATCTTGGGTATATCGAGCAGCACGCCGCGGCTGATAACGCCCTCTTTGGCCACATCGATGGCGCATTTTTTGGCGCCATGTGAACCAACCTCCGCTGCGTCAAACCCATTGTACATCTTGCCTCTATGGAACACGTGGCAGAGTGCGTCGAGATGAGTATTGGCAAGGCCATGGGGGGCGATGGCGAAATAATCGCCGACGTACGGCAGCAGCTCCACTTCATGGGCATCGAAGCCCGTCTGCTGCATCATGTGCATTACCGGAGTGGGGTTGTCGGGCGCTGGGATTGTGGCCAGGGGCAGCGCCAGTGAGACTGTCTCGCCGGTCTGCACGAGCTTCGCAGCGGCCGCGCGTTTTTGGTCGGTGATAAAGTTCAATGCACCGCGCTGATCGTCCTTGCCCCAGCGACCCCAGTTGCTGCACTTCTCAAGGACGCCGTTCACTTCTTTGTCTGAAAGCCTGCTCGCCATGAGTTCCACCTCAGGTTGGAGTTCAACGCTGCAAAATTATTTGCTCGATCTTGCGGACCGCTTAAAACAAAGCCAACGGATTAACCGGTGAAGCTGTGCCTCGCTCAAGGATCAGCGGCGCCATCGAAAAAAGGAATTGGTAACGCCGATGCTTTTCGCAGGCGGCCGATAAAGCCTCCAAATCGGCATTGTCTATCAGATGAATGCCCTGGATCACGAGGGTTCCAACGTGAATCGGCAAGCCCATCTCGGCGCCATAAGGGCTCGGCGCGATATCACTGACGGCATCGCATCCGAGCACCGCAATTCTCCGGTCGTGCAGCCATTCCAGGCACGAGGCATCGAGGCCGGGCAGACCTTCACGGCGGGGATCCCAGGCACCTTTGGCGGCACGGCGTTTATGGCGCCCCGTCCGAAGCAGCAGTATGTCACCTTCCTCGACGCGCAAGTTCCCGACCTTTTCGGCTGATTCAAGATCCTCGGGAAAAATAGGCTCGCGCAATTCAAGCCATTCCACTTTTTTCGCTCGGGGGATATCGAGCAACACGCCACGGCTCATTATGCCATCGCGCGTTACGTCGATAGCACAGCGGCGCGCACCGAAACGGCCGACCTCGCGCTCACTGAACCCATTGTACATCTTGCCTTGCCAGAACACGTGGCAGAGTGCGTCGAGATGGGTAAAAGCCATACCGTGCGGAGCGATCGCGAAATAATCTAGCGAAGCATAACCGGGCGCTCCCGCATGCAGCATCATGTGGTGTACGGGCTGAGGATTGTCAGGTCCTGATTGGGTGGACAAAGGCAAGGACAGCGAGACGATTTCGCCGCTATCGACCAGGCGAGCGGCCGCCGCGCGCTTTTGCGGCGTGATGAAGTTCAAGGCCCCGCGCTGATCCTCGGTGCCCCAACGACCCCAATTACTGATTTTCTCGTATAGACTTTTTACTTCATTGACGCTGAGTCTGGCAGTCATGAATAGAGACCTCCGACGGAACGCGAGCTTCTATAGCATGCAAACCATGACTGTTGCACACTTTCGATGGCGTGCAAGGGGCGGTCTCATTCCCCGGCTCCACACGTTTGGATTCCACCGGTGATATTATCGGTTGATTGGATAGAAACACGCAGGGAGTGTCGGTAGCAGTTATGCCGGAGCCGAGTAATCGGGATATTGAAGTAGCGCTCGCCTACCATCAGGCAACCAAGCATTCATATACGAGTGTGCGCCGCGATGCGCATTTCCTCGACTGGAGCAACCGCCCGCTGCCCTACAAAATCTATCCTGGTGCCGGCACGTTGCCCTTGCCGCGTGACTTCGGCTTGTCGGCGGTCCCAACTCTGCAAGCGTTGCGGCCGCGGTCAGGGTCAGATGCAAGCGTCCTTGACATCGAGAGCTTAACGCGACTGCTCTTTTGCGCTGGTGGGCTTACGAAGCGCGCCAACGTCGGCGGCGAGGATTATCATTTTCGCGCCGCAGCATCAGCCGGCGCCTTATATCCGGTAGAGTTTTATCTGATTGCCGGCGAAATTGAGGGGGTGGAGCCGGGACTCTACCATTTCCTGGCGGCCGACTTGAAATTGCACGGCCTTCGCCGGGGTGATTGGCGCCCTTACCTCGCCGACTCCGCACCGCCAGGCAACCAACTCCGCCACGCTCGCGCCATCCTTATCATGACCAGCATTTTTTGGCGCAGCACGTGGAAGTACCGCGCCCGCGCCTATCGTTACTGTTTCTGGGATACAGGAATGATCCTGGCCAATCTCCTGGCAGCCGCCAACGCAGATGCGCTCGATACCGTGGTCACTACCGCCTTCCGCGACCGGTCGATAGAGGAGCTGCTCGAGATCGACGGTGACCGCGAAGGGGTGGCATGTCTGGTCACCCTCGGCCAAACGCGCGCAGATTCCGGGCAATCTCCGGTTCTTGCCCGTATGGAGCTGGAATCGATACCGCTGTCTGCAGAAGAAGTAGTTTACGAAGACCTGGTGAAAGTGCATCGTGCTTCACGATTGGCAACCGGGGACGAGGTTTTGCACCAGCGCAGCATAGAACTCGGAAGTCAACCGGACATATCTTCGACCGCTGTGAAAATCTCTACGCGTGACGACGACGATTCGCTTGGACTTGGCGAGACGATTCTGCGGCGCGGCTCTACAAGGGTCTTTTCCCGGGAACCGATTACCGGCGAGGAGTTAGCCGCGATCATGGCGACCGCGTATCCGGCGGCAAGCGGAACATTCGGGCAATCGACCGAGACCTATCTGATTGTCAATGCAGTCGAAGGCCTTGCCCCGGGTACTTATCATTATAGGCGCCAAACCGGGACGTTCGAGCCGCTCAAGGCTGGCGACTTTCGTGCTGAGGGGGGCTATCTATGTTTAGAGCAGCCGCTGGGCGCCGACTGTAGCGCCTTGATCATTTACATGAA
>JAMXLL010000302.1 GCA_024281015.1 Candidatus Binataceae bacterium
GCCGAGATATGCGACACCATCGCCGGAAATGCAGTAGCTTGTAAGAGCCAGATAAAGCCGAATTCCGAAGCCCACCAACATTACCGCCAACAAACAATTCGCCTCGCTGCGAAGTCCAGGCGGTAAATCCGGGCCGCTCAGACGAGCCCATATTGAGTTCACGACCGGCGTGCTACGGCTGCCGGCGATCATAAAAACCGGGATCGTCGGGCGCAGGTGATGCCGGTTTGAGCAGCGCCATAAGTGTTGGCATCACTCCGGAGCAAATCGAGCAAGTACTTCGGTACCTCTAGGCGTTTGCTGAGAGGCGAACGGAGGCGCCTACACGTGTGAGTCAGGGCGAACGGCAACGCCGCTCAGAGCGTGACGGGCTTCGTTCACGGCCTGCCGTATCGCGGCGAAAGACTCAGAAGACCTGTTTTTCACACAAGAGAGCACCGCCGCGAGCCCGTAACCGACGTTTAACCACATGAAACGCAGTCGGTTTGATATACCGTGCCGCCAATTGCGCGAGTACAGGTAATACGAAGCCTGGACCTGCGCGCGAAGCCAATGATCGCTGGCGCGCCCGTGTGGGCTCCGTTTATGGATCAGACGCGCCGCAGGCGCCATGACGATGATGCCGGGCTCAATTCTGGCAGCGAAATCTACGTCCTCGGCGAGCGAGACCCCAACCAGTTGTTCATCGAAACGCAGGTTCCGAATCGCTTCGGCGCGAAATGCCATTGCGCCACCGTTGAGTTTGTGAACCCGAAGCGGTTCAGAGCCACGGAGACGGTCGGCTTTCCAATAGAGCGGCTGCCTTTCATCGAAAAACGGCCCCAAGGCGAAAATAGAATTCCAAAGACGGAAGCCCCACGATGGTGGTAGATAGTTGGTAATCATCCCACAGATAGCAGTCGCATCCGGCCTTGCCCTCAAGGCTCGCACGATTTCCTCGACGAAGTTTTTCTCCAGCTCTACGTCGTCGTCCAGGAACAAGCATACTTCACCAGTTGCTAGTTCCATGCCCCGATTACGTGCGGCGCTACCACCATTGATTGATCGATCGAGTACATACTGGAGGCGGACCGAATTGCGGATCGCATCAGACGCGGCCCCGAAAGCCTGTTCGACTGCACGTCGGCTCCGCTGGTCTGCACTTTGGTCAATGATAACGATCTCATTGGGCAGCAACGTCTGCTCAAGCAGATTGCTCGTAACGATTCTCAATTCCGATGCACGGTTCTTGGTTGGAATTATAACGGAGACTCTCATGCTCGATTCATTGTCGACCGCTCTTGAACCCTCGCTTATGTTCCGAGAATGCATCTTGAAAATCGAACCCCGAGACACATTGTCAAAACTCAACGGCAGCCCGCAGGCCCCGCTTACGTCCACTCAATAATTCAATTCTGCTCAGGATTGTATTCTATTCAGCTGGTCTTTCCCGGGAATAAAGGTTGCCGCAAGCATCTTGAGTTCTCCTGCCTTGTACTGCGCACTGAGTAGAAAGATTGTCGGCGCACTCACCAGGACTAGAGTGGCATTTACTACGCCGAGCGGATAACAGAAAAGTGTCACGACACCTTCCCCAGCCAGCACAAGCGCTGATTTCGTCCAAAGACTCAATACTGAGGGGAACACTCCAGAAGCCCTCAACGCGAGCAGCATTAAAATCCCGTTGGACATGATCAGCGCGCTGCCATGCGCCACAACAGCACCAGTCAGATTCCAAAAATGCCAGAGAACAAAGAAAAGGCTGGAAAACACCACGACGTTCAGGAACCCTGCCCAAAGCGCAAGCCGCTGTCGCCCGATACTCGTTAGCAAAGTTCCGCCGAACGCACCGGGGCTGGCAATTCCTTCCAGCATAACCATCCCGATTATTGCACACTCCAGGGAATGGTATCTTGCTCCCATTAGTCTGGTTGCCGGTTCCGCCAGTACCATCATAGCGGAGCTCACAGTCACTGTGGCGAGGAAGACGATACGCATATGGATCATGAACACCTGCGCTGCGCCTTGCTCATTATCTGCTGCCAGCATATTCGTGAGCGAGGGCAGCAACGTGTCTGCAATAGGACGATTAATCGTGGGAATTGCCCCGGCTACTGCCATAATCGCTACATACTTGCCCAGTACGGCTAGTCCGCCGATGTTTAGAATGAGAACATAATCAATCCGGCTGCTGAAGAACGCCACAACGCTCACCTGCTGTAAGTCAAACGTGTAACGCCAGAAACCGTTAGGTAAGTAGAAGCGCCGCCCAGGCAGGCCGCATAGTCGAGCCAGCCGAACCGCGCCTGCCACCGCAACCGCTGCCGCCGCGGCGAAATAAATGCCAAAAACCGTTGGAGTGGGATAATTTTGAAGCAGCCGTGGATGTGCCAGATAAACAAATCCATATGCCGCAAAGGTCAGGAACGCAATCAGCTTTGCAAGCATTTGAGCAAAGCTAATCTCAAGCATTCCTCTCAGAGCCGCGACTATGGCGAAGAAACCGATCGGCACCGGTGCAAAACAAAGGAGCACAAAATTGTGCCAATCACTGGTATCGTGACCGAGGGTGATACGCAACAATTGCGGGAAACAATAGGTCAGCACTAAAACGGACATGAAAAAAAAGAAGACCAGTGCCAGATATGAGATCAGAAATGTCGTCCGATCCTTCGCCCGGCATTCCGGAAAAAACTTGACCAATACCGGATCGCCGCCAAAGTACAAAAACGAACTGACAAGATAAATGTAAACGCTAAGCAACCCGTAACATCCGATGGTCTTCGGACCAGCATGTGCCAGCAGCAGGTTAGTCGCCAGCCCACTTAGTATCGCCAAGCCGGACAGCCAGACTGACCAGCGCATCCCGGAAAGGATTCGGTCGCGCTGATAAGCCGGCACGTTCTCAAGTGCCGGGGCTGTGTTCGCAAAATCAACCGCCACGTTGCGCCCCTATCCTGATTGGAGAGTTTCCGCCGGCGGTCTCCTGATGCCGCTTTTTTGGCACGTCGCATGCCTTCTTAGCGCTCACTGAACCTGAGTTCTTCCAAGCTGAGAGGTCGCGATGAATCAGTGCTTCGAGCGATTCGATTTGAGGAATCAATGCAGTTCTCAGATAAGCTTCCGTCTCTGGCTTGAGCGACGGCATGTCTTTATAGATGACCGTTCGGATCACGTTTCCCAGCGGGCTTCGCATCACACGTCTTGCTGCGCTGTCGATACCATGCTGCCGCAGCCAGTGCAGAAACACTTCAAACTGATCCGGCTGATCATGACCGAGTCGAAAGAACCAGCGGAAGAGCTTGGCAAAAAGGGTACCGCGCGGCACGCGTTGCATCGCATACACTGTGTCGTCCGGGCTCACCGGAGCGTCGCCTACAGGGATTCTTGAAATCCCAATGAAGTCACAAATCTGGTCGACATACCTCTGAGGAGAGGCGAGGAAATCATCAAATAGAACGACCAACACGCGATTTGCGCCGAACGCTCGCTGCCACTTCTTTGTGTGTTGGCTATAATCACATTCATCAACTACGGAGTTCCATCGAGACTCGAGAGAATCCTCGAAAGTTTTCGTAGTGCGCCCGCTCCAGACACTCAGACGATAAAGCGAGTGGAGCCGCTCGACGGGATCCCTCAGAGTGCAAATGATCTTACAGTGGGAAACATCGCGGGTTATTCGTTCACGGGCCTGTGGGTTGTAGAAGTACGTTGGAGCGATTTCACCGATGGGCAGTCCCGGCGGGCAATCTGCAAAACGCGCGAGATAGCTTGGCAGACCTAGAGCGTAATCGCGGTCGAAGAAGCGCGTTTCTTTTACGTGTTTGGGTAGCCCGACGCTACCCGCGAGAAATTGATGGAGCCACGTGGTGCCGGTGCGAGTTGGGCCGACCGCAATGAAGTCCGGTAGCTTTCCCTGAGCCGCAACCTCGACCGGAGCACGATCGTCAGTTTCTATGTGGCCACTTACCATCGCACAATATTCCCTCTTACGCCGATGGCCCGGATGCTAATCCGAGCGAATTCGATAAAAATACGTCCGCGCCAAGGCGGGCTCTGGCTAGAACGAACTCGTCTAACGATGCGAATTCACCGAGATCTCTCTTCACGATCCCGTGCGCAACAACACGGGTGGCGCGGCTGAAATAATATAGTCGTTCTGCGCCGTCACCATGTCGGCAGCGCGCGCTATTTCGCGAAGATTCTGAGAAAGCAGTATTAAAATGCAAAACGGTAAGAATTCGACACTAATTGAAAGCGCGACCACGCTTACGCCGATGAGGGACATTTCCATCGACGCGCCGAGCGCGGCAAGGCGATCGTTAGAGCTTTGCTGCGCCACACGGTAATTCCTACGAGTCACGCCAAGCATAATCAAAAAGATCAAAAGAACGGGTATTCCTGCCTCCGAACCGATTTGGAGGAAGGTGTCATGCGCAATGAATTTGCGACCGCCGGTCAGCTTGATAAGCTCCGGGTTGTATAAAGGTGCGGCACTCCTGAAACGCCCCAGTCCGACACCAAATATGGGGTGATCCTCTATCATTCTGACTCCTGCTTTGAGCAGTTCGATATGAATCCGACTGGAACGTTCATCTCCGCTGGCCGGCGCTCCCTCCAGCTTGATGTGCTTGAAGCGTTGCAAAAGTCCGTTAGGGCCCCAGTTTAAAACCACAATCACCGCGCCGGCAAAGAGTGCCACGCCGAGAAGTTTCCTCCTCGAGCGAACCAACGCGAGCAGAGCTACTACGGTACCAGCGATAACCCCAGCACGTGATTGGGTTAACAGGACAGCACCGGCGAGCAGCAGACCGCAGATCAGTCCCGCTCGCCGCAACAAATGCTTTTCTTCGTAGCCTGCCATCCAAAAAGCCGGCGCAACGGCGAGCAGCAGCATCAGTGCCTCGTAGTTCGCATCGTGTTCCAAACCCCACGCTTGCCTCGCATGATGCATAAAATGTTGCTTGTACACCCACAGGCTCCCGAAGGCGAAGCCAAAAACCAATGCCCGGGTGACCTTTAACATCCGCTCCTCTGTACTGACCAGCAACCGAGTTGCCGGGAATAGTAATGCGGCCGATAGGTATTGGCCAATGTAATTGCTGGGTGTGGGCAAACCAAAAAGTACTGTCGTTGCAACTGGAAAGACTGCATATGCCACGAAAAGTAGCACCAATGGATTGCGTAATCGTTCTGCTTTATTCTTCGGCGAAGGCGCGACGAGGGCAGCTACAAGGGTCAAAAGCCCGAGAATCTTGACCGGCGTTATGATCAAGGGTCCGGCATCCAGGAGCACAAACCCCAGGCGGGGATCATAATGAAACGGCGTCAGAAACAGTAACAAATAATATAGCGGCACCTAGATTCTCACGGTTATTGGCTGCGTGTTGGTGCTCGACCCCAAGCGGCGCGTTCGATAGACGGCAAACAGATCACGACGCCCGGCGATTTTTTCAAACCGGCTGGACCTTGCTTGCTCCACCTCACACATTGGACTCCAATAGAGAAAATAAATTGTCCTGGGGCTTTTCTGAAGCGAGCGCTCAATTCCGGCTATGAAACGGTTAAACACGGGACTGCCAAAAGGATTGAACAGATAGAGTACGAGGTCCTCGTGCGGGAGTTCATACTCGATCGCATCGGCGCATATCACCTCGACCGGACGGAGGCGGCCAGGCCCTCGCGACGAGTGACTGTCGACATTGCGTCGAGCGATGGCCGCAAGCGACGGCGCAAATTCGACGCCAATGATCCGCTTGAAAGGAAATCGGGCGGCGAGCAGCAATGCCCTGCCTTTTCCGGCTCCGATATCTACAAAAACGAATTGACTATAGTCAATCGGCAGGCTGGCCAGAAGTTGTAAAAATCGCTTCGGCCGGGACGGCGCATAGTGAACTGCATTCGCCACACTGGCTTCGTGCCCTGCCACTCCTAAATCGCCAGGCTCGATGATGCCTCCGGTATCTACATGATTAATCCGGTCGAACATCAGTTCCCGTCGGCCCGCTGGAAACGCGTGCAACCAAACATGATAGGGTAAACTACGAAGCATCCATCTTACCGTTCCCGCCGCGCCGTAGTGTGACAGTATCCACGTGACCGACAGCCCTCCGGTTATTCTGCGCCACAGCCGCATGCAAGCGCTCGCTACAGCTGTACTGCCTCGCGATCACGTAGCAGCAGGCGCCTCCGCGACGCCGGGCTCTGCTCGCGCCGGCCGACATATCTCAGCGTCCCACGGCAGCCCGGCATACGATCGCGCAACACGGCGCGAATTCCCGCCAGCTCCGGCCGCAGGCCCCGCGAGTATGCCCACCGATGGGCGGGGTACATTGCCACCTGCGGCATCATCGAGAACTTCATCGCCAAAAACCGGACTCCGGCAATCATCGAATAGTCTTTAGCCGCCGTCCATAAATACGCCCGCGTATGGAAACAGAACCAGCGGTCGCTCGGGCGCGTTTCTTCGTCGTCATATGCCGAACCCGGACGCCCGTCTGGTAAAACAATACGAAAACCCTCTTCAAACATCTGCAGCAGCAGTCCCCATCTCGGTTCCGGAGAATAACGGCTCATAAACCAGCCGGCCCGGTCGTATACTCCTCGCCGCACCGCACATGCACCTTCGTGGAAGTGATCGGTCTCGAGTTCCCTACGCTCAAAAGCTTCCAGTCCGACCGAGGCAAATAATCACCTGAGCCCGCGAGAAGAACGTCGCTAGCTTGAATATAAACCAATACTAAAAACGTAAACCAAAACGGAAACGATGTAGGTCAAATATTCTCAGCTTGGCATTGCGCAGTCTACAAGAACGACAAAAATAGAGAAATGAATGGTGAATAGTATCACGCGGGCGGCACAATTTTGGTTAATATTAACGAGAGCTGTGGATCAATTGGGCCGCGCTCCCAAAATCACAGCGTCGCTGGTCCGGATTCACGAACCGCGCCGGCACTCCGCTGATCGAACGTCATCCTCCAGGACCACCAGGCCCGGTGGGGGCGGCTCAGGGTGCGCGACGGGTTTTGACACTCTGCCCCCTTCCCAAGCGCTTCCGCTATCCAATGTCCTTGGCTCCGGTTGATCCGCTGGTGGCGGCGCAATTGGCCAATGTCGGCATCAGGCGGAAGCCAGTCCGCTTTCTGACCACCTCAAGGACAGACGCTAACGGTTGGCAGCGCAGATCTCGGCCAATACGGGTGCGATGTATTCACGAAAGCGCACCGGATCTTCGCTCGCCGGGAAATGGCCCAGCTTGCGCATTGCGGAAAACCTGGCTCCCTTGATCCGGCGCGCCAGGGCCTGGGAATCCTCGGGCGAGGTTGCCCAGTCGTACTCTCCCGTGAGCAGATACAGTGGTGTTCGTGCCGTATCGATCTGCTCGGCGGTCTCGCGTAAGTCGTGGTCGACGGAATAGTAGTAGAGATCGCCCTTGAACACCGGTGGTGCGCCCTGACTGTAAACCCAGGCCGTCTCGCGCCGGTATTTCTCCGGGCTGCTCGGTGACATCAGGCCGTACATGGCGCTCGCCTTATACTCATTGCTAATGCGCGGGTGATGCCATTGGTCGGCGTATCCGCCGGGAGTATAGGTACCAGCTTCGAGACCGATTATGGCACGGAACTTATCGGGATGATGAAGCGCCAGGTCTGTAGCGAGATGGCCGCCGATGGAACTGCCCATGTACACGGGGCTCTCGAGTCCGAGGGTCTCGCTGAAGGCGAGAACGAACTTCATCAAGAATTGCTTAGTCAGCCTGTACTCGTGGCGCCACCATTCGACATTTTCGGGCGGCACGGACTTGCCATGATACGGTAAATCGTAGGCTATCAGATGAAGGTCGCGTTGAAACTCCACGTCTTCCAGGAGATGGCGCCACTGGCGGCCGTCAGCTCCGGCGGTATGTTGCATTACAAGAGGAATGCCATTGCCTGATTCCTCGAAGTAAACACGATACTCAATATTGTCTACAGTTATATATACATAACGGCCGACGGCCGTATCGAAGCGCGCCATTATAAATCTCCGGATTAGCCGCGACGTTGCTCCCGAATCACCTCCAAGAGGCGATTAATTGCCCGGTAGTACGGGTAAAACTGAACGAGATGTCCCTCAACTCGAAAGCCGTGCCGCGATGAGGCAGCCATCAAATCCTGGTAGAACGGCCGGGGCACCGGCCGCAGCAGTTCTTCCCAATCCGCTTCCGGGGCTGAGATGCGAACGTCGTAGCCGGCCGCTTCGGCCGAATCGCATTTGCACAAGCTGACGACGCGGCCGTCCCGAACGCGCATGATATGCGGTTGTTCGCCGACATCCAGCCTGACATTCGCATCCCAGAACCGCGCGGCTATTTTGAACTCGCCGTCCTCATTCGCGCTGTCAATGATCAACCTGTAGTCCAAGGTGAGGCTCATACCATTTCACTCGCCGATTCTGACGTAGATTCTTCACAGACAAATAGCTCGCGCTTTTGGCATCTCTTGAGCTCAGGTGTTTTGCAAGAACTCGACAGTATTGCCGTCGGGATCAGTCACCATCGCAATAGTTACTCCCGGACGAGCCTCCCTGATGGGCACCGTCGCCCGGATGCCCTTGGCTTCCAGTTGCGCCATCAGGCTGCGGATATCCGGCACCGAGATAGTGAAATATCTATAGCCGAGTCCGCCAACGATGCCGCCGGCTGCGGGTTTCGCGGCCGGAGTGCGATCGAGCTTCAACAGCTTGATGACCGTGGTTCCGCATTTGAGGCGATACATGCGGCCGCCCGAGACCGGCAACTCGCCTTCCCACTCCATGCCGAGCGCGTCGCGATAAAAGCCGAGGGCCGCTTTTTCATCAGTAATGACTATTCCCAAATCAATTGAATTTTTGCTGACCTGCATAAGCTTTCTCCTCCGTGCGTGTGAGGCATGGCGGGATTGCGCATGCCATCCTGCCTATTCTATTCCTTGCAGCAACTGCCGGGCGCCACGTCCTTAGCGGCTGGCTTCGTCTGAGAAGCACCCATACGTCTGCGTATTGGCTCATACGCCGTCATGTCGAGTGTTCCAGAAGCTATCAGGGTAGCGGCAGCATCCGCGCGAAAATGCACGATAGCGGGTTTCACCCGATGTCGTCCCCCGACTGGCAGGGGAGCAACTGCTGATTCAATTTGAAGGTTCGCGGCGGTCATGGCCGTTCGCCCGCTGCCAACCGCAATCCCGAGAATAGCAGCTCGCGATGTTCGGGGTTGCGAATCGGGAGAATGGGCGGAGCGATGACCGGGGTTAGTGCCCGCAGCCTCTCAACCGCGGCGCCAGCTTCTTCGAGGCGGCCCATATGAGCGTAACAGGCCGCAAGAAGGCGGTAAGACATGGCAAAGCCGGGCCGCTCCTGGATCGACGCTAGCAACTTTGAGAGCGCCGTTTCGAATTCCCGTTTAAAGAAATGTGCAGCACCTATCGCCGTCAACGGTGCACCCATCCGATCCAGCGGATTGAGCCGCAAGGACTTTTCGATCTGTTCAATCGCGGTGTCGTACTGCCCCGCATACAGTCTGAGCAGACCGCTCCAGAACCAGCCGTAGGCAAAGCCAGCGTTAGCTGCGAGAGAGCGATCGACCAGTGCGAGCGCCGCGGTGATGTCCTCGCCGAAAAAGCCGAACACTTCGGCTGCGCTCGCAAGAACAAAAGGATCATTGCCCGCGGCCCGAACGGCACGGCGAGCGTAATCGAGGCCCTGATCGCGGCCGACATCCGGAGATTCCGCCCAACCATTCAGATGAAGTTGGGTCAGGCACATCCCTGCCAAAGCGAGTGCCGGGCCATAGATTGGATCACGAGTGATTGCCTGTTCGAGCAGAACGAGCGCTTCGCAAATTCTCTCCCTCGCCCCCGAAGCAAAGTTCGGCAGTGCACGAAGATAGAGATCGTAGGCAGTCAGGTCATTGGTCGGACGATGGGCGGAGCGGCGGGCCTCCGCCGCCTGTAGGGCCGGCTCGATGACGCCGGCGGCACTGATCGCGACGCGATCCTGAAGATCGAACACGTCATCGAGCGAGCCATCGAAATGGTCGGCCCACAGATGTGCACCGGTTTCCGCCTCGACCAGCTGTGCGGTAATGCGTATCCGCCCGTCACTTTTTCTGACTGAGCCTTCCAGCACGTAGCGGACGCCGAGTTCGTGCCCGACTCGCTTCACATCGGCGGCCTGACCCTTGTACACAAAGCTCGAATTGCGCGCGATCACGAACAGCCATCGGATGCGGGAGAGAGCGGTGATGATCTCCTCGACCATACCATCGGCGAAATATTCCTGCTCGGGATCGCCACTCATGTTCGTGAAGGGCAGAACCGCGATCGACGGTTTGTCGGGAAGGGCGAGCGCGGTGACACCCGCGTTTGGACCGGCTGTCGGACTTGCTTTACCGGCTGCGGGTACCACGCGATAAGCGCGAATGGGCCGGGCAATGTTCTTAAATTCCTGCTCGCCCATATCGGCGAACGTCATATCGAGGCGGCCCGCGGCATCTTCCTGGACGCGGGATGACACGCAAATGCCGCCGGGCTCGGCCAGCGCTTCCAGCCGGGCGGCGACATTGACGCCGTCGCCCAGGATGTCGTCATCTTCGACGACAACATCGCTCATATTGATGCCGATGCGGAATTCGATCCGTTCCGCGACACTGGTTCCTTCATTACGCGCGGCGAGCTGCTGCTGCACGTCGCTGGCACAGCGGAGGGCGTCGATCACGCTCGTGAACTCGACCAGTAGTCCGTCGCCCGTAGTCTTGACCAGCCGGCCGCGATGAGCCGCGATGTTCGGTTCAATTACCTCGGTGCGGATGGATCTCATCCGGCGGAGGGTTCCCTCCTCGTCAGCGCCGATCAAACGCGAATATCCCGCGATATCAGCTGCCAGGATGGCAGCCAACCGACGTTGCGCCCGATCAGGATTCATAGCCCGAGATGTCTTCGCCCGGCTTAGGACTAGCAAACTGATAAGTGCCGGTCCTTCGCATAGCTGATCCCCTTCTGGAGCGGGGACGGCAGGTACCGTCTGACTTTCACATCAGATCACGGCTTACAATCAGGCAGGCGCTCGTTGGAAAAACCCGCACGGCGCTCGCATCGACCCTCCAAAGAGGTGAGCCTGCTGGTGGGAGGCTACCCGGAAGGAAGTTGGGACTGGATACACAATTCTTGTGAACCGTGCAGATTGGGAGAGTCATGAGGAAGCATCGAAGACCGCTTTTAAACAGGTTTATCGGCCTTGGTCTCCACGACGGTGGGCTCGGCGGCGGCAGTCACATTAGATGAGGAGGAGCTGACCGCCCGGCTCGACTGGGGCGACTGCTCCGGATCATTCATCGCTTTTTTGAAGTCGCGAATCGCCCGCCCGAGCGCGCCGCCAACATCGCCGAGTTTGGCGGGACCGAAAATTACGAGGATGATCAACAGCAGAATGAGCAAATGCGACGGCGCGAAAATATCCATAATCTACTTCTCCAACCGGCTTTTACGGCCGGTGCATCTAATTCAGCTTAGCCGGGTAGCCGCCGGGTTGCTATCGCGCGACGAAGCTGAGCGTATCTGTTGCCGCCAGCGATTCGCCGCGCGCGGGGGTAGCAGCCGGCCAAGTCACCCGGCCCCGAAACCACCTTCCCGGCTGCGCAGCCCGATTTAGCTTTCTGGGCGGCGACGAGGGCGAATCATCAGCTGGCGTGAGGCTGGAAACGCCGCCGCAGCAG
>JAMXLL010000303.1 GCA_024281015.1 Candidatus Binataceae bacterium
TTCCCGTAAAGCTCGCGTGAGAGCGCGTTCGTCAGGTCGAGGAGGCGGCGCGCCCGCGTCATGCCGACGTAACAAAGCCTGCGTTCTTCTTCGATTTCATGGGCATTGTCCTGGAGGCGCGCGTGAGGGAAGAGACCCTCTTCCATACCCGCGATGAAGACCACAGGATATTCCAGGCCCTTGGAGGTGTGCAGCGTCATCAGGGTGATTCGCCCGCGGGCTGCCGCCAGCTGGTCAGCATCGCTGACCAGCGCCACGCGTTCGAGGAAGGCGCCGAGTCCGCCGGCTTCATACTCGGCATCGAAGGCGGTGGCCGCCGCCTGCATTTCAGCCAGGTTCTGTTGGCGGTTTTTGCCGTCAACCATTTTCGCCAGATAATCTTCAAAGCCGCTGTGCATGATGATCTGGTCGAGAATCGCCCGGACCGGCATACCCTCAGCGCATCCCATCAGTTCCCGCATCCACGAGTAGAGGCTACTCGCCTGCTTGGCGATTCTCAGGGCCACTCGCGACTCCGTCTCGAGCCGCCCCATCGCCTCAAAGACCGTGACGTGGTCACGTGCTGCGACGTCGCTCATGACCTCAAGTGTTTTGGTTCCAATTCCACGAGGCGGAGCCCCGATTGCACGTTCGAGGCTGAGGTTGTCGGCAGGATTGGCAATCACCTGCAAATACGCAATCAAATCCTTAATTTCGCGATGGTCGTAAAAGCGAAGGCCGCCAACTATGTAATACGGTAGCCGGCGTCGGACCAGCGCCTCTTCAAGCACACGAGACTGCGCGTTTACCCGATAGAACACCACGATATCGGCGGGACTCATTCCTTCGTTCGTGAGCCGAGCGATCTCGCGTGCTATATAGTCTGCTTCGTCGCGCTCAGTAGCCCCTGTATAATATGTAATCGGCTCGCCATTGGCGTTTTCGGTCCACAGTTGCTTCGGTTTGCGCTCGCGATTGTTCTGAATGACCGCGCCCGCCGCAGCCAGGATAGTTTTGGTCGAGCGATAGTTCTGTTCGAGCTTGAAAATCAGGGCGTTTGGGAAATCCCGTTCAAAATCGAGGATGTTGCGAATATCGGCGCCCCGCCAGCGATAGATCGATTGATCCTCGTCGCCAACGACGCATAGGTTGCCGCTGGCTGCCGACAAGGCCCGCACTAATAGATATTGGACCCGATTAGTGTCCTGGTATTCGTCGACCAGCAGATGCTCGGCGCGTTCCTGCCATCGAGTTAGTACATGAGGCTCCGTCTCGAACAGGCGGTGGACCAGCAATATCAAGTCACCAAAGTCCATCGCGTTCATCTCTCGCAAGCGCTGCGCATACAGCGCGTAAAGTTCAGCTATTGTGCGCTCACGGCTCGAGGAGGCATTCTCCGCGAGTTGTTCAGGGAACAGCGCTTCATTCTTGGCCTGGTCGATGCGGGCACGCACTATTTCGGGCGGGGGAGAGTCGGCTAGATGCACCTCGGCGAGTACTCGGCGAATCGCCACCAGCACCTCCGATTCGTCGAGGATGGTAAAATTGCGTGTATAACCTAAACGCTGTGCCTCCTCCCGCAGGACTCGGGCGCAAAATGCGTGAAACGTGCTGACCCACGGTAAATGCTTGCGTTCGCCGATTATCGCCGCGACACGCTCGCGCATCTCGCTCGCCGCTTTGTTGGTGAAGGTAACCGCCAGGGTTTGCTCGGCTGTAGCAACTCGTTCAGCCAACAAATGGGCGATACGATAGGTCAGGACTCGTGTTTTACCTGAACCGGCACCGGCCAGGATCAGGATCGGACCGCCGCGGGCCAGCACCGCGTCGCGTTGCGGCGGGTTGAGATCGTCAAGCCTCATTGATGACACTTGAAACAGTGATTACTAACCAGCAGGACGACACTCGAACGGAATACTCTCCAAGGATAGCCGCTTCTCGGCGTCGCGCAAAGTACGCTCCCATACGAATCTCCACAGGACCCGTGGCGTACTATGATTGATGTGCGGCATCATCGAAGCCTTGGCAAAACGATGCCGGTGTAAGATGGCCCGCTACCAGCATCGCGACCGGTTCTATCGCAAGGCTGAAGAACTTGGCTTTCCGTCGCGCGCTGCCTTCAAGCTCGAGGAGCTCCTCACTCGTTTCAAGCTGGTGGGGCAAGCGGCTCGCGTCGTCGATCTGGGCTGCGCACCGGGTGGATGGCTGGCGATATTATCGCGCAAGGTCGGAACCAGCGGGCGTGTGGTCGGTATAGATCTGGTCGCATGTCCCCGGATGGCCGCAAACGTCCGCATTGTCACCGGTGATGTTGCTGATCCGGAGGTCGGGCTGAAAGCGGCAGAGGCTTTGGGGGGCGCCGCCGATCTGATGACGAGTGATATGGCGCCTAAGCTTAGCGGAATAGCCGAGCGCGATCAGGCAGGATCGCAGGCGTTGATCAACGCGGCTCTCGGTTTGGGACGGATGCTGCTGAGACCCGGCGGGGCAATGATAGCCAAAACCTTCATGGGGCCGGAATTTGCCGACACCCGGGCCCGCTTCAGCAGGGATTTCACTCGGGTCGAGGTAGTGCGAACTCGCGCGAGCCGTCCCGGGTCTTCAGAGCTTTACTTCGTCGCACGTGGCTTTCAGGGTGGGCGTTAGTTTCTGCAGATCATATTGTGAATGGGTGTTCCGGTGGTCCGCCAAAGCGATATCGCACACCGTCGCGGCAGGCGCTATTCGACAAATGGGATAGGCCAGCGCGGCAGGACGACGCCGGCCGATGATTCGGGTGTGGCGCGAAATCGCGTTGTCAAGCCGAGGCTCACTTCGGCTGGCTACGTGATAACGGGGCGCGTAAGCTGGAGCCGATGACATTCCGCCGTCGGCAAGCGCTCTTCCCGGCCGCACTCACGGCGTTAGTTCTCAGCGGATGCGCACACGAGCCGCGCGCCGTGCCAGGGTTCGCGGATCAAATCCGCGTCGACGTGACAGATGTCGCATATGATCATTCGACCGGTGCCCATTACCTCGTGTTGGAGGAGAAGGCTGGCCGGCGCGTGCTGCCGATTGCAATCGGTGATGACGAAGCACGGGCGATCATGTTCGAATTGCGGGGGATCAAACCGCAACGACCGCTCACATACGAGTTGCTGCTCAGGTTAATCCACCTCACCGGAAATACAGTCGACCGTGTGGTCATCGGCGATGTACGTGACGAGGTTTATTACGCGAAGGTCTACCTCGATGGCGGCCGCTATTCGCTAGACAGCCGACCGAGCGATGCGATTGCGCTGGCAATAGGTGCCAACGCTCCGATTTTCGTCGCGGACAAACTGCTTCAAACGGCCACCGCAGAAACCAGAGCGCCCTCCATCAACCTCGCCAAAGCGCTGGGCATCACGACGCAGGAGTTGACTCCGGAGCTTGCGCAGTATTTGGGCGTTAGCGTCCAGACCGGTGTCCTAGTGGCCGATATCGGGAATGACGCACAAACGGCGGGGATCGAACGGGGCGATATCGTAACTCAGATAGACGGCAGGGCAGTTACGTCATTAAGCGAATTCAGTAGCGCAGCCGCGACCGCAGTCAAGGGCGGCGATTCCAGAGTGTCGCTGACCATCCAGCGCGGTGCGGCGGTTCATGTGGTCACCCTCAGTACAGGCCGTCCGGCGCCCTCACGTTAGTTCTTCGGCGCAAAACTAAAGGGCCCTGGCTTTAGCTTAGCTGCTTAGCTGATTCGGCGAATTCCATTTCGTTATTTTCGCGCTGCCGCTGAGGCTCGAGAGTAGACGCTTTCAGCGCCCTTTTCCCCGCTTCGCGGTTTGGTCATGTGAAGCCGATGGAGGATGCCGCTTTTCCCCGCGGATGCGGCGCCTCGCGGCGAATTCGGATTTGTCGCGTCCTTGGCGGGCGGGGCCGAGCATCTCCGCAAGACTTAATGCGTTCCACGGCGCATAGCCTTTGGCGTCATTATCGAAATAGGCGTGGACGTCGCGTCCCTCACTCAGCCATTGACGTATTCGTCCAGCCCAACCTTGCAGCGATTCATGCTCATAATTCGAGGCATAGGTTGACTCGTGTCCATGCAGGCGCACGAACACCAGGTCGGTTGTGGTTGCCTGCCATAGCTGCCAAGTAGCAGCATCCGACTGGCATACTGCGATCCGCTCGCGTGCCAGCAAGGCAGCGACTTCATCGTCAAACCACGAGGGGTCGCGGAATTCTATCGCGTGACGCACCTCCGGCCATACGTCGAGCATGGCGACAAAAGAACTGAGCTTAGACAGGTCTTTGTGCAGATTCGGCGGAAGCTGCCATAGCATCGCGCGGAGCTTCTCACCCAAAGCTGCGGTGCTGTCGCGTTGAAGCTTAAGCGATTGAACGGGCGGCGCGAGCCGCTTGACGTGCGTGATATAGCGGTGGCCCTTCACCGCGAAGTGAAAGTCGGCAGGGGTACGCTCGTACCAGGATTTCGCAACCGTTTCGCGCAGCAAATGGTAGAAGGTGCCATCGACTTCGAGGGCATTGAAGCGCTCGGAGTAATATTCGAGCCACCACTTGCGCGGCACGCCGGCATAAAAGTCGTTCTTCCACCCTGCGTAATTCCATCCACTGGTTCCGATAAATGCCTCGGGTGGCATCGGCGTGCGCCTTAATCAATAACAACCGGTGGTGCCCTAGCCGGAAAACCGGGAGAGGATTGGGATGATCTCGTGCTGGGCGGGAGCGCCACTGATTTCGGCGCATCCATTTTCGATCGCCATGTCCAGTTCGCTACGCATGCCGAACTGGCCCGGAAAATAAATGCCGGGTTCGACCGAGAAACACGTCCGCTCGATCAGCCGCCGATCATCACGGGTTTCGAGTGAATCAAGATTAGCGCCAGTGCCATGAACTTCGCGGCCGATAGAATGGCCGGTGCGATGAACGAACTGATCGCCATAGCCTTCCTGCTCGATTACGCTTCGCGCCGCTTGGTCTGCCTCGGCGCCGCTCACCGCGGCGTCCCGCTGGACTCGGGTTCGTATCAGCTCCACCGCCGCTTCCCGGGCGCGCGCGACTATCGCAAAAATGCGGGCGTATCGGTCGGGGATGGTATTGCCCACGAAGCCCATCCAGGTGAGATCGCCGTAGACGCTGTCCGAAGCCGATTCTTTGGCAAAAAGGTCGAGCAGTACCAAGTCGCCCGATTGAATCGGCGTATCATTCGTGGCGCCTGTACTAAAATGCGGGTTGGCTGCATTCGCATTTACTGCAACTATCGACGGTTCATCGGTGCGCATGCCGCGCGCCTCGATTCGTTCAGCCACGAACCGCTGGATTAGGTGTTCGGTGCATGGCGTACCGTGGCGCACTCTTCGCGCAATCTCGGCGAAGCTCTCGTGAACGATTTCCCGCAGCGCAGCAGCCGCCCGGCGATGGCCGGCGAGCTGTGCGCTCGTGAGAGTGGCTTCGAAGGTCTGAATCAGATCAGCAGCCGTGACGATATCTATGCCGAATGAACGAACCAGCTCGAGCGTACCGCCATCGACGCGCGAAACGTATGGGATCGCGCATCGGGGCGAATAGTTCATGGCTATGCGGCGGGAATGACTAAGGATGCTCGCCAAACCCTCAACCATCTGCAGTTCCGAACGATATATGAGCCGCCGTGAAGCCGGTAATGCATCTAACCGATGAGCTTCGACGGCGGAAACCAATGCCTGTGGCGGTTCCTTCGAGGCAACGAAGTAGAACCAACGGCGGGTAGTCAAGCCTTGCTCAGGCAGACCCAGGATTCGATAAGCCAGTGGATCGCTCAGGCGGAAGTCATAGAACAACCAGCCATCCAGGCCGGCTTCGGCAAGGGCACGAGTGATGTCTTCGAGCTGCGCCATCAGGCGTTTCCTGCGGGTTTAAACCGTTCCCCCCAACGGTGCACCCGTTCGGCATCGATTCGCACCATCGGGTTCCGCTCTTCGCTGAGCAGCATCGCACGATATTGAGTGTATTTATCGCGCAGGTTGCGCAATGCCAGGACGTATTCCTGCGGATCATCCACGAGCTGTGCGACTCCGTGAATTAGCACATAAGCGAGGCCAGCCCAGTCCTCCTCGTAATGATCAATAACCAGGGCTACCCGAGGGTTCTCGCTGATATTGCGCATGCGCTTGAGCCCGCTACTGGTCAGCCGCTTGGGCTTCTCGTCGATAATAAAATAAACGTGAGTTGTGCCATCGAACCAGAAGCAGATAGGGATGTTATGGGGAACTCCGTCGCGCGTCGCGGTCGCCAAGTGACCCAGCCGTGCCAGGCGCAGGAACTCACTTACTCTCGGGTCGCTTAAGCTGCTGAGCCTTAGATCGTCCATTTTCTATCGAGGGTGGCACTTCGTCTCATTCCGCGCCGGCTGGCTCCTAGCGGAAGTGCTACGGCCCGCCAATTGGAATCGAGCAGGCGTGGAGGGGCCGGTATTAATCGCCCGTGATGGGGCGCTCCGGCTCTTGCACACACAAGGCGCAACGACAGATTTCCCGTAGCTGTGCCGTTGTATACAGGGTTTCGTGGCCATCTACCCATTCCAGGTAAACTGCCGCGTCACCCAATCGTGACAACTGGAGCAGCCGCTGTGCCGTAGCGGGAATCTGGCCCTCGATCGCGTTGGCGCATGCGTTACACGGGCAACTCCGGCGCAGGTTCTCCAGCGGGAAAATACTGTCGTGACCATCGGTCCACTGAATGCCGATTGCGTATCGTCCTATTTCATTCAGGCCCCGTATTCGGGGCGGCGTCTTTGACTTCCAAAGGGCCATTGTTGCACTCTTGATACCAAGCGCAGCGGAGTGAGCCTGTTTGCCGGTTGAGCGAAGGATGCCGGACGAGGGCCTCAACGCCTGCACGTGCGTACTTGGATACTACAGCACTGCCTCGGCGCCGTTAAGCGTTGATCAAAAGAGTCGCGTCTTGTGCTGATTGAGCGGCTGCGAGGCAGTGGCAAACTGCTTTCCGAGCTGTACTGCGGAGGAACGAAGATGGATGAGAATGCTAAGAAAAAAGGCTTGCGCATGATCCCTTACGGGCTCCAGGTGCTGGGTGCCCGCGATGGCGAGAAGCAGACGGTCGCTTCGATTAATTGGACGACACAGGCGAGCTTCCAGCCGCCGTTGGTGGTAATCGGGATCAAAAACGATTCAACCGCGCATAATCTGGTCAAAAACTCGAAGAAATTCGCCCTGTCGATGCTCGGCACCGGCCAAAAAGACGTCGCGATGGCCTTTTTTAAACACGTTGACCCTAGCAACGGCAAATTCGGCAATTATGCCTTCGAGAGCGGCAAAAACGGCTGCCCGATAATCAGTGACGCGCCAGCGGCAGTCGAGTGTGATGTTATTCAATTCTTCGAGCATGGCGATCACAGTATCGCGATCGGACAGGTGACCGAGGCGCATCTTAAAAAAGACGTGGAGCCACTCACGCTAAAGGAATGCGGCTTCAACTATGGTGGGTGATTAGGAAACAGGGGCGGGCAGGAAGCGCAAGCGTGGACGACGCTCGCCTGTCGCCTCTCGCCTCTATTTGAATGCTTGCCTGGGAGGAGAGTGGCCGTGCCGAACAAGAAAGTCGTGGTGTTGCCGGGGGATGATTCGGCGCCCGATACAGTCTATGCGGCGATGGAGGTTTTGCGGGCGCTGGAGGTCCCGTTGGACTTCGTCGAATTCCCGCCCGGCGAACAATGGGTACGCGGTGACACCGATAACGCCGCGCGCGCGGCGATTGACACGTCAGATTCTGCCCTTTTCGGCTCGACCTCTGGCAAGACCAACGTCGTGGGGTATTTGCGGTGGGGCAAGAAAACTTACGCCAACGTCCGTCCCTGCCGTTATCTGAAGGGATTTCGCAGTCCGCTGGCGAATCCCGACGGAATTGATTTCGTAATTGTCCGGGAAAACCTGGAAGACCTTTACCTCGGCCTCGAGGGGCCGCTGCAAGCGCTCGAGCCACTTCACCTTAGTAGTCGAATCCTGCGAGCCGAACTCAACACCAGCGAACCCGGAAAGTACGCGATCAAGGTCATCACCGAGCGCAACACCCGGCAAATCGCCCATTTCGCCTTCAAACTGGCGCGCCGCCGTAAGGCTCAAGGCCACCCAGGCAAAGTAACCTGCACCTCGAAATACAATATGCTTCGAGAGAGCGATGGGCTGTTCCGGCAACTCGTTTCCGAGGTTGCGGGTGAATATCCGGACGTCAAATACCAGGAATTCATAGTTGACGATTTCGCCCGGCGGCTAGTGCAAAACTCGCATGAACTCGACGTCATTGTGATGCCGAATCTATACGGCGACATCCTTTCCGATGCGGCCGCAGGAACCATCGGCGGGCTCGGTTTGGCTCCCTCGGGATGTTACGGCGACGATTATGCGTATTTCGAGTCAGTTCATGGCACGGCGCCAGATATCATGGGATTAGGGATTATCAATCCAACCGCGACGATGCTGTCTGCGGCGATGATGCTGGAATATCTGGGCCTGAGTGCCGCATCGAAGCGCTTCGCAGACGCCATCCGCACGGTTTACGCCGAAGGGAAAGTGCTGACGCCGGATCAGGGCGGTTCTAACAAAACCAGAGAGTTCACCCAAGCTGTAATCAACAGCCTGTAGAAGGTGGACGCGGCCGGTTTCAGCCGAGTTCGACAAAAACTTCCTGGTCAACTACTTTGACCGTATATGTCTTGAGTGGCCTGGTGGCCGGCAGCGAAAGCACCCGGCCGCTGCGCAAATCGAACAACGATCCATGGTACGGGCACTCGACCGTGCATTCTTCCAGGTCGATATCGCCCGCGGCCAATGATGCCTGTGCGTGAGTGCAGGTATCCTCAGTTGCGTAATACTCGTCGCCGAGTCTGTAAACGGCGATGGGCGGCGTCAGGTTCAACCGCAAAGCCTCACCCGGTCTCAGCTGATCAGTCGTGCATGCCTTGATCAGCATAAGCTACGCCTCCTCCTTGACCGCATCCTGCGGTCTCGATTTTGGTCTGTAAATTTAGGTGCGAGAGATAGTTCTCCGACCAAATAACGAGCATCAGTCCGGGCGGCAATACTTACAGGAGCCGGTCTCCTTTGTTGTGCCCGATGAAGAACGCTACGGACGGGGAGCGAGTGCCAGGGGCGAGGGCAGGGTAGGACGCATCCTGGTTGGTGGTAGAGTTTTCTGGCGTGCGCTGATCAGCAGCTCGCGTAGTTTGGGCGGATTGATCGGCTTATTGAAAATGGCGCCTTCCAAGCCTTCAAGGCGGCTACGCTTGATGATGTGATCCTTGTCGTAATAGTAGCCGGTCATCAGAATGACAGGGAGATTGGGCAATTCCTCCTTCACCCGCAGATAAAATTCATAGCCATCCATTTCCGGCATCACGACGTCTGAAATCACCGCTTCGACCTTCATATTGCGGAGGATCCCCAACGCCGCGCTAGGCACAGTGGCCGTGTGGACGATGCATCGTTCTGCCTTGAGCACATCTGCCAGTGAAGTTACTAGCGGCACATCGTCATCCAGGACCAGAACCGACATTCCCGCTAAGGGCCATTCCTGGGCGCCCCCATTGGCAACCGCGGTCTCAGCCTTCTCGGGCTCGCTGCGCGGCGCGAGATCGGCCATGCGTTGGCCTTTGAGGTAGTCGCGCGTTTCGTACACCCCTTTGCGTGTCATGTCATCGAGCCGGCGCACGATCGCGTTTACCCGGTTGATACAGGCGCGGATCGCACCGAGACGTTCGGTTTCAACCACCAGCTCGGACGGGGTCAGATGATTTTCCACACAATGCGTGAGTAATTCGAGATTATTGGTGATGGTTTCGAGTGGATTGTTGATCTCGTGGGCCAGGCTGACTGCGATTTCACCGGCCGTAGCAAGTTGCTCACGCTGGCGCATCCGGCGGATATCACGCGCGAAGCCGATCGAGCCGATTTCAGTACTTTGCTCGTCATAAATTAAGGAGCCGGAAATCGCGACAGGAATTTCCTGGTTATCCTTATCGCGTAAAATAGTCTCGAAACTCGATATTCGTCCGCCGTCTGGCGATTCGCGCAGGGCCTTCATCACCCGTCGCGCTTCTTCGAGCGAGGAATAAATTCGCGTGACTCTCTGACCGATGATTTCGTCGGAACTATAGCGCAATACCCGCCTCGCGCCGTCGTTGTAATATATGACAGTGCCTTCACGATCGACCGCGACGATGATGTCCGGCGAGCTTTCCATGAGCCGTTTCAGATAATTTTGGTCCAGCGTCAGCATTTTGAACGAGTCTTACCTCCCGCGCGTGTCTTATTCAGGCGTGGACCCGGCGCTTTGGCTCGGCGCGGTTGGCTGAAGCGTTGCGGGCCGGAATCGGCCTCATGACATTGGAGTTGAACTTAACTTCTATCGGTTCCATACTGGGCGCGTCTCGGGGCGCCAGAATATGCCCCTGCCCGTTTGAAGCCGAATCCGGATCCCGGCATAAGACAGACCTGACCCCTATCGTCTATCAAACGGGCCACGAAGCTTCCGGCGAACCGGTGCTGCCTCGTTCAAAAAGCTGTGTGCGATCCTTACGGGATGCTCGCTCAGCAGTTAATGATTCAGTTTGAGCCATTTAACCTGCGACCGGGTCGCGTTTCCCGCCGTTGCTGTCAGCTATTACGCTTCCAACTGCGTGCCGAACCGGTAGTATGTATCCGCCTAAGGCATGGGACTCACTTACCACGGCTCGGTCGCTCTTATTCCGGTTTACTTCATCTCCGGCCGCTGCGCAATCGCTGCGAACCCATCGGTTTGCGCCGATCTTCGGATCCACCCGGGACGACATCGCCACCTGGCGCGGCCGATCTCCCGTATCCGCGCCCGGGTCAACAACGTTAACGTTGACCGTCGTAAATAATGAATTACTTACCCGAATACCATCCGGGGCTCATTGTGACACATCAAAGGGTAGCCGACCGCCCCCCAGAGGGTGAAAATCGCTGATTCGGCAGCACACGCCTCGCCCATCGAGTGCCAAAACAGAGCCATATTGCTAAGCTTGGAAGCTTGCACTTACAATTGATCAGGGAGAATTTGCCTAATGGCCGAGCCGCTGACGTTCGACGCACTAGTTAGCAGCGAATACGTGCTTTCGACCGCTGAGAATTTTGTTGTTTATGCCCTGCTCGAAGCGGTTGCAAAAGGGGGCAGCGGCCCAAACGGGATCAGATTGCCGTTGAATCTGGGCGTGGTAATCGACCGTTCCGGTTCCATGTATGATGAGCGGCGGCTGGAATTCGTAGTCGAGGCAGTAAAATTTCTCGCCGACAATGTAGCTGCAGACGACAAGATTGCGGTGATTGCTTTTGCCGATAAGGCCCAGGTAATTCTCCAGCCCGACCAGATTCACGACCGCGCGGCAGTGAGGCGAGCACTTGACGACATCGATCTGCTCGAAATCGGTGGCGGCACGCAGATGGCGCTTGGCATGAGGGCTGCGATTGATCAGGTCAAACGCAATCTTGCAGCCAATCGCCTGAACCGCGTTCTGGTCCTGACCGACGGCCAAACTTACGAGGAAACCGCGTGCATCGACTTGGCCAGCCAGAACCGCGATCAAATGTCGTTCTCTGCGATGGGAGTGGGCGTCGAATTTAACGAAAAGCTACTCATGCGCATCGCCCAGGATTCGCACGGGAAATACCATTTCATCGGTAATGCCGAAGGAATCCCGGCTATTTTCGAAGATGAGTTGGCAGGTTTGCGCGCCGTGACGGTACGCAATGGCAAAATTGATGTAACGCTATCACAGGGAGTACAAGTCCGCGAGGCGTTCCGCGCCAGCCCTGAGATTTACGGCCTGGGTGCGCCGCTGCT
>JAMXLL010000304.1 GCA_024281015.1 Candidatus Binataceae bacterium
AGGACTCAACAATTGCCGAAAGCAAGGCTTTCAGACTATCGATGTCTGACTGCTCAGTTGAAGGGGAGGATGGTCGAGTTCGATGCCGCATAGTTCTCTGCGTAATTCATCTGAGCCCCACCCCTGCTTCCAGCGTCAGCACACCGAGCACAGACGGTCGTGCGCCCGTAACTCGTAAAGAAAAATGAATCGCGTCCCGGCCATCGCAACTTTATCATCCGTACGCGCGGTTCGCGTCGAGATTACAGGGTTGATGATGGCGGCGGTCCGAAGCCGTTGTTCGCTAGGACATTAAATCCTTGGCCTTTTGTGTATCTACGTATTCCCGCACCCTGCGGATCTTACCGCCTTCGACTTCAAACACGAAGCAGTATTCATTTTCGTAATCTTTGCCGCTGGCCAATTTGCCACGATTGGTCAACTCGAGAATTACGGTATCGCCGTCCCCATATACCCGGTTAATGTGGGTTTCCAGACCATTGGGGAAAGTCTTGGCAGCACTGCGCGCAAAATCCAGGATCGCTGGCTTGCCTTTACGCAACCCGGAAAGGTTACTCAGATTACCGGGAATGAGCCAGCTGACCTCGTCGGACATGTTGGCGAAGGCCGCCTTAATGTCACCCTTGACAAATGCCCCCCAGGTGCTGGTCACGAGCTGCTTATTTGCTTCAACACTCATTGGCTATTCTCCTTGCCGGCAAGCCGCGATCAGCGCCATACCTCATGCATAGGCTGCTTCAAGCAGGCTGACAACATCTTCGCGAGTCACCGGCCTATCCACCACCTTTGAACGCTCGACCTCGTCGAGAACGGTTGCAGCAATCTGATGGATTTCGTTGTGCGGTACACCCGCATCTTTGAGAGTGTGCGGAACGTCAAATTGGGCGATGAAGCGCGCGACGCGGTCGGCACATTCCAGGGCTCCGGGGCGCGGACTCCCGGTGTCAAACCGAACCCCCAGGGCTTCGGCTATGGGCGCAAAGCGCTCGGGGGCAATCCCGGCCATGAATCGCATCGCGTGCGGCATGGTAATACAGGAAGTAATACCGTGCGCCACGTCCCACCTAGGCCCGATCTGGTGCCCCAGCGCATGCGACACTCCAAATCGCGTATTCATCCCGCCGAAGATCGAGAACCAGGCGGCCATCTGGCAATGCCCACGATGGGCCAGGGTCTCATCTCCCGAGGTTCTGATCGAAGCAGGCAGGTGCTCCATCAGCATCGCTATGGCTTTAACTGCGAGGGTGTCGCTGATCAGTTGGTGGCGAATTGAATAGATTGCTTCCACCGCGTGGTCCAATGCTCGCATCCCGGTGGCGACCCACAGCCATTGAGGCGTTTCGATGGTTAACTCCGGATCATTAATTACCGTTCGTGGCTGCAGGCGCGGATCAACTACCCCGCCTTTCACCCTGGTATCTTCGTTGGTTACGCCCCCAGCCGGGGTGTATTCACCGGCCGAGAGAGTCGTCGGGATCGCGATCTCGACCAGATCGCGCCCCGCATCAACCCTGGCGCTACTGCTACCGAAGTCAATGTGATGCGCGCCGGCGCCAGCTTCCCGCCCGGTCAGAATCGAAGCAGCCGCCACTTTGGCGGTGTCAATCGGGCTGCCGCCGCCGAAGCTAACCAGGCAGTCCGCATCATTACGCTTCATTTCATCTATGAGTTCGCGCACCGTCTTCAGTGGAACATGCTGCTGTGCGCCTTTGTAGACGGCCATACAGCGCGAGCCCAGCGCGGACGTAACTTTGCCCAGCAGCGAAGAACTTCCCAAGGTTTTGCCGGTCACGACCACGGCGCGTTTAAGCTCCCGGCGCTCCATTTCATTGGCCAGCATAGCGACCTTGCCGGGACCGAAAATTACCCGTTCCAGTCGCGTGAAATTGAACTCACCAGTCGGAGCTCCCACGGCTTCTCCTCCTTTGCCGTACGCAGCGCGTCGCCGCTGCAAACCAACATCGGCTTGTGATTTTCGATGTTAGTTGTGAACCCTGGGCCCAGGCAACAGAACAAGGCGGCGATGGGGCGCGTTGTCAGCGGAGGCAAAGCCGGGGCTGTCGCCGTTCCTGTTCTATGGGTTGATTATCACGAGTGTGCCGACCGGCAGAAGTCGAGCTAGTTCTCTGATATCCGTGTTATCGACCGAAATGCAGCCGGTGGTCCAATTAACGTCGGCAACGTTAAGGTAAGGGGAGTCGGTGCCGTGGATTCCGATTTGGCCGCCCTCTTGGGCACTGGTAGGAATCAGATGAGCGGCGCGGCTCTGCTCGAAACGTTGCTGGTCCAGCTCATTCGGATAATTTATGTGCAGGAACCATCCGAATCGCGAGCTGCGATGTTTACCGACAATCAGGTAGTTCCCTTCCGGAGTGCGCCGGTCACCTTCCCACAACTTGGCCCCCGCAGTCAGGCTCCTGCCAAAAACTGCATGGTAGGTCTTGTAAAGATGGCCTTTAAAATAAACCTCAAGCCGGTGCTGCGATTTGTAGGCATGTACTGCCCAATTAAATGGATCATCGGTCGCTAAACCATCATAGATATCTGAACCATCAATTCGAATCTGTGGGGCGCCTTCCGGCGAACCGGGGCCGTTAACTTGCGATCTGCCAGCATCAGTCTTCTGCGATGGCTGTACCAGAGTTGCCGTCGTTGATATGAATTTCAGATCACCACGATTTGCAGGTTCTCCTTTTGAGGCTCGGGACTGGCTCCCTACTGAATCCGCCGCCGCCTGCGCGGAAGCTGAAGCACATACCTTCCCCGTCGCATCGCATATCAAGGGCCGTGAGCCGGCTATTGTTGGTTGTTTCGAGCGCGGCAGTTCGGGAGCCGCGGTCGCCGACGAAGATGGCGCGGAAACCGGCTTTGAAGTGCCCGCATGGGGCGACTTGGTGGGAGGCACAGAAGCGGCCGCTTCAGCAGCGCGGGCCCTTTGCGTGCCTATGGGAACGCATATCTCACCCGATGCGTTGCAAATTAGCGGAATGATTGCCGTCGAGCTTTCCGCAGCCTGTTTTGCGCTGCTAACGGGCTCTGCCTTAGCAGATGCAGATGATCGCGCGAGGGTGACTGTGTTCCACAACAGTAACAATCCCAAGGCCGCAATGCCCCCTGGAACGCTGGTGCTACGCATTCTCCTTTCCCCTCCTCCCACAACCTCATATTCTAAATGGACCCCCGCGTCGGTCAATTATCCTTTGTGGCGTCCTCGCCAATTCTCTCAATTTACGGCACCGCCCAATAATTATCGCTCTGGCGAACCTCGGACCATACAGCGGTAAAGCTGCAGCGATGGCCGTTGCAAGCTGACCTCGGGACTTGAGAATGATAGCTCAGCAATGGAGAGTTCAAGATGAAGCAGGACCTTGCTCAAGCGATGGCGGCGCTGACCACTGGAATATACGTGCTCACCGTGGCAGACGGTGCGTTACACCACGGCATGTCGTCCTCGTGGGTAACGCAGGTATCGGGCGAGCCGGTGCTGTTCAGCGCTGCAATTGACCATAACCACTTCTCTCGTCCTATTATCACCCGGACCGGTGTTTTCGGTCTCAACATCGTCGGCAGCCGAGGCAAAGCGTTAGAAGATTACTTTTATTCGTCAAGCGCTAAACGTCCCGACAATCTAACCGGCATTGACTATCACCTTTCACCCCAGCTCAAGGTGCCGTGGCTGCATCTGGCGGCAGTTTCTATCGAGGCCCGCGTTGCCAACTCGTTCACTGCCGGCGACCATACGATTTTCGTCGGCGAACCACTTGGTGCGCGTATTCATCAGGCCGACCGTCCGTTGACGTCGCTAGATCTGGATTACGTATACCTCGGCGGCAAAGTGGTGCTCCCGCGCGATCGCAGCGGCTGGTAGTCCGGCTGCGCGGCGTGTCCTGGCAGCAATTTGAAGGGAAGCGGTGAGTATGTTAGCGGAACGGTTTCAAGGAGCATTGTGAATGGTAATTGGCGAAAGCATGAAGCGAATTACTTGTATAATCGCTATCTGCCTGACTGCTTGTATATACATGCATGGAACAGCCGCTGGCGAGAACCCTGAGCAGGATGGTGCCGTGGGAAGAAGTATTCCACCTGGCACCGTCATCACCATGGCCAATTGGCAGCAATACCGAGGCTTCATGCCTGACGGAATGGCGGCTCTGTTCGAGGGTAAATATTTCTGGAAAATGCCGCCTGACGTGCATATCGAGATAGGGCCAACCGTTATCCGTCCGCTGCCGAAAAACTACCTTGCCGCGACGGAGAGATACGCGCCGGCGGTGCGGGTTATCGAGCTGCCGAACGGCGGTCTCACACTCACCAACTATCGCGGTGGTATCCCCTTTCCCAACCCTGCTGAACCACACAAGGGATGGAAGACGCTGGCCAATATCTGGTATCGCTATATTCCATATCTGGCGGTTGAAACCTACGGCGCCGGGTGCGCGATCGACTCCACGCGCAACTACAATTGTCAGGCTTATTCCTGGGTCAAGCGGCAACTGAGCTACAACACTGATCCCAATGCTCCTGTGGAGACCGCCAGTCCCAACGCAAGATACTTCACCGAATGGTTCATGGAACTGGAGCCCGAGCAGGAAAGATACACGGCTTACCTCACGGTCAACTACGCCGATCCAACCCGGCCCGAAGAACAGTATGCTTTCCTCCCTGCGCTACGGCGCTATCAGCCAATATCTACCTTGGCGCGCTGTGCCGAGACCGGCGGGATGGACGCAACATCAGAGGATTTTCACAACGGCTTCGATTCAAATATCACCGAGCTCAACGTTGAGTACGTGGCTCATCGAAAGATCATTGCCTTGATCGATCCGCAGCTGCCGACCGCGCCATTTCCGGCTGACGTTGATATGCCACTCGGATGGCCAACTCCGAAATGGGGAAGGTGGCAGGTTCGCGATGTTGACGAGGTGGCTATCAAGAAGATTCCCGCCCGAGCCGGGAGCTACTGTTACGGCCGGCGCGTAATGTACGCTGACAGCCATTTCGCGTCGCCGCTTTGGGAAGAGATGGACGACAAGCACCTGAAGCCATGGAAGATGATGGCGCTGTTTCCACTGAAAGTGGCAATACCGGGGGTAGGTGACGTCAACACGGCCCCGTTCGAAAACGAGGTCTTCTGGGATATCCAGCGTAATCACGCGTCATTCAATGCCGATCCCTCGCTAGGCCGACCTTATTATATTAACGAGCAGGCCCCGCGCGAATACCATGACGATTCACGCTATACGACCCCGGCCGGCCTTAATATGATCATGCGATAAGCCGTGCTGACTGACGGATGACGTTGTCACCCGTTTTGTCAGTCCCCAGCACTGCCTAAAGTCGGGCAATGCAAGGCAGCTCGAAATGTTCTGATAGTCGGATAGCCGGACCCGCTAGAGCTGCCGGAAGCCCAGCTGCTATGAGAATCTCGTCGCATTGGCCACGCCTCCAGAACCAGCAACTGTAATACGCGCTACCGGTCCGGCGCCTGGCGTCTTTGTCTCCGCATCGCAGTGACTCAGTTAGAATCGGTCCTGCTTCCGTATCAGCGGCAATGGATCGCGGATGACGCTTCAGTCAAGGTTTACGAGAAATCCCGGCGTATTGGCATCACCTGGGCGGAATCGGCCGATGCGGCGCTCGATGCCGGCACCAGCCTTGGCTCTGACTGGTGGTACATCGGATATAACAAAGAGATGGCGCAGGAGTTCGTTGAAGCGGCCGCCGGATGGGCCCGGCGTTTCAACCAGGCCGTGCAGCGCACGGAAGAGATTATGGTCGCTGACCCGGACAAAGATATTCTCGCCTACCGGATTCATTTCAGATCGGGGCATAAAATTGTCGGCCTCTCATCCCGCCCCTCGAATCTCCGGGGCAAGCAGGGGGTTGCGATTATTGACGAAGCAGCCTTTCACGAGGAGCTTTCCGAACTGCTCAAGGCGGCCCTGGCGTTCACCATCTGGGGCGGCCGGGTTCACGTCATCTCGACCCATAACGGTGCAGCCAATCCGTTCAATCAACTGGTCCTCGATATCCGGGCCGGCCGCAGGCCTTATTCACTTCATCGAACAACCCTGGACGATGCCCTGTCACAGGGACTCTACCGTGCGATTTGCCGCGATGCGGAGGTGCCATGGACGACGATCGGCGAGAACGCCTGGCGGACCGAACTGATGGCTGAATACGGCAGCGACGGTGAAGAGGAACTGCTATGCGTTCCCAGCTCCAGTAGCGGTGTTTTCCTGTCGTCGGCACTGATAGAAGCTCGCATGAATGCTGCCATTCCGGTGCTGCGCTGGAATTGCGCTCCCAGCGTTATCGAGCGCGGCAACGCGGCATTGACCAAGGATGCTGAGGATTGGATTGCAGCGGAGCTGGCACCCGCAATGACCAGGCTCGATCCGGAATCGATGAGCTGTTTCGGAGAGGATTTCGGGCGCTCCGGAGACCTCACGGTAATCTGGCCACTGCAAATCGCTGCTGACCTGGTCCGGCGGACGCCTTTCCTGGTGGAATTGCGCAATGTTCCTTTCAAGCTGCAAGCGCAGGTGCTCTTCTACGTTATAGATCGCCTGCCACGGTTCATCGGCGGCGCGATGGACGCGCGGGGCAACGGTCAGTACCTGGCCGAAGAGGCGGTGCTTAAGTACGGAGCCCGCGTTGAGCAGGTGATGCTGTCCGTCGACTGGTATCGCGAAAATATGCCGCGTTACAAGGCTGCCTTCGAAGACGCCAAGATCGAGATACCCCGCCATGCGGATATTCTCGCGGACCACCGCCTGTTGCGGATGCAGCAAGGAGTCGCACGGCTGACCGAGCGTCGCGTGCGCGGAGGCGATGGGCATCAGCGCCACGGTGACTCGGCGATAGCCGGGGCGCTTGCCTTCTATGCCAGCTATTCAAACCACCAGGAATATGACTACATCCCGGTGAACAGCAGAAGCGCGCGGATGCAACTGGACAGAGAGGCGGACGAGCCGGCGCGGTCCGGCACCAAAGTTTGGGGCATAGGCCGATCGCGTTTCGGCCGTGGCAGTTGGTGATCTTTTCTCGACCACCGTCCTGAAAGGACGGCCGGCGAGCCGTTGAAACACCAAGTTAACTTTACCGGCCGGCGATTTTTTTGCCCGTTTCGAACGCTCTATCTACCAGGGCCGGAATCGTAATGATGATGCGGAAGCCCTGCTCAAGTCTTTTCTCCACGTCTTCAGGGCGGAACGCAATACACGCGCAAGGCACCTGGTATTGTTTGCAGCCTCTCAGAATCTGCTGTACGCCTTCCTCGACTCTCGGATCATTCATGCTTGCGGGTGCGCCTAGTTCCATCGCCAGGTCCCCTGAGCCGGCCCAAATTGCGCTGATGCCTTTGACTTCCTTGAGAATATCAGGCAGGTTGCGTACGCCTTCCACGCCCTCAATCAGCGGCATGAAAAACATCTCGCCGCGCGGATCCAGAGGCCATAGATCCGCAAGCTCCGTATACTCTCGTCCGTTCAGACCCCAGTAACGCGGCGCGGCAAGTGGCGCCCAACCCCGTTGTCCTGCGGGTTGATGGTCCGCCACCCCTGCCGCCTGGGGATAGCGGCAGGCAATAACTGCCGCTCGCGCCTGCTCGACAGTATCGAGGTGCGGCAGGATCATCCCGTAGACACCGGTGTCGAGAGCTTGCTTGATCACCCATTGGTTCAACTCGCGCGCATTAGGCGGCACTCGCACGAATGGCATGACATCGGGTTGCAGGCTGCCCCCATGGGCGATGCGCCGCCGATTCAGCAGAAATTGCAGGGATAGCCGGAGATTCGGGAAATCGAATCCCAGGTGTTCCATCTCGAATATGATGAAGTCATAACCGAGATCAGCAAAAGCCATCGTGTTGTCGATTTCGCCGGGCGTAACAACCCCTCCGCCGAACACGACCTTACCCTGTTCCAGCAATTCGATAACTTTGTTCAGGCGCGGCATCATGAGCCCCTTGCGGTTTTGCACGACCCTGTAGGCAAGGCCGCGCTCTCCGCCCTAGAATGTATCAGCCATGTTCTCGCACACCTGGCATGTTCTCGTCACATCCAAACCGCTCGCATGAATACTCTATGGCAACGTCAGCACGTGCAAAATCACCGCGACATTCCCGGCGGCCATTGCTCGGTGCCCATGTGTCAATTGCCGGCGGGGTGAGTCAATCGCTCGCGCGTGGCCATCAACTTGGGGCCGAATGCATTCAGATCTTCACCAGGTCGTCGCGGCAATGGGCTGCCAAACCGTACCCTGCCGAAGAGATCGAGGCCTTCAAACAGGCGCGCGACCAGAACGGGATCAAAGTGGTGCTGGCCCACGATTCATACCTGATAAATCTTGGTGCGCCAGATGAAAAATTGCGCCAGAAATCAATCGAGGCGTTCATTGATGAACTGAATCGATGCGAGGCTCTCGAGGTCCCATATCTCATTTCCCATCCCGGCGCGCATATGGGTGTGGGCGAGGAATCGGGCATCAAAACCATTGCGGAATCGATTGATCGGGCGCATCAGGCGTGCTCCGGCTACCGTGTTAAAATCGCGCTGGAAATAACTGCCGGACAGGGTAGTGTGCTCGGTTCGCGTTTCGAGCAGATGGCCCGTATCTTCGGTGCCGTGAAGGAAAATGACCGGCTGCGGCTATGCTTTGATACTGAGCACGCATTTGCGGCCGGTTATGACCTTCGCACTGAGCAAGGCTACAACCAGGCATTCGCCGACCTCGACCGTCACATCGGGCTCAAGCGCCTGGTGGCGTTTCATATTAACGATTCGATGAAGCCGCTCAACTCGCACGTTGACCGCCATGAGCATATCGGCAAGGGCCATCTTGGGCTGCCGGTGTTCCAGCGGCTGGTCAATGATGCGCGGTTTACGGGTATTCCGATGTGCCTTGAGACCGAACCTGGCCCTGAGATGAAGGACATAGCCGCGGACCTCCGTGAATTGCAAAAACTCTTACAAGTTTGATACCGCCGCCAGGCGGGACACCCGCGCCAGGCGTTTAGCGATCCAAGCTACATCCGCGAGAACCAGGCTACACACGAGATGAAAAAAAGAATACTCACCGGAGACCGCCCTACCGGCCCGCTGCATCTAGGTCATTATGTCGGTTCGCTTCAGAACCGCGTCCGTCTGCAGGATGAATACGATACTTATATATTGATTGCGGACATCCAGGCGCTGACCGACAACTTCGAGCATCCCGAAACTCTCGCCGCGAACGTCTTTGAAGTTACGCTCGACTATCTCGCGGTCGGGTTGGATCCGGAAAAAGCCAATTTCGTCGTGCAATCGCGCGTGCCGGAGTTGTGCGAGCTGACAATTTATTTCATGAACCTGGTGACGGTTGCCACGCTCGAACGTAATCCGACGGTAAAAGAAGAGATCAAACAGCGCAACTTCGTCCGCGGCGTGCCGGTTGGTTTCTGGTCTTATCCGATTTCGCAGGCCGCCGACATCACGATTTTCAAGGCCGACCTGGTCCCGGTCGGCGAGGATCAGCTGCCTATGATCGAGCAGGCGCGCGAAATCGTCCGCCGCTTCAATCGCCTCTACGACAAGGTGTTGATCGAGCCGCGCGCCATGCTGGGGTCGGTCCCGCGTCTGCCCGGTACCGACGGCGGCGCCAAAATGTCCAAGTCGTTGGGCAATTGCATTTACCTGGGCGATCCGCCAGATGCCGTGCGCAAACGCGTGATGTCGATGTTTACCGATCCGACTCGGATCCATCCGACTGACCCGGGTCATGTCGAAGGCAACCCGGTTTTCACTTATCACGATGTCTTCAATGCAAACAAGCAGGAAGTAGAGGAACTGAAGGATCGCTACCGCAAAGGCACCGTCGGCGATGTCGAAGTAAAGCAGCGACTATACGATGCGTTAGATGGTTTTCTCGCTCCCATCCGTGAGCGCCGCGATCACTACCGGCATAATCCCCAACAGGTCTACGAAATAATCAGGGAAGGGACAGCCAAAGGGCGCGCGGTCGCCCAGGCGACGATGGAAGAAGTCCGCGAAGCAATGAAGATTGCGTATAGGTTCGATTAACGCTTGACGCTTCATCCTGGATGGCGTAAAGGCGGCGATAAGCTCGTTTTGCGTGGAGGTGAATCATTATGGGCGTAGCCGAAAATAAAGAAGTTGTCCGCCAAATGCGCGAGGCCAAGGGCGTCGA
>JAMXLL010000305.1 GCA_024281015.1 Candidatus Binataceae bacterium
TATATGCGAGATGACGATGCCACGCCGCTATCGCTAACCTGGCGTCAATATCGTGAGGTGATGGCCTTGATTGACCATCTCAGCTCGCTAGATGACGCCGGCTTCGCAGCGCTCAGTCCGGCGCGCCGGCACGCCGCAAGAGTCGTCGAACGCCGGAGGAAAGCTGCCGCCGGATCTTCTTCCAGGACTTAGAGTGAGGGAACTGGGATGGCACCATCGTCATCATTTTACCATCTCGTCCGTGGCTCCCCTCCTTCGGTCTTTGTCGTACCAGGATCGATGTTGTTCGACGTCACCCCTGAGTTCTTCGCATCGCTTCAGCGAGGTGAGCCGGCCGCAGTAAGCGAGTTGGAGGCTTTGGCCCCCGCTTCTCCAGCTGCTAACGGCGCTCTGCCTCCGGTGACTGCGCTTTCGCTCAATGTGGCACAGACGTGCAACCTCGCTTGCGCCTACTGCTATGCCGACGAAGGGAAATTCGGAGGCAGCGCGCGCCTGATGTCCGAAGGGACGGCGATCCGCGCAATCAGCCAATTGATCCAGTCAGCTCGGGGCAATCGGATAACAGTGGGCTTTATCGGCGGCGAGCCCTTTCTCAACCGGAAAGTAATTCATACCGCCGTTGCTCATGCGCGCGAGGCAGCTCGACGCGCCGCTATTGCAGTGAGGTTCGCCATAACAACCAATGCTACCCTCCTGCGACGCGAGGACCTGCAGCTGCTCCGCGACAACGAGTTCGCCGTAACTGTGAGCATTGATGGAATGCGCGAGCGAAACCGCCATCGTTCGACGCGCAACGGATCAGGGTCGGCGGATTCAGTGTTGGCAGGGATCGCTCCACTACTTGTTAATCCTGGAGCTGCTCGTATTGCGGCTCGCGTGACTGTGACGCACGGCGACCTTGAGATCGCCGACCGGATTGAACAACTGTGCGAAGCGGGATTTCCCGAAGTCGGAATCGCCCCGGCTCGCAGCGCTCCCCGCCCCGATCTAACGCTGACAGAGGAAGACTGGCCCGTCCTGCTGGCTAACATGATCGCTGCTGCGGAACGGGAAATGTCCTGGATCGAATGCGGTGGCCGTCCCCGCTTCGCGAATTTCTGGGTGGCGCTACGTGCGCTTCATCAAGGTCGTACGCGAGCGCTTCCGTGCGGTTCCGCCGTTTCCTATCTCTCGATGGATGTCGATGGTGTTTTTCATAGCTGCCATCGCACAGTTAACACCGACGGTTTTCGTATGGGCTCCCTCGATGACGGATTCGACAACCTCGCCCGCGAGAACTTCGTTTCACGAGCCGTTGTCGATCGCCAGGAGCCATGCCGATCGTGTTGGGCCCGGTATCTATGCGGCGGAGGTTGCCACGCGGAAGTGGCCGCGATAGGCCGCTCGGGATGCGATTATATTCGCGGATGGCTCGACTACTGCTTGAACGCTTATCGCATCGTCGCTGACCTCCACCCAGAGTTGCTTTTGAGAGGCAATGCATGAACGACAAAATCTTCCCGCGCAACCTGACAGCGCGGGCGGCGATTAAAATCGCCGGCAACCCGGTCACGACGCGCCTCGAAAGCGGAGTCGCCAACTGTTTCCCTGGGCTTGAATTCGATCACCGCAATCTGGATCGCCGCTTTTTCCCCGGCCTTATTTTCAACTACGGCACAATCCCACCGGTGCTGGCGGGCGTCGACCCGGGTGATCCGGCGTTCCGGGATGATTCGCGACCCGGTGCCGCTGATCTGTCTCGCGCGGTAGTGGATGCGCTCGATGGGCTTCGCTCAGGCGAATGGCGGTTGACCTCAATTGGTCAAGGGAGCCGCACTTTGGACCTGCAGGCCATCGCCGCCGCAATACCACCGGATGAGCTGGATGGCGCCCTGTTCTGGCGCCTCGTACGCAGTCTTATCGACGACAAAGTAACGATCGTGCTGACGCAGGCAACGACCGGTCAAATACCGAGTACACCCGGGCCATCGGGCTCTCCGCAATCACCGCCACCTCCGCCACCAACCGTCACCCTAACGCACTTCCGCAGGCGTTATCTCGATCCGAATAGCGGCGTAATTTCAGACGCTTATCTTCCGGGTGAGCTGACACAGAGTATGTGCTCACCTTGGATGCATGATTTTCGGGACTGCGCGTGTGACTATTGGGCTTCAAATCATCCGGACATCGCCTTAGCAGCGGATGAGATGCTCACGACCGGAGGGCTGGCCAACGAAAATGCCGGCCTGGCAACCCAGCCCTTGGACTGGCTGCGTGCGGATCGTCAATCTAAGGTCGCAGCCTCTTCCTCCGGAGGGGCGAATGATGCTTTGCGGTTGCGTCACTACCAAATCAATTTGGAATGGAGAGATCTCGCTTTCGTCCTCGACGGGCGCGAAAACAGTGGCGTCTATACACCCGGTATCGAAGTGTCAGCTGAGCCCTTTGCTACGGTGGAGGAACTAGCCGACGAGCTGGTAATGTTGTGCGGCCTTGAGCAAGTAGTAATGCTGGAGTATCTCTATGCGTACTACTCACTGCGGCCCAGTGACGTGGACAGCCAGCGCAACTCTGATCTAATCTTCGTGCGGCATGAGCTGCTCGGCATCGCTGTCAGCGAGATGCGTCACCTGCGGTGGGCCAACCAGCTGCTATGGACACTCGCACAGCGGGGCTTGATTCCACATCGTGGTCCTGCCTTAGAGCCTGGTTTGAAAGTTCCGGGCAGCAACGGTGAAAAAGATCGGGCGCTCCGGCCGCTAACCATGGATGTACTCAACGATTTCATCGCGGTCGAGCGCCCCAGCGGCACGCTCGATGGTGCTTATTCGCGTGTCGTCGCTACGCTGCGTACAGGATTTCCGGAGTCAATGTTGCAGTTGGCGCGACAAATTGTCGCGGATGGTGTCGATCATTACAACCGCTTTCGCGAGATTGCCGTCGTACTTCGCGGCTGGCCGTCCACATCCAGCCAGCCTCAGTGGCTCCGGACAGTAACTCCAGGAACACCGGCCCAGGCCGCTCAGGCATTGGAGTTGTATCGGAACGTTATCAATGCATTGCGCACGGCCTATGACCGCGGAGACATGGAGGATGCTGGCGCAATTCTGCAGGCGCGACAAAATATGATGGCGCTTGACGCTGAAGCTGAAAAACTTGCGTCGAATCAAATCGGTATCCCGTTTTTCTGAGCTCTGCCGATCGGTTTTCTCGTGATCATCGGCGTCCTCATTACCGGCGGCCGCTCGCACGCCTGTAGTATCTTGCGCGCGGGACTTGTTGCACTCGACACATCAAGCGCCGGCTAACGAGGCTTCTCCGTTGCGTTAATGAATCTCCTTCAGCCGCTTCGGTTGGTCCCCCTTCTCTACCGTTCACCTCTTACGAGCAGACTCTCGCGTGTTTCCGATTGTCCGTTAAATCGGGGGCAGTCCAACGGCCACTCATCTTCGACAGGTGTTTTTGGCATTCAGAATCGCAGCGCTTGCGGCAGAACTCACATCGGCCGTATACGGATCACCTTCGACTTGGGTTCATCCATCACATCGCGACCCATCCGCGATTGGTTGGATGGAGCATTGCTCGTCTCGAAGATGGGCTGCCGCGAAAGCCATGCAGCAAAATTGAGAGCGCCACATTTGCACTCGCTCGCAACGATGCTGAACTTTTTTCCGCAAATCAGGCAAGTCACCATGTACCTTTGGTTACAATAGGTTGTATCAAGGAGTCAACAGCTCTCTGATGAAGAAAAAAAACGCCTGTGCCCAGCCGCCGGCTTAGCTCGATCATTACGGAACCTGTCTGTGGGGTGCCAAAAACCACGTGAACGTCAAACACACTCAGTTCTTGTTAAGCTCGTTGATAACTGCGTTTCTGTTGAAATTGAAGCTCGCTCGACCTTCATCATGTTATGTGTAGCCGACTCGGGTTTTGATTCCGGCCACTCACCGAATCTCTCTGGCTCTTCGGGGCCGGTCGAATTTTTTCCCATACGAATAAGCCGTGCAGCATTCGACAGAGCCGCAGTGGCAGTTTGAAGACAAGCGTAGTGCGCAGCTTTGGTTCTCGTTTTCCACATTTTTGGTTACGCCGGGAACGATTGACCTGCTCAACCGTTGGCGCGCGGATATCCGAGGCTGGTAGGTTGCTCAATTGCCGGCGGATCAGGACCTCGCACACCCTCGGGTTTGCCCCCCCTTTCCCGAGTCGCCTACGTGCTCACTGACTGCCGGCGTTTCCTTCGATTAGACAGCCGATTCACGCCAGATGAGGTCGTCGCGATGACCGCCGCGGGCGTAAGCCAGGCAGAGGGCATGACTCGCTATTTATTATGGTGGCTTATCGCCACGCGACGCAGTTCGGAAACGGGGGATGGGCGCTGAATCTCGCCCGTACACGAGTGCTTGTTCTTACTAGTCGCCGGCGCTGCGGGGCAACGCCCGCCGGTCACGTTTCGCGTGCAGACTCCCACTGAACGCCGGAGGACTGAATGCGGAGCACCGCGAACTCAACCCGCTTCTCTACCACCGCTTGTTGGATGCTGCGTTCACGGACGCTCAAGTTAGCCGCCCCCGTTTTGACTTCAACGAGAATGATCTTTCGAAGGCGACCGTCATCCAAGCCATCGAATATCAGGAAATCGAGGGGGGAGCCCATAAATCTGGCATCTTTGGGGTTGAACTTGAACTGGGGAAAAAACGGGACAACATGTTCGGTCACTTTGCCGACAATCACGGCCTTGCTCCTATCGACGGCGTCTCTCCGGATTTCCGCCTCACGCTGGCGAGTCCAGTCACTCATTTGCAATTTTAGCTCGCTGTCGAACGAGGCTTGGACACCCCGGAGCTCTGCCTGCACGCCGAAATATTTGGCTTCCAGCTCCGACTTAAATGCGAAGTATTTGAAAAGCATTATTATCAGTGCCAGCAACGCGGTCGCTGCGATACTTAATGAGATGACCACCATATAGGGTAGACCTTTTCTCGATCTCAGCTGTTCGAGCGAGACGACTCAGGCCCTGGTTCCATAGAGCCTGCCCATCACGAACCCACTGGCATAGGCGCAGGCGACGGAGAACACCCAGCAGGCGACGGTTTTGTACGCGAGGCTTACGCGAAATGTCGGCGGTACGAGGCCGGGACCGACCGCCAGGATGGCGCCGAGCAGCATCGCCAAGGTGGCGACAGCAATGGCCATCAGCACCGTCGGCAGCCACGCGTGAGAACCGAAGTGAAACTTGAATAAATCCCGCAGCGCATCCCGTGCATCGGTGGCTTGGTTCATTTCAACCATCTAGCTCCACAAGATTGTCTTCTAAGCATAACATAGCAGAAAAGAGCAGAATAGCATCTATTGATGCTTACAGAGCTTGTTAGGCGTCCTGTGTCAGCCATGAAGACTGACCGAGATGAAGTCACGCAACCCAGTACTCAGCAAAATCACAGTTAGGCAGCGGGGAACTGTGGCAGTTTGCTTCAGAGCGGTGAGGAACTTGGATCCGGTTCAACTTGCTTCCAGTTCTCAAGGTGTAATATGGGTTGGCGCCGCGACTGCCCAAGATAGTCTTCATCCGCAGCTGCGCTCATTGAGAACTATGAGGCATGGCCGATATCAGAAGAAAGCAGCATAGAAATTCGCTGCTCGGCTGCCTGCGTGAAGACCCCGCGGTTGAAGCCGATCGTCGAAGGTTGAGTCAGATCATTCGCTGAAAAAATAACGGCTCGACGAAAACCGCTCGATGGCGAGCCGCGCACGGAATCGATCCGAGGGCTTAGCCCCGATTGATGATGATTGTTGATTTGAGGGCGCCAGTTTGAGCCATTGGATCTGAACTATGAGATTACCGTTCAGGGGGACACCCCAATGAGGCGCAGATGACCGAAAATAGCATCAAACATGTCGTCGCTCTGATTCTTGAGAATCGTTCTTTCGATCACATGCTTGGCGATTTAAAGC
>JAMXLL010000306.1 GCA_024281015.1 Candidatus Binataceae bacterium
GTGATCAATCGCGAGGATGCGTTTGGGATGGTACTGGGTTTCACCGAGCGAGCACTTCCCAATGACCCGCGCCGCTAACCCTGGTCTGGTTTTGAAATCCGGTAAAGATTTCGTCGACGGTGTTCGCGTCGTATCCGTTTCATTCCCGCGCGTCTGCCTTGTCTTGAGCGCGGGGAACACGAAAAAAGTAAAGGGAACATGGGCGAGTCTTCACGCCAGCCGTGCGAGGGTGACAAACAAGGAAACATCCGAAACATCTCGCCCAATCATTCATTGCATCGAATTTCAAACTTAGGACCCTAGCTAAGCTGGAAAATCCATCTCGCGCCCTTAGACGAGAATTGACGGTTTGGACCGGAGCTTGTCGCAACATTTGGCCGGTCGCAGTCGCGAATGTTAACTTGAGCTGCGGTTTTTGAAATGTCATCGCCTCTAGATCGGATGTATCGCGAGGAATTTGGCCGTATTCTCGCTACGTTGATCCATTTCGTTGGTGATTGGGACCTCGCGGAGGACGCTGTGCAGGAGGCTTTCGCCGCCGCAGTGGAGCAATGGCCGCGCGAAGGTTGGCCGCGCGAGCCTCGGGCCTGGATTGTCAGCACTGCGCGTCATAAGGCGATCGATCGAATTCGGCGCGACGCCTCCTTCGGCCGCAAGCAGCAGGAAATCCTCCGTCATCTGATCGGACAGGCGATACCCGACAGCGATGAGGCAGACGGCAATCCCGTACCTGATGAGCGGCTTCGGCTGATTTTTACCTGCTGCCATCCTGTCCTCGCACCCGAGGCTCAGGTTGCCCTATCGCTGCGCACCTTATGCGGGCTCACCACTGAAGAAATCGCGCGCGCGTTTCTGGTTCCCTCTTCGACCATTGCACAGCGTATCGTCAGGGCGAAACGCAAGATTCGGAGCGCCAAAATTCCATACGAGGTACCGCCCGACGAAGCCCTGGACGAACGGCTCGAAGCAGTGATGGCGGTAATATACCTGGTATTCAACGAGGGCTATGCGGTCAGTTGCGGTGACAACCTGGTGCGGGGCGATCTTTGCGCCGAAGCCATCAGGCTCGGACGGATTTTGTCGGAGTTACTGCCGCACAATGCCGAGGTTATGGGGCTCCTCGCACTGATGTTGCTCCACGACGCCCGCCGGTCGGCCCGGTTGGATAGTGGCGGCGACCTGGTTCTCTTGGAAGATCAGGATAGGAGGGTTTGGAACCAGGAGCAGATCCACGAGGGATTGGCGTTGGTCGAAGCAGCGCTGCGATCGGCTGCGGTTGGTCCGTACACGATTCAGGCTGCCATCGCGGGTGCCCACGCGAAGGCAGCTAGTCCCGCGGAGACTGACTGGCAGGAAATCGCGGCGCTTTACGCCTACCTGATGCGCCTGCGGCCGTCTCCTGTAATTGAACTAAACCACGCGGTGGCGGTAGCTATGGCCGATGGCGCTGAAAACGGCCTGCGGCTGATAGATTCGCTCCACGCGCGCGGCGAACTCGGCGATTATCACTTGTTATGGGCAGCGCGTGCCGACCTGTTGCGGAGACTCAAGCGCTGGGACGAGGCTGCAACTTCTTACCGCCAGGCTCTCAGTCTGGCCAAGACCGAACCCGAGCGAAGATTTCTGGCACGGCGTCTGGCCGAAGTGGAATCGTCCGTGTAACCGCTGGTGGGTGGCCACCCAGGGCGCCTACATGCACATCCGCTCAATCACCTGCCTGATAATAGCGGGGCCGCGTTCAAACGCCTCAACCCGAATGGATTCGTTGGGCTGATGCGCTTGCTCATAGTCACCCGGCCCACAGATGATGCATTGGATTCCTGCTCCGGAGAACCAGGCGCCATCCGTTGCGAACTGCGCTCCGCGCGCCGAGTGGTTGCCGGTGATTTCGAACAGAACTGTTTCGAGCCTGGTGCCGCGTTCGGACCACATCGGCGGCGCCGCCAGCAGCAGATCAACCTCGATGGCAGCGGTGGAACTGCCGGACGCATAATCATGCCGATCGATTGCCGCGAGCCGGTGCTTGATCTCTTCGTAAAGGGCAAGCGGATCGGTTTTCGGCAGGGATCGATAGCTCGCTCGCAGCAGGCATTCCTCGGCGATCACGTTGGTGGCCAGGCCGCCGCGCACAGTGCCGAGATTCATAACATCGTAGGGCGATTCCGGGAACACGTCGGCGAACTCGTGATTTGCGGCAGAGCGCCGTTCGGCCTGCAGTTGACCGAGCGCCTCGATCACTTTGCCCATCACTGCAATCGCGTTGACACCTTGGTCGGGGGCTCCACTATGACCGCCGCGTCCGCGCACACGGACCTCGAAGCTGCATATGCTCTTATGTGCATGCAAAACATCATACGAGGTTGGTTCGCCTATCCAGGCGAGAGCGGGCTGCGGTACTTCCCCCAACAGCCCCCGCAGTGCGGGAGCAAGCTCACGGGCGCCGAGCATTCCTACCTCTTCGTCGGCGGTGAACACAAAAACGACCGGACGCTTGAGCCGCGACCATTCCAGGGTGCGCACTGCATCGGTGCATTGGGCGAGAAATCCTTTCATGTCCGAACTGCCGCGCCCGAAGATGCGATCGCCCTCGACTGTCATTTTTAGGGGCTCGCGTTCCCATCCCGGCTGGCCTTCGAATGGTACGGTGTCGAGGTGACCGGTAATTATCAGCCCATCGGGAGACGGTGGTCCGGCATACGCCACCAGGTTTGCCTGCGGCACACCCAAAACATCGATTCGATGCACAATCGTCTTGAGCCCGTTGCTATCCAGCTGATCGGCAAGATATTCGACCGCAGGAAGAACAGTGCAGGAACTGACTGTATCGAAGGCGATGAGGCGTTCCAGGACTTCATAGAGGTAAGGGGCCATATGGTCTCCAAGCTACGGTGAACTGCGCAAACCTGTCCGAGACGCTGCATCATCAAGGCGACCGGGTAACTACGATGCCGCTGCCGCGTAGCATCGGCGAACCGTCTATCGCGCAAACCGCTTCGGCGTCCTTGAGTTGGCGCTGTTCGGCGCGGCCGGTAACCTGGCGTACGGCTTCGGCTATATGTCCCATGCCATGCATACGGCCCTCGCTGAGGCTGCCGCCGAAGGTGTTGACCGGCAATTCCCCTTCCAGGGCAATTCGCCCGCCTTGCACAAATGAGCCGCCTTCGCCTTGCGGGCAGAAACCGGCCGCTTCGAGCCAATAAAGGGTGGAAGGATTGAAGCCGTCGTAAAGCTCGGCTGCATCCATGTCACGGGGGCCCAGCCCGGCCGAGGCCCATAATTTGCGCGCCAGCGAACCGCCGCATTCCATGTAATCGTCCAGTGCATAATGCAGTAAGGTGCGACGCGATGCGGTGTTCTGGCCCCAACCGGCAACATAGGCAGGCGGGTTTTTCAAATCGCGCGCCCGCTCGGCGGTGGTCATTACCAGGGCGACACAGCCGTCAATCGGCACGTCGCAGTCGTAAAGGCACAGCGGCTCGGCGATCCATCGTGAACTGAAATAATCGTCGCGCGACAGAGGCTGAGAATAAAAAAATGCGCGCGGGTTGAGATTAGCGTTGCGCCGGCTGTTGACCGCCAACGCTGCCAACGCCTCCCGCGTGGCGCCGTAACGCTGCATGTAGCGCTGCCACGCGAGTGCATGCCACTGGACAATACTAGTGCAACCCCAGGGTGCCATAAACTGCGCATCGCCGCTCGCGCGCGGCGCGCTTGCAGTGCCGCTGCCGGCAGGGCGGGCCTCAGGCCGATGCATCGCGCGCCATATGAGGACGTATTCGCAGGCGCCGGCGATAAGGGCATTAGCCGCTTCTATAATCGGACTTGCGATCATTCCGGTCTCGATTTGTGCATACCAGCGAATATCCGGCGCCAGCGGCAAATGATTAACCACGTACATCACGGTGACGACGTCAATACCATCGCGATTACCAGCACCGGCAAACGGCGATTCCGGGTAGGTGGTCAGCCCGTTAATCTGGCCGGCCTCAACACCCGAATCCTCGAGCGCCGCACGGCAGGCATCGACAGCCAGCAAGCCGAGGGGCTTTTGCGAACGACGGGTTATCTCGGAATAACCGATGCCAACGATAGCAGTCTTGCCCCGCACCATACTCATCTCTGCATGCTCCTGCGGCGATCAGCAGATCCTGAACTGCGGCACGATTTCACCGTTGCCGCGGTCTTCAAACTCAACTTTTACCGGCGCACCAATACGTAGCCGGTCGCGTTCGGAAATGGGCAGGTTCGAGAGCATGAATAGCGCCGGCTGCTCCTCGAGTTCGACCACGATGTTGATGAATGGCGCTTCGGATTCGAAGCCGGGCACGTCGCGCTGATGCATTATGGTAAATGTATGGATTCGGCCAAGCCCGCTCACCGGTTCGAAGCGCAATTGCTGGGAGAGGCATGCATCACATGCGTGTCGAGGCGGATGGTTGTAGTAATTGCAAGTCGCGCAGCGCTGGAGGACGAGTCGCCGTTCCCTGGCAGCCTCCCAAAAAGGCCGGGTAAGGTCGTCGGGAATCGGGATGGGTTTGGGTCGTGCGTCGCTCATTGTTCAAGTACTCGAACCAGCATGCCCCAAACACGCCACTCCCGTCGAGATTACGCGGCTGGGGCGGGCGCTGCCGCGCCGATTCTATTTCCAGACGGCAATCACGGCGACGGGTTTGCGGCTAATTAGTTGGAGGCCTTTATCCGACGAACTGAAAGTAACTTTGTTGGCCATCCAGAGCTTCCCATGCCGGAAATTCCCGGTCAGGCCGGTCAAGTGGGCGCAACCCTTGTCACCGCATTCCTGCGAATCCGAACAGTTATACGGAACCTGAAGTCCGGCCACCAACGCAACCGTCCCGGTCTCAATTTCACACGTCGCTCCATCGGCGAGCTTTACGAGCCAGGGCCGTGAGTAAACTGCCACGTTGGAAGACTGCTCGGGCAGCGGCTTCGAGAGTTTCAGGATGAAGCCGGCCGTGGCCTTCGCCGGATTCGCATCGCAGATCACCGCGTTGCTCAAATCACGGCGGGAAAAGCACGGGTCGTAAATTTCGTTGTCCACCATGCATCGCCAGGCGCCGGCCCTGGAGGCGGCAATCGACTCCGTCCAACATTCTCCACGCCGACTGGAACCGCCGGGCATTCGCGGGCGAAATTCAATGACCTCGGTTTTGTCCGCCGCTGGTGGTCCAGCGATGACTGGCAACGCCAGCACTGCCAAAAACAAGAAAACACCAAGGCGCGCTAGATGCCGCTCGATCCGCGTGAAACCGTTCGTCCCCTGCCCTGCCATTGGCGCACTATGGCCGTCGCCCGTTAATGGATCTCTCCCGATGGGAGAGGTCGCGCGGCATTTTTCGCCGCGCGGGTGAGGGACCTTAAAGGAATTCTGTGATTCGGTCGAACACACTATCGATATTGTCCGACACCTCGTCATTCCAGAAGCGCAGCACGTCATATCCAAGCCTCTCCAGGTATTCTGTCTCGGCGCTGGTCGAGCTTCCGGTTAGCGTCCTCAGCATGTCGGCTGCCATCGAGCTCGATAACCAGCTGAGCCTTTACGGATATCAAGTCCGCGATGTAGGACCGATCGGATGTTGATGACGGAATTTCGCTCCCTTGATCTGGCGGTTGCGCAGGCGTTGCCACAATTTGCGTTCGACTTCGGTCTGTGCAACGCGCAGCACGCGGGCGCGGTCAGGCGCGAGCGCAGGAGCGGTCGCATCAGAATCTGAATGCTCATGAAGGTCCCTCACCCGGCGCTGCGCGCCGACCTCTCCCATCGGGAGAGGATCGTCAGATCCTTGAACGATCTCGCGTAGTGATCGATCCTCCGGACTTCGTCCCACT